>CAZVCT010000020.1:27780-30608 GCA_964625655.1 uncultured bacterium
TGGCGGAGTGATCGACCCGCCACCCGGCAGCGAGAGGGTGCCGCCCGGCTGCTGGGTGCGGCCCAGCGCCTGGTCGAGGAGCGCGACCACCTCGTCGTACAGCCCATCCAGGCGGTTGGGGAACACGCTGATCGCGACGATGGTCTCGGCGCCGTCGCCGAAGGTGCTGACGGTGATCCGCGCCGGCTCCGTGGGGACGCCGGCGACGAACCCCAGGATGCCTAGGCCCGTGACGGGGTCGGAGCGCAGCGTCACGCTCGAGTCGTTGATCGTCTCGATGCTGAAGTGGTTGTAGCCGTCAGGCGGGGGCAAGCTGGGGGCACGCTGGGCCAGTGCGGAGATGACCGCCCGGGGCTCGGCAGCGTAGCGGACCGTGGCGCGGCCGGGCGCCGGGGCGCACGCCGCCACCAGACAGAGCATCACCAGGGCCGTGAAGACCAGGACCCTCATCGGACGTGGACCTCGAAGTCGTCGAACACCCAGCGGCCGGAGCCCGCGACCAGCAGGCCGATCCCGTTCCCGGCCGGCCCACCTGGCTGAGCTGCCGTGTCGAGCGTGTCGACGAGCTCGCCGTTGACGACGAAGTGCAGGCGGCCGCCGTCCGGCAGCACCACCAGCTCGTTCGTGGCGTCCGGGCTGACGTGCGCCGACTCTCCTGTGACCAGCGGCCTGTAGCCCTGCTCGTCCAGCACGAAGATCCCGTAGCCCTGGCCCCCGGTGAGGACGAACGCGTAGAACCGGCGCGTGGACGGTTCGACGCCGTAGATCAGACCGGCGCCCGGCGCCTCGCCGTACTGGCCCCTGACGGCGACGGACGCCGCGACCGGCGCCCCGCCGGCCTGCTCCCAGGGCCCGGCATGCCGGGGCTCGACGAAGTAGTAACGCAGCACCGACGGATCGGTGCCGTTCTCGAGGACGAGTCCGCCCTCGCCCAGGCTGGCGACGAACGGCGTGTCGGGCTGTTCACCGAACGCGATGACCCCGGCCATCACGTACAGAGGATGTGCGTCGTCCCCGAACGCTTCCGTGAACACCGGCCGCCAATCGCCCTGACCGAACGCGCTTCCACACATGGCCACGACCGCCGCAGCCAGCCATATCCGCAGACCTTGCCCACGCTTCATGGCATCACCTCGGCACAAGTCTGGGAGGACGCCTCTTAAGCCGGACTTAATACGGGCGCAGCCACGATGCCTTGGAACCGGCACGGGGCCACTTTCCCGTGCTCCGGCCCGAGGAGGACCATGATGAACAGTTTGCTTCGAGGCGTCCGCTTCGCTCTCGTCCTCGCCCTGGTTCTGGTCATCGGGTCCGCGTTCGGCCAGCTAGCCGGAGTGCCGGCTGTCCAGACCGGGATGCGCGCCACCTTCTACTCGTCCAGCGCCACCATACGGGGCACCAACCAACGAGCGGTCCTCAAGCCGAACTGCGATCCGGCGGTCGAGAACTGCTGGGAAGACCCGAACACCGGCAAGACGATCGGTCAGGAGGAGGTGCCTACGGCGGCTGGGCAGGGCTTCACCAACGTCGACATCCTCTACCTGGACGGTCAGACGTGCGTGGCGCGTTTCACGTCCTACATGCTGGAGTACTCCACCGGCATGATCACCACCGCGGCGACCGGCGGTTCGGTGTCGACGGGCGGCTCGTGCTCCGACTACTGGATGAGCCCGGGCGTCCTGAACGGGATGCGCACCCAGGAGTCCGCAGGCGTTCGCGTGCTGACCGGCCCCTACACGCTCGGCGACATGACGTTCGATGCCGTCACCCTCATCACGTCCGTTAGCAGCGGCACCGTCAGCAGCACCTTCGACGCCGCCACGGGCCTGTTCGTGATCGGCAGCGGCAAGACCCAGGGCGCCGCCGTGCCGACGATCTCGGCGAACAACACCATCACGCCGGGATCGGGGAGCTCGCACCTCTCGTACACACGCCTGCTGGGCGCCCGCCTCATGCCGGGGCTGGGCGCGGTCGAGGAGCTGCCGACGCACGTGCTCCAGGCGAACAGGCTCGTGTACGAGTGCTCCTACTCGCTGGCGCTGCCGGGGCTCGGGGCCATGGAGACGCCCTGCCTATACGAGATGCGCCTCGGCCAACGCACGAACATGTGGGCGGTGGCGCACACGACCTTACAGGTGCCCGACCAGCTGACGGGCACGTACTCGACCTCCGAGTCGAGCGACGTCGTCGTGGCCGCCGGCCACGGCGGCTTCTACGCGACCCCGACGCTGCTGAACGGCGTGCAAGCGGGCGTGACGTTGGACGTCGACCCGGTAACGGGCATACGCGCCACGGTCACTCATGTGGACGACGCTGTCGTGGTCATCGCCGAACAGAGCAACGCCGAGCGCAAGACGTTCGTCTACGACCGCCGGACCGGTTGGCTGCTGCAGAGCGTGACCGAGCAGGCCCAGCCCACCGGCACGGTGACGATCAGGGCCACCCTCGTGTCCGTGGAGTGAGCCTCAGCTCTGATCGTCCGTGTCGAGCAGGTCGGCGCTCTCCTCCGACTCGCGGCGCTCCAGGCGCTCCAGTTGCAGGCGCAGGGCGGCGCGGCGCTCGGGCGAGCGCATCGGCTGCTCTTCCAGCGGCTCGGTGAACACGAGCAGCAGCTCGAAGGTGCTGCCCGCGAAGGTGCTGCGCACGATGTGGACGTCGAGGCCCAGCTCCTCTTCCAGCTGCGTGGGCAGCGACAGCACCTTCGAGCGCTCGCCCTTCAGAAGCACCATCGCCACGTCGGCGGCGCGGCGCCCCTCGCCGAAGCTGACCTGCACGCCGGCGCCCAGCGCCAGGCGCAGGATCGAGGCCTGCGCCTTCAGCGTGCGGCG
>CAZVCT010000020.1:30708-32039 GCA_964625655.1 uncultured bacterium
GCCGCGGGCACGCGCGCGGCCACCTGGCCCAGCGTCACCGCTTCCTTCTCGCCCGTCAGGCGGTCGGCCAGCTGCGCCACGCCCTGCTCGAGGTCCTTCGGGCCGATCTCGATGCGCAGGGGCACGCCCTTCTGCTCCCACTCGTTGAACTTGCGGCCGGGGCTCAGGCCCTCGCGATCGTCGACCTTCACGCGCACGCCCTGCTCGCGCAGCGCGGCGGCCACGCGCTCGACCTCGGCCATGACGCCCGCCTTCGCGCCCTCGTCGTTGGCGCGGTAGATGGGCAGCACCACGACCTGGTGGGGCGCCAGCTTCGGCGGCATGATGAGGCCCTTGTCGTCGCCGTGCGTCATGATGATCGCGCCGATGAAGCGCGTGGAGAGGCCCCACGACGTGGTGAAGGCGTACGCCTGCTCGTTGTTCACGTCGTTGAAGGTGATGTCGAAGGCGCGCGCGAAGTTCTCGCCCATGTAGTGGCTGGTGGCCGACTGCAGCGCCTTGCCGTCGCGCATCATCGCCTCGATGGTCAGGGTCATGATGGCGCCGGCGAAGCGCTCGCCCTCGGTCTTCTCGCCGCGGATGACGGGGATGGCGCCGTACTCCTCGGCGAAGTCGGCGTAGGTCGTGAGCATCAGGCGCGTCTCGCTCAGCGCCTCGTCGGCGGTGGCGTGGGCGGTGTGCCCCTCCTGCCAGAGGAACTCGGTGGTGCGCAGGAACGGCCGCGTGCGCAGCTCCCAGCGCATCACGTTCACCCACTGGTTGTACAGAAGCGGCAGGTCGCGGTAGCTCTGCACCCAGCGGCTGTACGCCTCGCCGATGATCGTTTCCGAGGTGGGGCGGATGGCCAGCGGCTCTTCGAGCTCCTTGCCGCCCGCGTGCGTCACGATGGCCAGCTCGGGCGCGAAGCCCTCGACGTGCTGGGCTTCCTTCTGGAAGAAGCTCATGGGGATGAGCATCGGGAAGTAGACGTTCTCGTGACCCGTCGCCTTGAACATGGCGTCGAGGTCCTTCTGGATGTTCTCCCAGAGCGAGTAGCCGTAGGGCTTGATGATCATCGTGCCGCGCACCGGGCCCAGGTCGACCATGTCCGCGCGGTAGACGATGTCGTTGTACCAGCCGCTGAAATCCTCGGCCTGGGTGGGGAGAGCCTTCATCTTCGCCATGACGACACAGCTTAGCAGGACGGCCGTGGGGCGCAGGCCGGCGGGCCGGGCGATGCCCCGCCCAGTGGCGGCGCCGTGCCGAGGCGCCGCGCGGCGGCTTTGACGCTGTTTTGACGGCCGGACGAGAACAGTGCGAAGGAACCTCACCCCCGCTGACGTGCCGCGGCT
>CAZVCT010000021.1:0-25085 GCA_964625655.1 uncultured bacterium
CACCGCCAGCGTTCATCCTGAGCCAGGATCAAACTCTCCAAGACAATGTCAGATTATGGTTCTGACGGACCTTTGGTTTCACTGGAAGTTGTTGACAGGTTTTCTCTGCAACCAGGTTTTCAAGGTTCCCGCGCCCTGAGGCGCGAATACCTATTATGCCCGATTACCGGAACCCTTGTCAACCCCTGCCCTTCAGCGGCTTCACCGATGCTCTTGCGAACCCCGGATCCGTCTCACCGAAAGGCCCCTGCCGAAGCAGGAGTGGTATTTGGGTAAAGGAATTTACAGGTTTTCTCTGCAACCAGGTTTTCAAGGAACTCGGCCTGCGACCCGTTAGGGCCTCTTGCAGGCGCAAAAGAAATAGTACTCCCCTGGGCCGAGGCATGTCAAGCCCCAGGCTACATGCGGTCGGTGCGCGGGGCTCTTCCAGGTCTGGGCCTATATATGGACCCGGCCATAAGGTGCCAGCGAGCGCACATGGGGCGCGGACCATGGCGGGCCGCGCCCGGCGCCGGCAGGCGGTACGCTTGGGGCATGAAGCGCGACGAACTCGTAGCCTGGCTCGACGACTACCTGGACATCGGCACCTATAGGGCCGACCCCTCGCTGAACGGCCTGCAGGTGGCCGGCTCGGAGGAGGTCACCAAGGTGGCCGTGGCGGTGGACGCCAGCCTCAACACCTTCCAGCAGGCGGCCGCCAACGGCGCCGACATGCTGATCACCCACCACGGCCTCTTCTGGGGGCAGCCCCTGGCCATCACGGGCATGCACAGGGAGCGCGTGAAGTTCCTGCTCGACAACGACCTCTCGCTCTACACGGCCCACATACCCCTGGACGCTCACCGCGAGGTAGGCAACAACTGGGGACTGGCGCCGATCCTGGGCCTCAAGGAGCTGCAGCCGTTCGGCGAGTTCAAGGGGATGCCCATCGGCGTCAAGGGCGTCTTCGAGGAGCCGAAGGCGATCAGGGTGCTGGCCGAAGAGATCGAGAAGCAGCTGGGCGAGCAGGTGATGGTGCAGGCCGGTGGCCCGAGCATCGTGCGCAGCCTCGGGATCGTCAGTGGCGGCGCCGCCTGGGACGTTGTCACGGCCGCCGAGCAGGGCCTCGACGCCTTCCTTACCGGCGAGCCCAAGCACGAGGTCTTCCATCACCCCTTCGAGCTGGGCATCAACGCGATCTTCGCGGGCCATTACATGACGGAGACGGTCGGGGTGACGCTGCTGGCCAGCCGGCTCGAGGACGAGTTCGGCCTCACGACCGAGTTCATCCTCCTCCCCACAGGACTCTGATGCAGCGCCGCGGCCGGTTCATCGTCTTCGAGGGACCCGAGGGGGCCGGCAAGTCGACCCAGCTGGCGCGGCTCGCCCGCCGCCTGGAGGGCCTCGGACGCCGGCCGCTCATCACGCGCGAACCCGGCGGCACGCCCGCCGGCGAGGCGATGCGCAGCGTCCTCCTCGACCCGCGGCTCGAGATCGCGCCCCTGTCCGAGTTCCTCCTCTACTCGGCGGCCCGGGCGCAGCACGTCGAGGAGGTCGTGAGGCCGGCGCTCGAAACGGGCTCCGACGTCATAAGCGACCGCTTCACGGGCGCCAGCGTCGCGTATCAGGGCTACGGCCGCGGCCTCGACCTCTCGTTGGTGCACGACCTGAACCGCCACGCCACCGGCGGGCTGCGCCCCGACCGCACCCTCCTGCTGGACCTGGACCCCGTAGAGGGGCTGAAGCGGGCGGCCGCCCGCTCGGATCAGGACCGGCTGGAGGCAGCCGGGCTCGACTTCCACCAGCGCGTGCGGCGCGGCTTCCTGGCCCAGGCCGAGGGGGACGCCAGCTGGGTGGTGATAAACGCTGCCGACCACGAGGACGGTGTCGCCGACGCCGTGTGGAACGCGGTGGCCGACCTGCTGGCCTCGCCCGAGAGTGCGCTGTGACCGGGCTGGGAGACCCCGCGCGGCGTCTCGCCCGCGCCGCCGTGGCGCTCTGGCTCGTCAGCCTCGCGCTCGTGGCATGCGGCGAGCGGCCAGCCGAGCGGCTGGGCGTTACGGTGCTCACCAGCCACCCGCACGACGAGCTGGCGTTCACCCAGGGGCTGCTCCTCGCAGATGGCTACCTGTACGAGAGCACGGGCCTGGTGGGCCGCTCCAGCCTCCGCCAGGTCGACCTCGAGAGCGGCGCCGTGCTGCGGCAGCGCGACGTGCCCGCCCCTCACTTCGCGGAGGGCCTCGAGCTGGTCGACGGCGAGCTGTGGCAGCTGACGTGGCAGAGCGGCGTGCTCTTCCGCTACGACCTGGACACCTTCGAGCCGCTGGGCGAGATCCGCTACGCGGGCGAAGGGTGGGGCCTCTGCTACGACGGCAGCTCGCTCTGGATGACCGACGGCAGCGCCACCCTCTTCGAGCGCGACCCCGACACCTTCGAGGTGCGAAGCCGCGTTCAGGTTGCCCTGGACGGGCAGCTCGTGCCGCGTCTCAACGAGCTCGAGTGTGTGGACGGCAAGGTGTACGCGAACGTGTGGCTGACGGACGAGATCCTGCGGATCGACCCGGCGGATGGCCGCGTCGAGGCCGTGATGGACGCCGCCCCGCTCCGGCGGTCGCTCGGCATCACGAGCCGCGACGCCGTTCTCAACGGCATCGCCTACGACCAAGAGCGGGGCGTGTTCCTGCTGACCGGCAAGCTGTGGCCGGCGCTGTTCGAGGTTCGCTTCGAGTAGTGGGCCGGGTTCAGTCGGCGGAAGCGCCGGCGCTGCTCGTGCTGCCGGAGTCGCTCTTGCTCGACTCGCTCTTGGCCGGTTCGCTCTTGGCCGGCTCGCTCTTGCCGGAACCGGCGGGCTTGGAGGAGCCGCGCGAGTCGTTGACGTAGAAGCCCGAGCCCTTGAACGCGATCCCGACCGGCTGGATGAGCCGCTTGACAGGCTCGCCGGTCTCGGGGTGCGCCGTAAGGGCATCCTCCGTGATCCTCTGCTCGAGCTCGAAGGTCTCTCCGGTGACCAGGTTGCGATAGACGTATACGGGCATCTTTCCTCCTGCGCGCCGGGGCGTCCCCAACGGCGCGGCGCCGTACACTTACGCCCGGCGCCGACCCCGAAGATACCACCCCTGGTACGCTTCTGCCATGTCGCAGACTGCAGATCCAGCCGACGTCGCGGTCCTGGGAGCGGGCTCCTGGGGCACCGTGATCGCCTGGCTTCTGGCGCGCAACGGGCACCGGGTGCGGCTCTGGTCGCACCGCGAAGAGCAGGCGCGTGCCATCCAGACCGAGCGCGTCAACCGCGAGTACCTTCCGGACCTGAAGCTGCCCCGGTCGCTCGAGGCCACCGGCGACCTGGCAGCGGCAGTGGACGGCGCTTCCCTGGCGTTCGTCGTCGTGCCCACCCGCGGCATCCGCAGCCTGGCCGAACAGCTGGCGCGCCTCGGCTTCTCCGCCCCCGTGGTCAGCTGCTCCAAGGGGCTCGAGGTGGGCAGCCTGAAGCGCATCGGCGAGGTGGTGGCAGAGCAGCTGCCGGGCGCACCTTTCGCGGCGCTGTCGGGGCCCAACCTCGCCGGTGAGGTGGCCGCCGGCCTGCCTGCCGCCACCACGGTAGCCAGCGACGACCCGGCGCTCGCGCAGCGCGTCCAGCGGCTCATGCAGCAGCCCAGCTTCCGGCTCTACACGAGCAGCGACGTGGCCGGCGTCGAGGCGGGCGGAGCGCTCAAGAACGTCATCGCCCTGGCGGCCGGCATGAGCGACGGCCTCGGCATGGGCGAGAACGCCCGCGCCAGCCTCATGACGCGGGGGCTCGCCGAACTCGTGCGCCTGGGGGCGGCGCTGGGCGGCGACGTCCGTACCTTCTACGGGCTGGCCGGCCTCGGCGACCTGGTGGCCACCTGCTCGAGCGCCCGGTCGCGCAATCACCAGGCCGGGGTCCGGCTGGCGCAGGGCGCGACCCTCGAGGACCTCGAGGCCAGCGACCTGACGGCCGAGGGGATCCCGACCGTGAAGGCCGTGCAGGAGAGCGAGCTCGCCCGCAGCCTCGACCTCCCGATCAGCCGCGAGGTCTACCGGGTGGTGTTCGAACGCAAGGACCCGCGAGCGGTAATAGTGGACCTGATGACCAGAGCGGAGAGAGCCGAATGGACCTGATCCTTGTGGCCGAGGGACGCGGATGACCGCGATCGCTGCTTACGACCTCACGAAGCGCTACGGCCGCGCCGTCGCCGTCAGCGACATCGACTTCGAGATCGAGGCCGGCGAGATCGTCGGCTTCGTCGGCCCGAACGGCGCCGGCAAGACGACCACCCTGCGCATGCTGGCGGGCCTCGTGCGCCCCACCTCCGGCCGCGCCGCGGTGCTGGGGCGACCCGTGCCGGGCCCCACGCTGCGCGAGGTGGGCACCATGATCGAGGAGCCCAGCTTCTACCCCTACATGAGCGGGCGCGACAACCTGCGGCACGCCGCCCTGCTGCACGGCGACGTGCCGGCGGGCCGCGTGGACGAGGCGCTGGAGTTCGTGAAGCTCGAGAACGCCGCCGAGAAGAGGGTGAAGGCCTACTCGCAGGGCATGCGGCAGCGCCTAGCGCTGGCGCGGGCGCTGCTCTGGCGGCCGCAGGTGCTGCTGCTGGACGAGCCCACGAACGGCCTCGACCCCACCGGCATCGCCGAGTTCCGCGAATCGCTGCGGCAGGTGGCGCAGGCCGGCGCCACCGTGCTCATCTCCAGCCACATCCTCTCGGAGGTCGAGAAGCTGGTCGACCGCGTGCTGGCGATCGACAAGGGCGTCCTTCGTTTCGACGGCACCCTGACGCAGCTCCTCGCGCAGGCCGGCGGGCAGGTGGCCCGCTTCGTGCTGAAGGCCAGCGACCGCGCGGGGCTGCTCGAGGCGCTGGCGCGGCTGGGCTACGAAGCGAAGGCGCAGGGCCCAGAAGGTGTCGAGGTCGAGGTGCCAGAAGCCGAGGCCGACGACCTGATGTTCCGGCTCGCGGGTGAAGGCGTGCGCGTGACGTCCGCCACCCGGCACGCCGACGACCTCGAGAGCGCGTACCTGCGCCTGGTGGGCGTGGAAGGAAGGCCGTCGTGAGCGCCCTCATGAACGTCGTGCGCGCCGAGTGGTTCAAGATGTGGCGCAAGCGCCGCGTCTACGTGTTGGCCGCCCTCTACTGGGTGGTGCTGCCGGTGCTCGTGCTGATCGTGGCGCGGACGCTCTTCGTGAACCTGGGCGACTCGTTCGCCAACGACGCGGGCACCGTCGACGGTGCGATGCAGCAGCTGGCCTCGCCGTTCGGCATGGCTCGCCTCATGCTCGTCGGGCCCTCGTTCATGAGCCCCACCTTCTACATCGTCGCCGTGACGCTCGTGGCCGCCTTGCTGATAGGCGACGAGCGCAGCCAGAACATGTGGAAGACGGTGCTGGTGGTGCAGCCTAGCCGCGTGGCCGTCATCAGCGGCAAGATCGTCGTGGCGATGCTGACGCTGGGCACGCTGCTGCTGGGGGCCGCGCTGTCGGGCGCCCTGTTCGGCGCGCTGGGCACGCTCTTCCTCCCCACCGCCGTCGGTGGCGGCGAGTGGGCCAGCCTGATCGGCCTCTACCTCACGCAGTGGGCGTTCCTGCTGGCGCCGGTGCTGCTGGCGTTCCTGCTCATCATGGTCGTGCGCTCGGGGGTGCTGGGCGTGGTGATGGTGCTCTTCCTCCCCACGATGCTCGAGGCCATCTACGGCCTGATATCCACCATCACGCAGCTGCAGCCCCTGAACCGCATCAACGCCATCTTCCAGGCGCTCCGCCTCCGCAACGCCTGGGAGGCGCTGCCCGACTACTTCTTCACGGCCAACCTCTACGCTCCGTCACGCAAGCCCGTCAGCGGCCTCATCGCTGAGTTCGGCGCCGAGCTGGGCGACGTGACGGGCGAGATGGGGACCTTCGGCAACCTGGTGGGCGCCGGCATCACCGTGCCGCATGCTGCCCTGGTGATGGCCGGCTACGCGCTCGTCTTCGGGGCCCTCCTCTACTGGAGCTTCCTCCGCCGCGACGTCGACTAGGACCGTAACGAGGGCGCCCGGTGGCGGCAGCGCCGCCCGGGCGCCCGGGCGGCAGCATAATGACGCCCATGGAATGGATCAGCAGCCCCGAAGCATGGGTAGCGCTCGCCAGCCTGACGGTCCTCGAGATCGTACTTGGCATCGACAACATCGTCTTCATCTCCATCCTCTCGTCGCGCCTGCCCGAGGAGCAGCAGTCGCGCGCCCGGCTCATCGGACTCGGGCTGGCGATGTTCACGCGCATCGGCCTCCTGTTCTTCATCGGCTTCCTGGCGCAGCTGACCACCCCGCTGTTCGAGATCTTCGGCCGCGAGATCACGGGCCGCGACCTCGTGTTCCTGCTGGGCGGGGTGTTCCTGCTGTTCAAGGCCACGCAGGAGATCCACGAGCGGCTCGAGGGCCCTCACGAGGACAACAGGCCGCGCCGCCCAGCGAGCTTCGCTTCGGTGATCACCCAGATCGTGCTGCTGGACATCGTCTTCTCGGTGGATTCGGTGATAACGGCGGTGGGGATGGCCGACGACATCGCCGTGATGGTCATCGCCGTCGTCATCGCCGTGGGCGTGATGATGCTGGCCGCCAACCCCATCGCCGAGTTCGTCGAGAAGCACCCGACCATCAAGATGCTGGCGCTGTCGTTCCTGCTGCTGATCGGTACGTCGCTCGTGGCGGAAGCGTTCGGCCAGCACATCCCGAAGGGCTACATCTACTTCGCCATGGGCTTCAGCATCCTCGTGGAGGTGCTCAACATGCGGGCCAGGAAGGCGCGCACCCCGGTCGACCTCTACCGCCGCGTGCCGCCGGGCGTCGATGCCGAGCCGGAGGCCAAACCCAACTGAGAGGAGCGGCGGGGGCGCGCTGCCAGGCGCCGACAAGCCGAGGCTCCCCGCGCCCCTCAGCGCACCTTCGCGCTTCTAACGCGCGATCAGGCGGTTCCGCTTCTCGCGGTACATCCGCTGGTCGGCCTGGCTGAGCAGGGCCTCGAACGAGTCGGCATCTCCAGGCGACGTGGCTGCACCGATGCTGGCGCTCAGCTGCACGACCCCCTGCGGCAAGCCGATCGGCTCTTCCAGCACCGCCCGCAGCCGCTGGGTGACGCGCTCGGCGGCCTCGGCGTCGGAGCCGGCCAGCAGCACGGCGAACTCGTCGCCGCCCAGGCGCGCCACGATCTCGTCGGGACGGACGTTGTCGCGCAGCCGGTGACCGATGATGGTCAGCACCCGGTCGCCGACCTCGTGGCCGTAGGTGTCGTTCACGGCCTTGAAGCCGTTGAGGTCGAAGTACAGCACCGTCATGGGCACGGCGCGCCGCCGCAGCACCCAGAAGCGCGCCTTCAGGTGGCGGCGGTTGGCCAGGCCGGTGAGGTCGTCCCGGTTGGCCAGGTCGACGGCCTCGCGCAACACGTTCTTGTAGTAGGCGATGCTGCGGAACTGGACGACGAGATGGTCTTCCGCCAGCGGGACGACCGTGACGGCGTACCAGGCGACATCGTCCCGCTCCGGTGGGAGCGCGCTGTGCGGCGCGCCGGCCGCCTCCGTACCGCCCGTGGGGACCGGCTGCTCGAACTCGACGACCTTGCCCTTCTGCGCCGCGCGGAGCAGGTTGCGGAAGATACGCCTGTCGATCCGGCGCGGCTGCGCCCCTCGCACGCGCTCGCCCACCAGTTCGCCCGGCGCCAACGACAACGCCCCGGCGGCGGCCGGGTTCAGCGCCAGCCACTCGAAGTCGTCTACCCGTCCATCGTCACGGCGGATGACGCGCACCAGCACCAGGCCGAAGGGCGCCCGCTCGAAGTACTGGCCCCACAGCCCGGCTTCATGATGCGTAGGCGGTTCCGTCTGCTCTTGCATCGACCCGGACATGATACTCGCAACGGACGTCCCCACCGCCGGGGCTTTGGTTCCTGCCTACCCCTCGTCGGCCGTGGCCACGGGCAGCTCGTCGTAGCTCGACCAGTCGCTCCACGAGCCCGCGTACAGCTTCGCGCCCTCGTAGCCCGCCTCCTCCATCGCCAGCACCAGGTGGGCGCCGCTGACGCCCGAGCCGCAGTAGACGATGACCTCGTCGGCGTCTCGGGCGGGCTCCAGCGCCTTGGCCAGCTCCTCGGCGCTCCGGAAACGGCCGCCCTCCAGGGAGTCCTGGAAGAAGCGGTTGACGGCGCCCGGTATGTGGCCGGCCTTCGGGTCCAGGGGCTCCACCTCGCCGCGGTAGCGCTCCGGCGCGCGCGCGTCGACCAGCAGGACGCGGTCGTCGCCCAGCGACTCGCGCACGCGCTCCATGCCGACCAGCATCTCGGGCCGGCGCAGCAGGGTGAACTCGGCCGGTGCATGTTTCGGCACAGCGGTGGTGATGGGTCCGCCGGCGGCCAGGTAGGCCGCCAACCCGCCGTCCAGCACCCTGACGCGGTCGTGGCCGGCGTAGCGCAGCAGCCACCAGGCGCGCGCGGCGAACATCGTGCCGCTCTGGTCGTAGACCACCACCTCGTGCTGCTGCCCAATGCCAAGCCGGCTCAGCTTGCTCACCAGCTCGGTCATGTCGGGCAGGGGGTGCCGGCCGCCGTGGACGCCCGGGGGCGCCGACAGGTCCTCGTCCAGGTCCAGGTGAACGGCTCCCGGCACATGACCCTCGGCGTAGGCGGCCGCACCGTAGGCGGGGTCGCTCAGCTCGAAGCGGGCGTCGACGACGCGCAGCTCGGGGTCGTCCAAGCGCGCGATCAGCTCCTCGGGACCGATCAGGTTGCGGCTGCTGCTCATGCCGCGAGTCTACCGAGAACCGCCAGCGCCCCGAGCCCCGTATCATCGGTCGCATGCCCAGCAGACATCTCGAGAGCCCTGCGAACGCGTACGTCAAGGAGCTTGCCCGGCTGAAGGAGCGCCGGGGCCGCCTCCAGACGGGCCGGTTCCTGATCGAGGGCCTGCGCGAGTCGGAGCGGGCGCTGGCGGGTGGCGTTCCCGCTTCGCAGCTGCTGCTGGCGCCCGAACTCGTGCGTGAGCCCAGGCGGGTGCAGGCGCTGCGCGCGCGCCTCGAGGAGGCGGGTTCCGAGACGGTCACCTTCTCGGCCGCCGCCTTCGCGCGCCTGAGCCTGCGCGAGGCGCCGGACGGCGTGGCGCTGCTGGCGAGGAGCGCGGCTCGTACCCCGGCCGACGTGCCCATCGCGCCCGGCTCCCTCGTCGTCGTGCTCGACGGCCTCGAGAAGCCGGGCAACCTGGGCGCGCTGATGCGCACCGCCGACGCCGTGGGCGTCGACGCGCTCTTCGTGGCCGGGGTGGGGGGCGAAGGCGGCGGAACCGACCTCGAGAACCCCAACGTGATCCGCGCCAGCATGGGGAGCGTCTTCTCGGTTCCGGCCGCCAGCGGGAGCCGCGAGGAGGTGCTGGCCGCCCTCGAGCGGGCGGGCCTCGAGCTGGTGGCCACCAGCCCCCACGGGGCGCTGCCCCTGTGGGATACCGACCTCACGGGCGGCGTGGCGCTATTGCTGGGCGCCGAGCACGACGGCCTGCCCGACTGGTGGCTGGAGCGCGCGAGCAGGCGCGTGGCCATCCCGATGCGGGCGGGCTTGGCTGACAGCCTCAACGTTTCGGTGGCGGGCGCGGTGGTGCTCTACGAGGCGTTCAGGCAGCGGGCGGCGCGGCAGGACCGCTGAGAGGCGTCAGCCCTCGGCCGCTCTGCGTTCCCGCTCCGCTGCGCCCTGCGCGATCAGGCGCCTTACCGTGTTGCGGAAGTCCTTGCCCTCGAGGGGCTTGTGGATGACCTCGTCAGCACGGTGCGCCTTGGCGGCTTCCACCGTCTCGGCGTCGCGCATGGCGGTCAGGATTATCACGGGCACGTGCCGGAGGCGCGGGATCCGCTTCATGCGGTCGCACACCTCGATCCCCGTCAGGAACGGCATCATCACGTCCAGGATGGCAAGGTCGGGGGTGTTGGTCTTCAGGTACTCGAGGGCGGCCTTGCCGTCCTCTACGGTCGTCACGTCGTAGCCGTCGACGCTCAGCAGCATCTCCAGAACGAGGCGTTGGCCTTCCAGGTCGTCGGCGACCAGGATCGTGGCGGCTTTGGTGTCACTCACTCCCCAAGCTTAACGCGGGCCGGGCGGAATCGTTGAATCCCTCGCGCAGCGCGCGTGCCTCGGTTATGCAGCGCAGGTGCTTTAGATATAGGGTATGGCGGAAAGCAGAGGCAAACAGATGCTCAGAGAGTTCCAGAAGTTCATCAACCGTGGCAACGTGCTGGACCTGGCCGTCGCCGTCATCATCGGTGGCGCCTTCGGCCGCATCACCTCGTCGCTCGTCGATCAGGTGATCATGCCCGTCATCGGCCTGATGATCGGCGGGGTCGATTTCAGCGACCTCGGCCTCATCCTGGCCGACCGCGACCAGTACGCCACCGTCACCGACGCCGTCGCCGCTGGCGCGCCCGTCATCCAGTACGGCGCCTTCCTCAACACCGTCATCAACTTCCTGCTGATCTCGCTGGTGCTCTTCTTCATCGTTCGCGGCTTCAACTCGGTGCGCGAACGCCTCGAGCGCAAGGCGGTCGAGGAGACGGAAGAGACGCCACCGGAACTGCCCGCCGACATCAAGCTTCTGGCCGAGATCCGCGACCTGCTGAAGCAGCAGAACGCCGCCCCGTAGCGCTCGGAAGTACTCGGGCACGGACCCGCCGTTCGACCCTGCGCCAGCTGGCCGGGGCTCAGTAGAGGATCAGCAGCTCGAGGTTCGCGGGCCCGGCCCGCAGCACGGGCTCGGTGGCGACCAGCCCGATGGTCACGGGGCCCGTCAGGCGCAGCAGCATGTTGGTGAACAGCTCCTCCGTCACGGGGCCGAAGTCGGGCAGCTGAGCGTCGTCGAGGCCGGCGCGGCGCAGCTTGCGAACGGCGTCGGCCTTCAGCTGGGCGATGGCCGCGCGGATCTCGTCCTGGCTGGCAGGCAGCTCGGGCGTGCCCAGGTGGAGCTGGTGGCTGACGATCAGCTGCCCCTGCTCGAACAGCTCGTTGTTCTCGAGCGCCTCCACGAGCACGTCGATGGTCGAGCTGATCTGGTTGCTGGGCGAGATGAAGCGGATCAGGTCGGAGCCGGGCGTCTGGGTGATGACGTCGACGAGCATGTTGAACTGATCCGACGTGACGCGGATGCGCTCCACCCCGCGCCGCGCCACGAAGGCGGTGGCGTCCGAGATGAAGGCGGCCAGCTCGTTGCGCACGGCAGCCGGCTCCTGGGCGTGGATGGCGCCCGAGTAGATCAGCTGGTCTTTCACGAAGTAGACCTCGCCCCCCTCGAAGCGCTGGTAGTCCTGCTGCAGCGTCGCGAGCTGGCTCGCCTGCTGCTCGACGGCGTCACGCAGCTCGCCTACCGTCCCCTGCAGCTCCTGCACCGTCACGTTGCGCTGGCGGATCTGCTCCTCGAGGCTGTCGTTCAGCTCGGCGAGCGTGAGGTTCTGGTTCTGGATGCGCGCGTTCTCCTCGGCCAGCGCGGCGTTGTTGGCGGTCAGCGCATCGTTCTCGCCACGCAGCGACTGTGCCTGCAGGCGCATCTCCTCGGTGCTCGCCTCGAGGGCCTCGACCTCCTCGTTGAGGTCGGCCAGCAGGTCGGCCAGCTCGGCGCTCTCTTCCAGGGCCGCGTCGCGCTCCTCGGTGGCCGCGTCACGCGCCGCCAGCGCCTCTTCCTGCGCCACCAGGGCCTCCTCGCGGGCAGCTTCCGCTTCCGCGCGGGCGGCTTCGGCCGCCTGTCGCGCCGCTTCGGCTTCTCCCAATGCTAGCCCGGCCCTCTGCACCTGCTGCTCGGCCTCGGCCAGGCGCAGCTCGACGTCGACGAGCGCGTCCTGCAACAGGCCCAGTTCGTCGTTCGCCTCGCGCAGCTGGCTGCGCGCCTCCCCGACCTCCACCTCGAGCCGGGCAGCCTCCTCCTGCGCCTCGCGCGCGTCGACGCGCGCCTGCTGGGCCTGCTCCAGCGCCTGGTCGCGGTCCGAGCGGGCCGCTCCGAGCGCCTCCTCGGCCTGCGTCAGGTCGTCCTGGGTGGCGGCGAGCTGCTCCTCGGCGCCGCGCAGTTCCTCCTGCGCCTGCACCACGGCCAGCTGGGCCTCCTCCACCTGAGTGACCAGCTCGTCGCGCTGCCCCACCAGCTCGTCGCGCTCGCCCAGGGCGAGGTCGCGCGCCTCGAGAGCCGCGTCGCGCTGCTGCTCGGCCGTCAGGATCGTCTCCTGCGCCCGCTCCAGCTGGGCGCGCAGCTCCCCGAGCTGCACGTTCGCCTCGTTGACACGCTGGTTGAGCACTCGTTCCTGGATCTGCAGCTGGTTCAGCTCGTCCAACGTGCGCTGCACGTTCAGCAGGGTGCGGGTGGCGTTCTGGAAGGCGATGGCCAGCACGCCCAGGGTGGTCAGCATGATGAGGATGCCGGCGATGACGCCCACGACGGCGCCCGTCGTGCGGGGCCGCGCGCCGAAGAGGCTGAGGCGGCGGCGGCCGACGTAGGTGCCCAGGCGGTCGCCCAGGTAGGCGATGCCGCCCGCCAGGACCACCAGCACCACGACCAGCAGCACCAGCAGCGTCATGCTTCCGTCACCCCCGCCGTCACGTGCCGCACGACCTCAGAGCTGGAACTCGCTGCCGAGGTAGTAGGTGCGCACGTCAGGGTCGGCGGCGAACGCCTCCGGGGTGCCGTCGAAGCGAACGCGGCCATCGAACATCAGCACGACCCGGTCGGCGATGGCCAGCGTCTCGCGGACGCTGTGGTCGGTCAGCAGGACGCCGAGGCCGCGGCGCTCGCGCAGCTCGGCGATGATGGTCTGGATCTCGCGTATCGACTTCGGGTCGACGCCCGTGAACGGCTCGTCGAGCAGCAGGAAGTCGGGGTCGATCGCCAGCGAGCGCGCGATCTCGAGGCGGCGGCGCTCGCCGCCCGACAGCGTGTCGGCGCGGCTCTTGGCCAGGTGTCCGATCTGGAACTCGTCGAGCAGAGCGGTGGCGCGCGCCTCCTGCTCCTCGGCCGACAGGTCCTGGAACTCGAGGATCGCCAGCAGGTTCTCCTTCACGCTCAGGCGGCGGAAGGCGCTGGGCTCCTGGGCGAGGTAGCCCAGCCCGAGCTTGGCGCGGCGGTACATGGGGAAGTTGGTGATCTCCTGGCCTGCCAGGTCGATGGAGCCCTTGTTGGGCCGCACGAAGCCGACGATCATGTAGAAGCTCGTGGTCTTGCCCGCCCCGTTGGGCCCGAGCAGCGCGACTATCTCGCCCTGCCTCAGGACGAGGTCGACGCCGTCGACCACCGTGCGCCGGCCGTACCGTTTGACGAGGCCGGCTGCGCGGAGCTCCTTCGGCTTGGTGGAGCGCTCCGTGCCGTCGGAGACGCGCTCTGCGACTGCCATAAAGGGGATGCTACCACGGGGCCGGCGCCACGAAGTGCGCCGGCCCATACTCTCTACGGAGTCGTGTAACTCAGCCTTCGAGCGCCAGCAGGAAGGGCTCCTCGAGCGCGCGGCACACCCAGCGCAGGAAGCGCGCGGCGGCAGCGCCGTCGATGAGGCGGTGGTCGTAGGTGAGCGCCAGCGGCATCATGAGGCGCGGCACGAACTCCGCCTTCTCCTTGTCCCAGACCGGCTCCATGGTGGAGCGCGACACGCCCAGGATGGCGACGTCGGGCGGGTTGACGATGGGCGTGAAGGCGTGGCCGCCGATGCCACCCAGGTTCGAGATGCTGAAGTTGCCGCCCTGCATCTCGTCGGGCTTCAGCTTGCGGTCGCGCGCCTTCTCGGCCAGCTCGCCCAGCTCGACGGCCAGTTCGATCATGTTCTTGCGGTCGGCGTCCTTGACGACCGGCACCAGCAGACCCGCGTCGGTGTCCACGGCCACGCCGATGTTGACGTACTGCTTGTAGACGATCTCCTGAGCCTCTACGTCGATGCTGGCGTTGAAGTCGGGGAACTTGCGCAGCGCGCCGGCCACCACCTTGAGGAGCATGGAGGTGGGTGTCAGCTTCGCGCCCTCGGCCTCGGCGTGGGGCTGGTAGCGCTTGCGGGTCTTCTCGAACTCGGTGACGTCGGCCTTGTCGAAGTGCGTCACCATCGGCACGGTGCCCCAGGCGGTGGTCATCGAGCGGACGGTGGCCTTGCGGATGCCGCTCATGGGCTCGCGTTCCGTCTCGCCCCAGCGGCTGAAGTCGGGCAGCGTGAAGGCGGGTGCCGCGGGCGCCTGGCTGGCGGTGCCGGCGGCGGGCGTGCCGCTGGCAAAGGCGCGCACGTCCTCGGGCGAGATGCGCCCCATGACGCCGCTGCCGCTCACCTGGTGGATGTCGACGCCCAGCTCGCGCGCCAGACGCCTCACGGACGGGGCGGCGGGCACGAGGCCCGACTGACCGTCGGCCCCGCCGGCGGCCCCGGGCTGCTGGCCCTGGGTGCTGGGGCGGGGCGGAGCGCCCTCGCGGGGCGGCTTCGCGCGCTCGTCCAGCTCTTCGACGCGCGCCGCGTCTTCGGCGTCCTCGCTCGCCTTGATCGCGTCGGCGGCCTCGCCCTTGTCGGTCGGTTCGGCGGCGGACGCGTCCGCGCCACCATCCGCCGCGGGCGCGACGTCACCGGCCGCGGCCTGGCTGCCCGCCTCGTCGATGACGACGAGGACCGAGCCCACCGCCGCCTCCTGGTTCTCCTCGACGTTGATCTTCGATACGACGCCGGCGGCGGTGGAGGGGACTTCGACCACCGCCTTGTCGGTCTCCAGCTCGACGAGCGGCTGGTCCTTCTCGACCTGATCGCCGACCTTGACCAGGACGCCCACGACGGTGCCCTGTTCTATCCCTTCGCCGATCTCCGGTAGTTTGACTTCGGTCGCCACGCGTGATCCTTTCTCAGCTCGTTCGGCAGCTCGGCCGACGACTCAGTCGACGTAGGGGTTGGCCTTGTCGGGGTCGATCTGCAGGTCTTCGCGCGCCTTCAGCAGCGTGGCCTTGTCGACCTTGCCGTCCTCGGCCAGCGCCGTCAGGGTAGCGAACACGACGTGGCGGGCGTCCACCTCGAAGAAGTCGCGCAGCTCGGCGCGCGCCTCGCTGCGGCCGAAACCGTCGGTGCCGAGGCTGACGATCGGGCGTGGCAGGTGCCGTGCCAGGGCGTCCGGGAGGAGCTTCATGTAGTCGCTGGCGGCGACGAACACGCCCTTGGCGCCCTTCAGTGCGTCGGCCACGTAGGCGGTACGGGGCTTCTCGTCGGGGTTCAGGCGGTTGAAGCGCTCGACCTGCAGCGCGTCGCGGTGGAGCTCCTTGTAGGAGGTGACGCTCCAGACGTCGGCGGCGACGCCGTACTCCTTCTCCAGGATGTCGGCGGCCTTCAGCACCTCGTTCATGATGGTGCCAGAGCCTAACAGCTGGGCGTTCGCCTTGGCGCGCTTCTTGCCCGACTTGCGGAAGAGGTACAGGCCCTTCAGCACGCCCTCCTCGAGCTGCTCGCGCGAGAGGTGCTCGGGCAGGGGCGGCTGCACGTAGTTCTCGTTGGAGACCGTCACGTAGTAGAAGACGTCCTCCTGCTCCTCGTACATGCGGCGCATCCCTTCGCGCACGACGATGGCGATCTCGTGGGCGAAGGCCGGGTCGTAGGCCAGCAGGTTCGGAACGGGGTAGGCGAGGACGTGCGAGTGGCCGTCCTGGTGCTGCAGCCCCTCGCCCGCCAGGGTGGTGCGGCCGGCGGTGGCGCCCACGAGGAAGCCCTTGGTGTGGCTGTCGGCGGCGGCCCAGATCAGGTCGCCGACGCGCTGGAAGCCGAACATCGAGTAGTAGAAGTAGAACGGCACGGTGTTGACGCCGTAGTTGGCGTAGGCGGTGCCGGCGGCGATGAACGACGACATGGCGCCCGCCTCGGTGATCCCCTCTTCCAGGATCTGGCCGTCCTCCGACTCCTTGTAGTACATGAGGTGCGCGCTGTCGACGGGCTCGTAGAGCTGGCCGACGGGCGAGTAGATGCCGATCTGGCGGAAGAGCGCCTCCATGCCGAAGGTGCGGGCCTCGTCGGGCACGATGGGCACCACGAGGTCCTTCCAGCTCTTGTCGCGCAGCAGCCGGCGCAGCACGTTGACCATCACCATGGTGGTCGACACCTCGCGCTCGCCGCTGCCCGTCATGAACTCCTCGAAATCTTCGCGGGCCGGGGCCTTCTGCGGCTCGGCCTGCACGACGCGCGCGGGCAGGAAGCCGCCCAGCTCCTCGCGCCTCTCCATCAGGTACTTGTGCTCGGGGCTGTTCTCGGGCGGCCTGTGGAACGGCTCGTTGGCGATCTGCTCGTCGGTGATGGGGAGGCTGAAGCGGTCGCGGAACGCCTTCATCTCGTTCTCGTCGAGCTTCTTCTGCTGGTGCGTGATGTTCTGCGCCTCGCCGGCGGTGCCCATGCCGTAGCCCTTGACGGTGCGCGCCAGGATGACGGTGGGCTGCCCCTTGTGCTTCATGGCGCGGTCGAACGCCGCGAAGACCTTCACGGGGTCGTGGCCGCCGCGGTTCAGCTTCGCGAAGTCGGCGTCGGTCCAGCCTTCCACCATCTTCTGCAGTTCGGGGGTGTTGAAGAAGCGCTCCTTGAGCTCGGGGCCGCCGAACGCCGCGTAGCGCTGCGACTCGCCGTCGACCAGCTGCTCGAAGCGCCGCATGATGTGGCCCTCGTGGTCGTTCGCCAGCAGCTCGTCCCACCCAGAGCCCCACGCCACCTTGATGACGTTCCAGCCCGAGCCGCGGAAGATGCCTTCCAGCTCCTGGATGATCTGGCCGTTGCCGAAGACGGGTCCGTCGAGGCGCTGGAGGTTGCAGTTGATGACCCAGATGAGGTTGTCGAGGTTGGCGCGCGACGCCACGCGGATGGCGCCCAGGGTCTCGGGCTCGTCCGTCTCGCCGTCGCCGATGAACGCCCACACCTTGCCGGTGCCCTTCGGGTAGAGGCCGCGGTCCTCGAGGTAGCGCCGGAAGCGCGCCTGGTAGATGGAGGTGAGGGGCCCCAGGCCCATCGACACCGTGGGGAAGCTCCAGTAGTCGGGCATCAGCCACGGGTGCGGGTACGACGAGATGCCCTTGGTGGGCTGCAGCTCGCGCCGGAAGTTGTTCATCTCGTCGTCGCTGAAGCGGTGCTCGAGGTACGAACGCGCGTAGATGCCGGGGCTGGCGTGGCCCTGGAAGTAGATCATGTCGGCGTCCGGGCCCTTGGAGGGGGCGCGGAAGAAGTGGTTGAAGCCGACCTCGTAGAGGATGGCCGCCGAGGCGTAGGTGGCGATGTGGCCGCCGATGCCCGGCGACTCCTTGTTGGCGTGCACCACCAGCGCCATCGCGTTCCAGCGGATCAGGTTCGTGATCCTGCGCTCGAGCTCGATGTCGCCCGGGTAGTCGGGCTGCTCGGAGGCCGGCACGGTGTTCACGTAAGCAGTGGTCACCTCGAGCGGCAGCTCGACACCGTGCCTGCGCGCGTGCGTCTCGAGCCGCTCCATGATCTCTATCACCCGGTCCGGCCCGCCGGAGGCGAGGACGTAGTCCAGGGACTCCAGCCACTCGCGCAGCTCGACCCGGTTCAGCTCTTCGAGCTCCTTGGTGTCGAGCTGGGAGCGATCCAGATCGAGTAGTTGGTCTAGAACGTCAGCCATGCTGATCCCTCTCATCTGCCGACCGAAGCGGCCGCGCTGCGGCTGTCGGCTCCGTCGGCGGCGTCGTGGACGGTAACAGGCGGCCCCGAGCCATGGGGGCGCGGCCACCGCGGCCGGCGCGCCCAGGCACGAGGCGGGCGACGACGCGCCCGAACGCCGACATTGTACGCCACAGCGGGCACATCTCTGGAGGCCCGCCGACGTAGGCGGCGCGCGGGCCCTCGTTCAGGAGAGGCGCCGCAGCAGGCCGCGGACCACCGTGTCGGCGTTGGCGGCCGCCACGGCCGTGAAGGCGCGGAAGCTCACCTCTGCGGCGTGGTCGGCGTTGTCCGAGATCGAGCGCACGATCACGAACGGCACGCCCCAGCGGTGGCACACCTGCGCGACGGCGGCGCCCTCCATCTCGGTGCAGGCGGCGTCGAAGTCGCGCCGTAACCTCGCCGTGACCTCCGGGCTGCCCACGAAGGTGTCGCCCGAGGCCACGCGGCCGACGAGTACCCTCACCCCTTCCAGCTCGGCTGCAGCGGCCTGGGCCACCTCCACCAGTTCGGGGTCGGCGGTGAAGATGGTGCCCGTCTGGGGCACCTCGCCGGGCGCGTAGCCCAGTCCCGTGACGTCCACATCGTGCTGCACGGCGTCGCGGCTGATGACGACGTCGCCGACGTCGAGCTCGGGGGCGACGGCGCCGGCCACGCCCGTGAAGACGAGGCGCTTGGCCCCAGCAGCCAGCAGCGCCTGCGTGAGCGCGGCCGCGTTCACCTTGCCGACGCCGCACTCCGCCAGGAGAACGGGAACACCCTCCAGCTGCCCCCTCAGCCAGCGGAAGGGTCCCTGGCTGTCGGTGGCGGCGTCCGTAAGGGAGGCCTCGAGCCGCTCGACCTCCTCGCGCATGGCGCCGATGACGGCCGTGAGGGGCGGTGGGCTTCCAGGTGCGCGCGGGCCGGGGGGAGCCCCAGCGCTCATCGTCTCAGGCCAGCGTTGAAGACGGCGCGTCCGAGGTAGGCGCCGCCCACCGAGAGCGCGGCGCCCAGGACCACCATCAGAAGGAACAGCTGGTCGAGGCCGCCCGCATCGGGCCCGATGAAGCGGGTCAGCAGCACGCCGACGGCGAGCGCTATGCCCGAGGCGATGGTGGTGCCGAACGCCTTGTCGTTGCCGCGCCTCAGGAGGAAGAGCGTCGAGAAGTAGCCGAACATCAGGAAGAAGCCGGCGCCTACGAGGCTGCTGGTCAGGTCGGCCTGATCTTCCGGCACCGCGGCCTGCAGCACGATGAAGAACACCGTGGCGATCATCAGCCCACCCGAGAAGCGGCCAGGCATCTTCTTGCGCTGCTCGGGTGTCAGTTGCGACGCCGGCACGGCCTCGCGAGGCTCCTCCGGGCGGGCGCCTGCGATGCGGCGCTGCTGGCGCCGCGAGCGGATCTGCTCGACCTTCTGCCTGCGGGCCTGCTTCTTCTTCTGCTTCTCGCGCTCGGCGCGACTGTCCTGTTTTTCCTGCGCTCGGCGCAGCTGCCGGTTCATGGGCGCAGCATAACCGCCGCGCCCCCGGAGCCCCGCGGGGTCCGTGCTACGCTCCTCGCACGCCGTGGAACCGCGCCTCACAGACGACCTTCTCGAGAGCGTTGCCGAGCGCTTCGGCACCCCTACCTACCTCTACGACCTGACGTTCGTCACGCTCCAAGTCGAGCGGCTGCGCGCCGCCTTCCCGGGCGCACTGCTGCGCTACGCGGTGAAGGCCAACGCGAACGGCGCGCTTTTGCGCCACCTTCGCGGCCTGGGGATCGGCGCGGAGGCGCTCACGTCCGGCGAGCTGGAGCGCGCGTTGCGCGCCGGCTTCGACCCCGGCGACGTGCTGCTCGGCGGCCCCGGTCACACGCCCGCGCTGGCCCGCCGCGCCGCCGAGGCAGGGGTAGGCCTGGTGAGCCTCGACGGCGCCGGCGCCTACGACGTGTGGCGCGACGCGCTGCGAGACTCCCGAGCGGCGGCACCACGCTTCCTCGTACGCCTCAACCCGGGGTTCGACCCTCGCACCCACGAGCACCTCGCCACCGCCGCGGCCCATTCGAAGTTCGGCGTAGCGCCGCGCGCCGCCGCCACGCTGGCCGAGAGGGTGGCCGCCGACGGCCGCCTCGCCGGCTTCCACCTCCACGCCGGCTCCATGATCTCGGAGCCCGAGGTCGCCGAGCTCGTCACCGCCGCGCTGACGCCGCTGTACGAGCGCTTCGGGGGCCTCGAGCTGGCAGACCTGGGCGGCGGCTTCGCCGTGCCCGGCGCGCCGCTGCCGGCCTTCGCCGACGCCTACGCCGCCTTCGCGGAGCGCTTCGGGGTGAAGCTCGTGCTCGAGCCGGGCCGCTTCGTGGTCGCTGGAGCAGGCGTGCTGCTGACCCGGGTGCTGCACGTGAAGGACGGGCCGCGGCGCCACGTCATCGCCGACGGGGGCATGGCCGACCTGCTGCGGCCGGCCCTCTACGGCGCCCACCACCCGGTGAGGCAGGTGGGGGCTCAGCGAGGCCCCTACGACGCCGCGCCCACCGACGTCGACGGCCCGCTCTGCGAGAACGCCGACCGCCTGGCGAGGGACGTCGAGCTGCCCGACGTGCAGCCCGGCGACCTGTTGAGCGTCGGGCACGCCGGCGCCTACGGCTTCGCGATGGCGTCGAACTACGCCTCCAGCCTGCGGCCCGCCGAGGTGGTGTGGGACGGCAGCGAACTGCGTCTGGCACGGCGCCGCGAGCGCCCCGAGGACCTCTGGCGCCTCGAGGAGCCCGGCGCCTGACGGACTCCCGGCCCCCGGCCCGGCGCTAGACTCGTGTCATGAAGAGCATCGACGAACTGGGCGCCCGCTACCTGGGCGCCGGCTGGCGCGAGGCAGGAAGCAGCTACGCCCTGAAGAGCCCCTCCACCGGCGAAGTGCTGGCGCAGGTCGCCGACCTGGGCGCCGAAGCCGGCCGCGAGGCGGCGAACGTGGCCTGGGAGGCGTTCCGGTCGTGGCGCCGCACGACCGCCTTCGAGCGCTCGGCGATCCTGGCGCGCTGGCAGGCGCTGATGAACGAGAACGCCGAAGAGCTCGCGACGACCATGGCGCGCGAGATGGGCAAGCCCATCAAGGAGTCGCGCGGCGAGGTGGCGTACGCGGCGGGCTTCGTGGGTTGGTACGCGGAAGAAGCCAAGCGCGTCTACGGCGACGCCTTCCCCTCGCAGTCGGCGGGCAAGCGCCTCTTCGCCATCAAGCAGCCCGTGGGCCCGACGTTCGCCATCACCCCCTGGAACTTCCCGCTGGCGATGGTGACGCGCAAGGCGGCGCCGGCCCTCGCGGCGGGCTGCACGATGGTGCTGAAGCCCGCCGAGCAGACGCCCCTCTCGGCCCTGCTGCTGGGCGACCTGTGGCTCGAGGCGGGTGGCCCCGAAGGCACCCTGCAGGTGCTGCCGACCTCCGACCCGGTGCCGCTGTCGAACGCCCTGATCGAGGACGCGCGCGTGCGCAAGCTCAGCTTCACGGGCTCGACCGAGGTGGGGCGCGAGCTGTACGCGAAGTCGGCCGCGACCGTCAAGCGCATCTCGCTCGAGCTGGGTGGCCACGCGCCGTTCATCGTGTTCGCCGACGCAGACCTGGACGAGGCCGTGACGCAGGTGATGGCCAGCAAGTTCCGCAACGCCGGACAGACGTGCGTGTGCGCCAACCGCGTGTTCGTGCACGAGAGCATCGTCGACGCCTTCACCGAGGCGTACGCCGCCGCCACCGAGCGCCTGGTGGTGGGCGACCCGCTCGACGAGGCCACGGACATCGGCCCGCTCGTCGACGAGCAGGCGGTGGCGAAGGTGGAGCGCCACGTGGCCGACGCCCTGGAGCGCGGCGCCACGCTCGTGACGGGCGGGAGACGCCAGGAAGGCCTCTACTACGCCCCGACCGTTCTGAAGGGCGTGGCGGAAGACGCCCTGATGATGCGCGAGGAGACCTTCGGCCCCGTGGCGCCGATCGTGCCCTTCCGGGACGACGCCGAAGCCGTGCGGCGCGCCAACGACACGCCGTTCGGGCTGGCCGCCTACCTCTACACGCACGACCTCTCGCGCGCCCTGCGCGTCTCCGAAGAGCTCGAGTACGGGATCGTCGGCGTGAACGACGGCGTGCCGTCGGCGCCCTACGCGCCGTTCGGCGGCGTGAAGCAGTCGGGCATCGGCCGCGAAGGCGGGCCCTGGGGCATCGAGGAGTACCTGGAGACGAAGTACGTCTCGATCGGCCTGCGGCCCGAGGAGCGGTGACGGACGGGGCGGGCGGCGCGGGCGCGCCCAGCGCCGAGGCGCTGCTGGAGCTGCTGCTGGCCGAAGCGTTCGGGCGCGGCGAGGCAGGCGTGGCGGCCATCTACCGCTACGCCTCCGACGGCATGCGGCGCCGGGTGGGCAGCTACGAGGTCTTCCGCCGCGCCTTCGGCAACCTCCTCTACGCCCCCCTCCTCTCGCACGACGCGCTTTCGGCCGGTGAACCGCGCTTCGTGGACGACAGCGCCCGTGTCGAGCTAGTCGTGTCTGCGGGAGGCGAGGAGGTCAGCTACCAGGTCGGTTTGGTACGGGCCCGTTCGGGCACCCGGGCGGGGCGGTGGACGCTGAGCGGCGTGGTGCGCGAGGGCGTCGACCTCTGACGACCAGCCCGGGGGCCCGTTCAGAGGCACTGTTCATTCAGCGGCCCTCCGGAGCAATGTTCAGGGAACCTGTTCGCGCCTCCTGCTCGGGGCGCAGCTCAGGGTGCGACGTCGACGCGGAACGCCACCGGCTGCGTGCCGCCGCCGCGCGCCTGCAGCGTGCCCCGCACGCGGTAGACGCCGGGGATGGCGTCCTCGGGCACCCTGACACGCACCTCGGCCCACAACTCGTAGGTCGTCGAACTCGTGCCGAACGATACGTCCGTGGTCGTGCGGCGCTCCACCTTCACCCCGCGCAGATCGACCTCCCAGCCGTCGGCAACGTCGACGTCGACGAGTCCGAAACTCGTGCCGACGTCGCCCGTCTCCGAGGCGAAACCGCTCGGGATCCACAGCGAAGGCGTCAGGTCTCTCGTGGCGAGGCCGAAGGCGTCGAGCGACGAGTCGATGCGAACGACGATCGTGCCCCCACGCTCGGCCGGGATCGGGTCGGTGCCGGCGCGCACCGGCGCGCCGGAGCCGCCGGCAGCCGGGGCGCAGGCAGCCAGCAGAAGCGCCAGCAGCAGCGTTACCAAGGGAACCAATCGGGAGAGTTTCATGCCGCAAGGCTAGCAGGTGAGAGGTGAGAACGGCGGCGGAAGCACGGTACCTGACGGCAACACGCGCCGCGGGCGGTGTGAGATGATGCCGACGGTGGCCATCGCGGAACCCAGCGCGAGGGCGGGCCCCGATCCGAGTAACTTCAGGCGCCGCGGCGCCGGACCTACGGCATGACCGAGAACCTCACCTTCACCCTCCCAACGGCTGCATCCAGCGGCGTCAGCGAGCCGCGCCGGCGGCTGCTGCGCGAGCTGCTGGGGCACCGCACCACTGGCCGCACGGCCGACGAGCTGGCGGCGGCGCTGGCCGTGTCGCGCAACGCCGTGCAGCAGCAGCTGGGGGCGCTCGAGAAGAGCGGGCTGGTGACGGTACTGGAGCTGCGCAGCACGGGCGGCCGCCCCAGCCGCGCCTACACCCTCACAGAGGCGGGGCTCGAGCTGTTCCCACGGCATTACGCCCAACTGGCCGAGTCGCTGCTGCGCAACGCGCACGAGCTGTTCGGCGACGAGGGGCTAAATCGCCTGCTAGACAGGATGGCCGCCGAGCTCACCGCGGAGCTGGCGCCGCGTCTCGAGGGGCTCGAGGGCGAGGCGCGGCTGCGCGAGGTGGCGGCGATCCTCGACGAACTCGGGTACGGCGCCTACCTCGACGAGCACGGCCGCCTGAACGCCGTGAACTGCGTCTTCCATCAGCTGGCCCGCACCACCACCGCCGTCTGCCGCTACGACGGCCTCGTCCTGTCGCGCCTGCTGGGAGGCGAGTTCGACCACCTCTCCTGTATGCGCGACGGCCGCCCGGCCTGCGTCTTCGCCCCGCGCTGAGGCACCCCGCGCCTGCCCGGCCGGCGTTAGAGTCTGGCAGTGGCGACGTCACCTGGCTCCCCTAGCGGCGCTTCCGACCCGAAGATCCAACCCGTAGTAGAACCACCCCTGAAGCTGGGCGAGGTCTTCCGCACCTGGGCGCCCCTGGCTGCCAGCTGGGCCGTCATGGGGATGGAAGGGCCGCTGGTGAGCGCCGTGATGGCGCGCCTCGCCGACCCCGAGGTGAACCTGGCGGCGTACGGCGGCATCGTCTTCCCCGTCGCGCTGGTCATCGAGGCGCCGGTGATCATGCTGCTGGCGGCCTCGGTGGCGCTCGCCCGGGACGTCGCGTCCTACCGCCTCGTCTACCGCGTGATGATGTGGCTCGGCGCGTCCCTCACCCTCCTGCACGTGCTGCTGGCGTTCACTCCGCTGTTCGACCTGGTGCTGGTGCCGCTCTTCGACCCGCCGGCCGGCGTCATCGAGCCGGCCCGGCTCGGCCTCAAGATCATGCTGCCCTGGACGTGGGCGATCGGCTACCGCCGCTTCAAGCAGGGGCTGCTGATCCGCTTCGGGCGCTCGCATCACGTGAGCATCGGCACGGCTCTGCGGCTGCTGTCGGTAGCGGTGGTCTCGATCGCAACCGCCTCGCTGTTCGACGCTCCGGGCATCGTGGCCGCCACCCTCGCCATCGCCGTTGGGGTGACCGTCGAAGCGCTATACAGTGCCCGCGCCGCCCGGCCTGTGGTGCAGGGTCCGCTGCAGCGGGCGCCCGCCGTGCAGCCGCCCCTCACCCTGGGCGCGTTCACGCTGTTCTTCGTGCCGCTGGTGCTGACGAGCCTGCTGTCGCTGATCGTGCAACCCATCGGCAGCGCCGCCATGGCGCGCATGCCCATGGCGCTCGAGTCCCTGGCCGTCTGGCCCGCGGCCAGCGGGCTGCTCTTCATACTGCGCTCGCTGGGCTTCGCTCTGAACGAAGTGGTGGTCGCGCTGCTCGACCGCCCTGGGGCGTACCGGGCCCTGAGCCGCTTCGCCCGGCTGCTGGCCCTCATACTCCTGGCAGCGACGGCCCTCGTGGCCTTCACGCCGCTCTCGACGCTCTGGTTCGCGGGCCTCTCGGGCCTGCCCGCCGACCTGACGGCGCTGGCCACCCTCGGGTTCGCGTGGGCGCTGCTCTGGCCGTCGCTCGACGTGGTGCGCAACCTGGCTCAGGGCGTCGCCGTCTTCACGCGGCGCACCGCCGCCGTGTCGTGGTCGATGGTCGTCTTCCTGCTCGTGACGGGCGCCCTGTTGGCCGTGGGCGTGACGCTGCAGCGCTTCCCGGGCCTGCCGGTGGCGATGGTGGCGTTCGTCGTGGCCACGATCGCTCAGGTGGCCTGGCTCTGGGTCGCGGTGCGGCGCCAGAGAGCCGAGCTGCAAGCCGCCTGAGGGAAGCCGCCTAAGCGAAGCCGCC
>CAZVCT010000021.1:25185-30659 GCA_964625655.1 uncultured bacterium
GAAGCCGCCTAAGCGAAGCCGCCGCGGCGAACCCGCATCGGCGAACCCCCCGAGCGAGTCTGCTGCGCGGATCCGCAGGCGCGTCCCGGGACGCCGTCCCGCGCCGGTACAGGACCGCAGCCCCATGACGTTGGGACGCCTGGTGGCCTACACCTTCAGACCGGAGGTGCTACATGACATGGACTCATGGCACTGCAAACGGCGCGGGACGTGGCGCCGGCACGGAACCGGGCGAACAGCCGAAGGCTGGACGCAGGCGCGGCACGAAGGTGGTCGTCGTCACCCTGACGGCGCTCCTGCTGTTCGGGGTGGCACAGGCAGCCGAGGTCAACGCCGTCTTCCTCAACGGCCGCCTCTCGACGCCCCAGCTCGTCACCAGCACGGGCTTCCAGAGCATCGGCTTCCTCAACGTCACCGGAGACAAGGCCGCCTTCCAGCTCTTCCGCCTGACGAACGGGACCGAACTCGCGGACTTCGAGGCCGCCAACGATGCCGTAAGACGGCGGGCCGAGGCGGGCGCCGACACGGCCGACGCGACCGAAGAGCTGCTCGAGGGCGCCGAAGCGCTGGGCGGCCTCTCGGTATCGAAGCACTCCGACAAGGAGATCGTCGTCGAACTGCGCAGAGGCACCTACGTCGTCATGGCCGACCCCGAAGGCGAAGGGGAGCCCGTCTACTCGACGTTCCGCGTGATCGGCGGACCCGACGTCGCGGCGGACGCGCCCCAGGGCCAGAACGTTGCCAGCTTCTCGAGCACGGCCTGCTCGTTCCCCAAGGAGGTCACCTCGGGCGAGGCCCTGTGGGAGGTGAACAACACGGGTGACGGCGCGCGCGTGGCCCAGCTGTACCGGTTGCTGCCCGGCCAGACGCTCGAGGACCTGATGGCGTACCTGGGCGGCGAAGAGGACCGGGCCCCCTACGACAAGACCGCCAGCGTGGCTGCGGTCAGCCCCGGCGCCACTGTGTTCGTGCCGCTGAACCTCGACGCCGGCCGCTGGGTAGCGATCAGCGCCGAAGCCGGCGCGGACCAGGAGGCATTGGCGAGCGCGGAGGCCGAGATGGTGAGGGAGTTCCTCGTCAACTGAGTCGAACGAACAGGCTGCGGTCCGGGCATCCCCCGAGTCCGGATCGCGGCCCCGTGGGGCGAACGGGAGCGCAGTGTCGGCTGCCTCGTTCGCTCCTTCCGCGTGGAGTAGCCTTCGGTTCCATCGACGATGCGCACCATCGCTCGACGATCGGGGGCAACATGCACGACCGCGTCTCTTCGGGTCCTCCGGACCCGCATCCGACGTCCCACGAAGCACGAGACGCGCCCGTCCCCGCGAGACCTTTCCGGCACCGAGCACGACTACCCAACACGTTGCGAACCGCTCTGCACGACAGGCTAGGACCGGGGCTGGCGAACCTCCACGTACGTCTCGAACTCCTCGAGGAGGCTTCGGTAGGCACCGGGCAGGTGCGCGAGCAGATCGCGGACCTTAAGCGCGAAGCCGCCGTGCTCCTACGCGAGCTGGCGCGCATCGTGCACGACGAACCTCCCGAACGGCTGGCCGAGGAAGGGCTGGAACGAGCCATCGCGGCCGCCTGCGAGCACGCCGGTCGGCCCGGGCTCGACTTCTCGTTCACGGTCTCGGGCCCGCCACGGGAGCTCTTCCCCTCCACCGCCGAACTGCTCTACCGCGCCGCGCTGGAAGGCACCGCCAACGTCGCGCGTCACGCCGGCGCCGGCCGCTGCCACGTGCGCCTCGTCTACGCCGGGCACCATGTGATCCTGGAGATCAGTGACGATGGCCACGGCGTGCTTCCGGGCGCCTGGCGGCGGCCGGAACGGCGCGCGGGGCTCGGGTTGGCATCGTTGCAGCGCGCGGCGCGGGCCCTGGGGGGCTCCGCCACGCTCGAGAGCCGCCCTGGCGGAGGCGCAAGGCTCTTCGTCAGCCTGCCGCTCGTACCAGCGGGTGCGCACGGTTATCGGGAGTGGGCAACGAAGACGGCGGGACCATGATGACGAGCGACCCTACCGGCCCGGGCGCAACCGCCGCGAACGCCGAGACCACCGTCCTCGTGGCCGACGACCACGAGTTGTTCCTGGAGGGGCTCTCGCTGCTGGTCGAGACGCTGCCTGGCTGCAGGGTCGTCGGGTCTGCGCGTGATGGCCGCGAGGCGGTGGACCTGGCGAAGGAGCTGCAGCCCCGGGTGGTGCTGATGGACGTCCGCATGCCCGGCCTCGGCGGCCCCGAGGCGACCGCCGCTATCCTCGCCAACGACCCGCGGGCGGCGGTGGTGATGGTGACTATGTTCGTGGACGACGAATCCGTGTTCCATGCCCTGCGCGCCGGCGCCAAGGGGTACGTGCCGAAGTGGTCGTCGAAGGACGAGCTTGGGCGGGCCATCGCGGCAGCGGCCAACGGCGAAGCCCTGTTCGATCAGGCGATCGCCCTTCGCTTCAGGCGCTACTTCTCGGATCCGGGCGCGCGGGGCGCCGTTCCGTTCGCCGACCTCACCTCGCGGGAGCGCGAGGTGCTGGCGCTGCTGGCACGTGGGCTGAGCAACGCCGAGATCGCCAGCAGCCTTCACGTGTCGTCCAAGACCGCGCGGAACCACGTCTCCAACGTGCTCGGCAAGCTGAACGCCACCACGCGCCGCGACGCTGCCAGGTGGGCGCAGGAGGCGGGGCTGGGCACCTGAGAACGACGAGCCGGTCACGCTCCCTGGATTGTTGCGTGCCAAGCGTGTAGCATTGCCCCTTGTTGAGGGGGAGTAGCCGCCCGCTAGTCGGGCGTCCGCCATCGTCAGCACGGCGGCCATCGGCCGCCCGGTGGCGGACACGAAGGCAAGACCCTTACGGGAGGCCGTCGTGACCGAACCCCTCTGGGCTTGGTTCGTATTCATCGCATTCGTTCTCGTCATGCTCGCCATCGACCTGGGCGTGTTCCAGCGCAAGGCGCACGTCGTCAAGCCCAAGGAGGCGGCGCTGTGGACCGTCACCTGGGTATCGCTGTCGCTGATCCTGGGCGTCATCTTCTACTTCTGGCTTGGCCCCGAGAAGGCCGTCGAGTACGTCACGGGCTACGTGCTCGAGTGGTCGCTGTCCGTAGACAACATCTTCGTCTTCGTGCTGGTGTTCAGTTACTTCAGGATCCCCTTCAAGTACCAGCAGCGCGTGCTGCTGTGGGGCATCATCGGCGCGCTCGTGCTGCGCGGCATCATGATCGTCGTCGGGGCGGCCCTCATCGAGCGCTTCGACTGGATCCTCTACGTGTTCGGGGCGTTCCTGCTGTTCACGGGCGCGCGCATGCTGTTCAGCAAGAAGGGCGAAGAGCAGGACCTGAACGAGAACCCGGCCATCAAGCTCGTGCGGCGCATCATGCCCATCTCCACCGAGTTCGACGGCCAGAAGTTCTTCACCGTGCAGAACGGGGTGCGCATGGCGACCCCCCTGCTGCTGGCGCTGGTGGTCATCGAGTTCACCGACCTGATCTTCGCCGTCGACTCGATCCCGGCGATCTTCGCGATCACCACCGACCCGTTCATCGTCTTCACGGCCAGCATCATGGCCGTGCTGGGCCTGCGCTCCATGTACTTCCTGCTGGCGCACGTCGTGCACCGCTTCGTCTACCTTCAGACCGGACTGGCGCTGATCCTCGTCTACATCGGCATCAAGATGCTGCTGCTCGACGTGGTGCACATCCCTGCGCTCCTCTCGCTGGCCGTGATCCTGAGCATCCTGGGCATCAGCGTGGCCGCCTCCCTGCTCTGGGGCAAGCCCGAGGAGCCCCCCGCCGATCAGGAGCTTCCTCCGCTCGAGGAGTGAGGTTCGCACGGTCCGGGCGGGCGCCAGCGGTGGGCCGCCCCCCGGCGCGGAAGGCGGCGGCCCGCGGCCTGCCGGAGGGCTGACGCCGGCCGCGGCCGCGGGTGTATATTCACGCACGGACCCACGATCGGCCACTTTCGCGGCCAGAGCGCGAGATCCCCATACGCGTCACCTGCGGCTCATGCGCTTCCAGGCGGGGGCCCTGCGGGCGGCCTCCGGAGGGAAGATGCAAGCTGCCATCCGCCTCGTTTTCACCCTGTCCCTGACCCTCGTCCTCTGCGTCTCCGGACTCGTGCTGGCTCAGAACGGCCGGCTCGAGCCCGGCGACCCGCAGCTCGAGAGCGGCGAGTACTTCGACGTCCATTTCTACGAGGGACGCGCGGGCGAGAACCTCACGATCTCGATAGCCTCGGCCGACTTCGACCCCTTCCTCGTCCTGCTGGCGCCGGACGGCAGCGAACTGCTCCAGGTCGACGACTCGCCGGGCGCGGGGCTCGGCGTCAACGTCACCGTCGCGCTGCCAGCCGACGGCTCGTACACGGTCGCCGTCACCTCGGCGTTCGCCGGAGAGACGGGCGCGTACGTCCTGAGCATGGTGGGAACCGGCGCTCCCGCTGCTCCCGGCCCCATGACGAAGGTCCCGGGCCGCGGCGGAGCGAACCAGCCGCCGGCACCGAACCCGCCGGCGCCGCAGCCGGGCGGCGCGCCGCCCGCGCCCGTAGCGCCCCCCGCGCCGGCCGGCACCGTTCTCGCTCCAGGGCCACGCCTCAGCCCCATCCCGGTGCAGCCCGGGCTCACGCCGCGCATCGGCCCGAGCGCCGGCCGCATAACGGGCACGGCGTTCGACACCCAGGGGCAGCCGATGGCCGGCGTCAACGTCCTCGTTCGCGGCGTCACCTACGAGAAGGGCGAGAACGTCTCGTTCGAGACCGTCACGGGCGCCGACGGCACCTACTCCATCCGCGTGCCCGAAGGGCGTTACGGCGCCAAGGCCTGGGTCGACCTCGATTACCACGGCGAGTTCTTCTCCAGGTTGCTCCATCCGCTGTTCCTCACCGAGGTCGACACCGAGGTGGGGGGCACGCTCGACTTCCAGTGGGTGCTGACGGGCCTCACCGCCGGCCGCCCCAGCGACGTAGCCGGCGACTACTACGGCGCCTCCATCGACCTCGGGTACTGCGGCCTGCCGGCCGACGCCTACTGCTCGTTCGACTACGGCGCCTTCCCCGACTACCCGGTCGCGCCGGGCGGCTCGACGGTGCGCATCACGCTCGTACCCGTGGCGCCCCTCCTGGACGGCACCCAGGGCCAGCCGATCGTGTTCGAGTTCACGGCCAAGGACGTCGACCCCGAGTACCCGCACGGCGGCGCCCCGAATGCCCCGGCCGGCTTCGAAACGGGCGGCGGCGGCAGGCTCACCCTGGGCGCCGACTGGCAGTACCGCTCCGAGGACCTGTTCGACATCCCCGTGGGCGTCTACGACATGAGCGCGGTGGCGTTCCTGCCGGACGGGCGGAGCCAGGCGCTGAAGCTGGGCCTGGACGACGACGACGTCGAGCACACCACGCTGCGCATCTCGTTCACGCCGTGGGACCACTACTCGGGCCGCAGCTACAGCGGCGGCGGGCTGACCCAGCTGGACGTCTACATCCGCGACTGATCC
>CAZVCT010000022.1:0-30127 GCA_964625655.1 uncultured bacterium
GCGGCCGGCCTGCGCCACGATCTCGGCCTCGCGGCCGTGGAACTTCGCGTTCAGCACCTCGTGCTCCACGCCGCGGCGCTTGAGCAGCTTAGACAGCAGCTCGGAGCTCTCGATGGTGACCGTGCCGACCAGGACGGGCTGGCCCTTGCCGTGCACCTCGACGATCTCGTCGACGACGGCCTTGTACTTCCCCTCGCGCGTGCGGAAGACGACGTCCTCCTCGTCCTTGCGGACGACGGGCTTGTTGGTGGGGATGACCAGGACGTCGGTGGCGTAGATCTCCTGGAACTCCTTCTCCTCGGTCTTGGCCGTGCCGGTCATACCGGCGATCTTGTCGTAGAGCTTGAAGAAGTTCTGGTACGTGATGGTGGCGAGCGTCTGGTTCTCGCGCTCGATCTTCACGCCCTCCTTGGCCTCGATGGCCTGGTGGAGGCCCTCGCCGAAGCGGCGGCCGGGCATGAGGCGACCCGTGAACTCGTCGACGATGACGATCTGGCCGGCCTCGTCCTTCACGTACTGCTTGTCGAGGTGGTAATGCTCGCGGGCGCGCAGCGCCTGGCGGAGCATGTGGCCCGTCTCCATGTTCTCGGGGCTGAAGATGTTGTCGATGCCGATGAGCTTCTCGGCCTTCTCGATCCCCTGCTCCGTGAGGTGGACGTCCTTCGACTTCGCGTCGGCGGAGTAGTCCTCGGTGGCGGGCTTCTCGCCCTCCCCGGGTTCGCCCTTCACGAGCTGCTGGGCGATCTTGGCCATCGTGTAGTACTTGTCGGTGGCGACCTCGGCGGGGCCCGAGATGATCAGCGGGGTGCGCGCCTCGTCGATGAGGATCGAGTCGACCTCGTCGATGATGGCGTAGTGCAGCGGCGTGTCTTCCCGCAATACGAGCTGGTCGGGGCGGAACGCCATGTTGTCGCGCAGGTAGTCGAAGCCGAGCTCCGAGTTGGTGATGTAGGTGATGTCAGAGCGGTACGCCTCGCGCCTGGCGGCCGAGTCGGTGTCGTGCTTGATGACCGACACGGTGAGGCCCAGGCCGCGGTAGACGGGTCCCATCCACTCGGCGCCCGTGCTGGCGAGGTAGTCGTTGGTGGTGACGAGGTGCGTGCCCTTGCCCGTGAGGGCGTTCAGCACGAGCGCCAGCGTGGCGACGAGCGTCTTGCCTTCACCCGTCTTCATCTCGGCGATGCGGCCGTAGTGGAGCGCGGCGCCGCCGATGAGCTGCACGTCGTAGTGCCGTAGGCCCAGGTAGCGCTTGGCCGATTCGCGCGTGAGCGCGAAGGCGTCAGGCAGCAGGTCCGCCAGGCTCTCGCCGCCCTCCTGGTGGCGACGGCGCAGCTCGGTGTAGGCGGCTGCCAGGTCTTCGACCTTCTCGAGCTCTGCTTCGAGGGAGTTGGTGCGTGCGACCACTTCGTTCTGGAGGCGTTTCACCTCGCGGTCGTTGTTGTCGAACAGTTTCTGGACGAATCCGAGCATCTGGTTCTGGGCCTTTCCGCGCTGCCAGGGCGCCGCTGTTACCTAACTGCTCCCACTGGGCGCGCGCCACCCGCCGGGCCTCGCCTGCTGCGCAGCCGGCGGCTGCGTCGGGACAGGGGCCGCAGCAGCGGCTGCGGAGTCAACGAAACACTCTAGCACGGGGTAGAAACGCTCTGGGTTGGCCTCCAGACGGGTCCGTTCCACCCTCAGGGGAGCGTGAAGGACCCAAGGACCTTGCTCACCGCGGCGCCCTCACCAGGGTCACCGAGTTGCTGCCGTAGCGCTTCACCCGCACTTCGGCGTCCGCCAGGGCGGCCGGCAGGTCCGGTATCTCGAAGCCCGTCGGATGCTGCAGGGCGTAGATGCCCCCCGGCGCGACGGCGCCGGAGCCCAGCAGCGACGCGAAGATCTTACTCAGGTCATCGGGGTACGGCGGCGCGGCGAACAGAACGTCGAAGGCCGCGGGGTTCGCGTCGGCGTAGGCCAGAGCGTCACCCTTCACCACGTCCACCTGCAGCCCCAGCTTCGCGGCGTTGCGGCGGATGACGCCCGCGGCGTCCGCTGCCAGCTCGACGCAGGTGGCCTGCCAGCCCCGGCTGGCCGCCTCGAGGCCCATGGCGCCCGAGCCGCTGAAGAGGTCGAGGAAGGTGCCGCGCGGCTCGAAGGCCAGCACGTCGAACATGGCTTCGCGCAGACGCGACGGGCTGGGCCTCGTTCCGCGCCGCGGCGTCTCTAGCTCGCGGCCCTTGGCCGTGCCGCCCAGGATGCGTGGTCTGGACACCCAGGGAGCATAACCGCGGCGGCGGGGTAGAGTTGGTGCCCGTGATAAGAAGGTTGGCGGCCGACGAGTTGGCGTGGTTCATGAGGCAGGCGCTCGAGTTCTCGGGCCATGCCGACCCGAGCGGTCTGGCGCTCAAGCTGCAGCGCCGCCTGCGCGACCCTGCGGGTGATGCCGCCCGCAGCTTCGTGCTGTTCGACAAGGGCGCGCCGCTGGCGGGCGCCTTCCTGCGCGAGTCGCCCGCCAGCGACTCGGCCCGGACCGTCACCCTCACCAGCGTCTGGCACTCCGGCAAGCCCGAAGCCCTCGCCGACCTCGTGAAGCGCCTGCTGGCCGACGTGCCGCACGAGGCGGCGAGCCTGCCGCTGCACCTGCTGCCGGAGGGGCGCTGCGCCGAACTGACGGAGGCGCTCGCGCCTCTCGGCTTCACGCGCGACCGCCTGACGAACATGCGCTTCGAACTGAGCGAGGTCCCGCCGCTGGGAACCCCGCTCGTGCTGGAGGCGTACTCGCAGGACGAGGAGCGCGCCTTCCGCGACCTCTACCGCCGCTGCGAAGGGCAGGCGCCGAGCGACGCCGCCTGGTCGTACCTGAAGCGGCGCAGCGGCCCGTTCCGGCCCGACTTCTGGTTCCAGGCGCGCGAGACGCTCGATCAGGAGCCCGTCGGTTACGCCTTCTGCAGCTCCAGGCGGCGTGGCGTCGACGCCACCTACGGCCTCGACGGCGCGGGCGTCCTGCAGGAGCTGCGCCACGACAGCGAGATGCTGCGGCGCCTCGTCCTGTCGCTGCTGCACGAGCTGTCGGGCGCCAGCCCGCTGGGGGCGGTCGAGGCGTCGCTGCCGTCGAAGGACCCGAAGCTGATAGAGATCCTGGCTTCCCTGGGCTTCCAGACGCGCGAGCGCCTTCCCGTGCTGCTCAGGGAGCCGGTGTAAAGGGCGCGTATAATCCGTGGCATGAACCTCCTGATCCGCTGGGCGCTCATCACGCTGGCGCTCTACCTGACCGTCCAACTGGGGGTCGGCCTGCACATGCCGCAGGACGGCCTGGGTCCGCTGCTGATCACGGCTGCGGTCATCGGCCTCGTGAACGCCGTGGTCCGGCCGATCCTCGTGCTGCTGACCCTGCCCCTCACGGTGCTGAGCCTCGGGCTCTTCCTGCTGGTCGTGAACGCCGTGGCGCTGCTCATCGCCGGCGCCATCACCCCGCTACAGATCGACGGCTTCGGAGGAGCCGTGCTGGGTGCGCTGGTGCTCAGCGTGCTGAACATGCTGCTTACGCGTCTGTTCAGCGACGCCAAGCGTTGAGCTGACGCGCCTACTCAGCGACGTCGAGCGTCGAGCTGACGCGCCGAGGCGGCCGTCTCGCTCAACGCCCCTTGTGGCTCGGTAGGTACTTCTCCCAGATCGGATCGATGTCGGGCATCACGCCGTAGGCGCTCGAGAACATGAAGCGCGGCGCGTAAGGCTGCCGCAGGAGGCGCATGTTCGCCTCGTCGGGCGTCCGGTCGCGCTTGCGGGCGTTGCACGACTTGCAGCACGCCACCACGTTCTCCCACGTGGTGGGTCCGCCCCGGCTGCGCGGCATGACGTGGTCGAGCGTCAGGTCGAACGTGTGGCGGGCGCAGTACTGGCAGTGGTGGTCGTCGCGCCGGAAGACGTTCTTGCGGTTGAACGCGACGCGCTGCCGGAACGGCCCGCGCACGAAGCGCTTCAGGCGGATGACGCTGGGGACGGGGAAGACCGAACTGGGCGAGCGCAGCACGCGGTCGGTGTCCTCGACACGCTCCGCCACCTCATGCATCAGCAGTGTCACGGCGCGTTTCACGGAGCAGACGTGCAGCGGCTCGTAACTGGCGTTCAGTATGAGCACGCGGGTGCCCGCGAGGTCGTCGACGGGCCTGCGGACCTCTGGCTGGGATCCTGGCGCGGTCCCGGGCGGCTGCGTCTGTCGAGCGAGGTGAGTGGCTGCGGTCTCCCTAACGATCTGGCGTTGGGGCAGAGTATAGCAGCGCTCCGCGCCGGGGGCGTAAGCAGGCTGTCAGCGCTTCTCGAGCGCCAGCTGCACGAGGCGGTCGATCAGCGCCTGGTACGAGAGGCCGGCCGCCTGCCACAGCAGCGGGTACATCGAGTGGCGCGTGAAGCCGGGGATGGTGTTGATCTCGTTCAGGAAGAGGGCGCCGTCCGCCTCGCGGAAGAAGAAGTCGACGCGCGCCAGGCCGGCCGCGTCCACGGCCAGGAACGCGCGGCGGGCGAGGCTTCTCAAGCGCTGCTCTATCTCGCTGGGGAGCGTCGCCGGGACGATCAGCTCTGCGCCGCCGTCCGTGTACTTGGCGTCGTAGTCGTAGAACTGCGTGCCGTAGCGGATCTCGCCGACCGGGCTCAGCTCGGGCTCGTCGTTGCCCAGCACGGCGATCTCCAGCTCGCGCGCGCCCGCCACCGCCGCTTCCGCGATGACGCGCCGGTCGTGCTCCAGCGCCCGTTCCAGGGCGGCCGGCAGGTCGGACTCGTCGTCCACGCGGCTGATGCCGATGCTGGAGCCGAGGTTGGCGGGCTTCACGAACAGCGGTAGGCCCAGGTCGGTCAGGCGGTCCAGCACCGCGCCCCGACCTGTCGCCCACTCGGAGCGGGTGACGGAGGCGTACGCCACCTGCGGCAGGCCATGCGCCGCGAAGACGGCCTTCATCGTCAGCTTGTCCATGCCGACGGCGCTGCCCAACACCCCCGAGCCGACGTATGGGAGGCCCAGCAGGTCGAGCAGCCCCTGCACCCGCCCGTCCTCACCGAAGGGGCCGTGGAGGAGGGGGAAGACGACGTCGAACTCGGCGGCGGCCTCCGCGAGCGAGAGGGTGGCTGGCGCGTGGCTCGGCGCGCCGTCCGTGGTGGTCGGGGCGCCGCTCGACGCGCCGGACGTTTCGTCAGCCGGCCGTGGGCCCCCGGGGCCCGGCAGGCCGAGGGCGGCGCGCGAAGCGGAGGGCGACAGGAGGCCCCCGTCGCGTCCGATGACGAGAGGCTTGACGTCCAGATCGCCGGCGGCTTCGAGCACCGACCGCGCCGAGGCCAGGGACACCTCGTGCTCGGCGGACATGCCGCCGCAGAGCAGGAGCACGCGGCGCTTCATCGGCTACCCGAGCAGGTTATGTGTAAGTTACACATCGTGCGCATCTTACTGCCACGCTGGTCCGGACCGCAACAGTCCGGTCGCAACGCTTCGCCGGCGCTGGCCCGGCCGCGATGTCCGCCACCACGGCGGTCGCTACCGCTCAGGCGCGCCACGACGGGTCGCGCTTCTCGAGGAAGGCGCGCACCCCCTCCTGCAGCTCCTGACCCGTGCGCGCCAGGGCGTTGACGTCGACCGCCCAGCGCATGCCGTCCTCGAGCGACTGCGCGCCCACTCCGGCCAGCAGGGCCTTCGTCAGCCGCAGCGAGCCCGGCGCGTTCGCGGCCATGCGGGTGGCACGCTCCAGGGCACGCTCCAGCACCGCGTCCTGGGGCGCTACCTCGTTCACGAGCCCCATGCGCTCAGCCTCGGCGGCGTGGATCAGATGTGCGCCCAGCAGCAGGTCGCGGGCGTGCTTCTCGCCCACCTGACGCACCAGCAGCACGGCCACGAGCGCGGCCACGAAGCCGATGCGCGCCTCCGTGTAGCCGATGCGGGCGCCTTCCGCCATGACGGCAACGTCGCAGGCCGTCACGAGGCCCGCGCCGCCGGCCACCGCATGGCCGTTCACGGCGGCCACCAGCGGCTTGGGGAAGCGCACCATCCGCAGGAACAGGTCGGCCAGCGCACGCGAGTCCTCGCGGTGGCGCTCGCTGGGGTACGAGAGGCTGGCCTCCAGCTCGGCCAGGTCGAGCCCGGCGCAGAACGCTTCCCCCGCGCCCGTCAGGACCACGGCGCGGACGGAGTCGTCGTCTTCGGCCATCCGCAACGTCGACTCGAGCTCGGCGCGCAGGGTGCGCGAGAGGGCGTTGCGTACCTCGGGGCGTGACAGGGTGACGATCAGAACGGCGCCGGAACGCCGCGTAAGCAACTCGGGCATGGGGCATCATACCGAGAGCGTGCGGGCCGACCCTGACGTGCTGGCGGACGTCATACGATGGGGCATCCTGCGAACCTGGAGGCGAGAGTGCAGAAGTACCGGAACCTGAAGCGGAGTCGTGTGGCGCGCGCCTGGCGCCTCGCACCGCTCGCGCTGCTGGCCCTGGTGGCCGCGTGCGTGCCGTCGGCCAACGTCCTGTCCGTGCCCACCTTCAGCGTCGACACCGAACGCACGGGCTTCGTGCGCATCGACCCGCCGGGAGTCGGCGACGGCTCCGCGCTCTTCCGCCTCGCGCTCGAGGTCGAGAACCCGAACGCCATCCAGATCAAACTGTCGGGCCTCGACGGCTCGCTGTTCATCGGCAACGCGCGCGCCGCCACCGCCACCTTCCGGGGTGGCGTCGACGTGCCCGCCCGGGGCCGCTCGACCCTCCTGGTGGACGTCCTCGTGCCCCTGGGCGCCGCTCCGGCGCTGCTCGAGAGCATCGGCTCGTTCGTCGGCGGCACCCCCACCCCGTACCGGCTGGAAGCCGCCATCACCATCGACGTGCTGGGCACCCCGCAGCGCTTCCCCGAGTTCACGCTGGCGCGCGGCGAGTTGCAGCGACCCGCCGGCCTGCGTACCCCCGGCTTCGAGCTGGCGGGCAGCGAGCTGCGCTTCGAGTCCGTCGACAGCGTGGCGCTCACCGTGCGCGGGCGTCTCACGAACCCGGGCATCATCGGCTACCGCGTCAGCGTGCCCGAGGTGCGCCTGGCCGTCGGCGGCGCGCCCGCAGCCACCGCATCGCTGAGCCCTGTGGACCTGCCGGCCGGCGCCGCCGCCGAGGTCGAGCTGACGTTCCGCTTCAACGCGCTCGAGCTTGGGCCCGCCGTCGTGACGCAGGTGCAGTCGGCGTCGGCCGGCATCGGCGGCTTGAGCGTCTCGCTGGCAGGGGGCTGGCGGCTCGAGGCGCCCGGCGTCGCTACGCTGGGGTTGGAGCCGTCCACCCTCGTGGACGGCGTGTTGCGCTGAGGCTCAGTCGTCCTTGGCGCGCCGCCCCGGCAGCCACCAGTTCCAGCGGCCCGCCAGCAGGATCACCGACGGCACGAGCGCCAGGCGCACCAGCGTCGCGTCCAGCAGCACCGCCACGCTGAGGCCGAGCCCGAGCGTGCGGATCAGCTCGACGTGGCTGAACATGAGCAGCACGAAGATGGTGATCATCACCGCCGCGGCGCTCGTGATGACCCCGCCGGTCGTCGAGAGCGCCGTGGCCACCGCGTCGCGGTCCGAGAGGCCGCGCTCGTGCCCCTCGTGGACGCGCGCCATCAGGAAGACCTCGTAGTCCATGCTCAGCCCGAAGACGATCGCGAAGATGAACAGCGGCGCCGAGGTGTCGATGTAGCCGAGCACCGGCCCCAGTCCCAACAGCTTGTGGATCACCCCGTCCTGCAGCACGAGCGTCAGCACGCCGAACGCAGCTCCGACGGTGAGGACGTTCATCACGACCGCCTTGATCGGTATCAGCAGCGACCGGAAGGCGATGCCCAGCAGGATCGCGGTGGCCAGCGCCACCAGCCCCAGCGCCAGCGGGAAGTAGGCGTACAGCGCCTCGGTCCACTCGGTCCCCTCGACGTAGACGCCGCCGATCCGCGCCGTCAGGCCGTTGGCGGCAACCCGCTCCTCGATGGCCGTGTGCAGCGCGTCGCCGATGGCAGGCGTGAGGGCGCCGAACGGGAAGAGCCGGAGCAGCACGTAGCGCCCGTCCTGGCTGATGGTGGCCCGGGCCAGAGGCGCCACCTCGCTGTTCAGCGCCGTCTCGGGGCTCGCGTAATACTGGTAGAGGAAGAGGCGCGGGATGCCCTCCAGCGCGAACGGCGACACCACGTTCGCGACGTCCGGCAGTTCGCTCAGCTCGCGTGACAGCAGCGAGATCTGGCGCACGCGGCTCGGGTGGTAGAAAGTCTCGGGTCCGAAGTCGACCAGGACGTCGAACGGGTTGAGCAGCCCCTCCAGCCCGAGGCTCTCGAGCGCCGAGAGGGTACGGCGCGCTTCGGTGGCCTCCGACAGGCCGCGGGCGCCCGGGTCGGCCACCTGCATCCGCAGCGCCGGCAGCGACAGCAACAAGAGCAGCGAGACGCCGGCAACCGCCCACAGGCGGGGCCGCTTCATGATCTGCAGCGCCCGGGCGCGCCAGAACGCGCGGCTGCGCAGGCCGGGCTCGCGCACGCCCACGCGCAACCAGTTGATCCTGTGCCCCAGCAGTGCAAGCGTGGCCGGCACCGCGGTGACGGCGACGAGGACGCTGACGAGCAGCACCACCATGGCGCCCAGCCCGATCGAGCGGATGAAGTCGACGGGCGGCACCAGCAGGGCGCTCAGGGCCACCATCACCGTCAGCCCGCTGAACGCCACGGCCTTGCCCGCTGTCGCGGTCGTGCGCGCCGCCGCCTTCCGGGCGTCGAAGGTCGAGCGCAGCTCCTCGCGGAAGCGGTTGACGATGAGCAGCGCGTAGTCGATACCCGTCGCCAGCCCGAGCATCGTCACGATCGTCTCGGTGAAGACGGCGAACTCGAAGACGCCGCCCAGCAGGAACAGGAGCGCTGACGACACCGAGATCGAGGTCACGGCGCTCAGAAGGGGCAGGGCAGAGGCGACGATGGCGCCGAACGCCACCAGCAGGATCAGGAGGGAGATCGGCAGGCCAAGGAACTCGGCGCGCCTGGCGTCGCGCTCGCTCACCTTCTCGAGCTCGATGACGGTGGCGGGCCCGCCCGAAACGTCGAAGCGCAGGCCTTCGGCGTCGCGCAGCACCGCCCGCACCTTGGCAGCCACGTCCTTCCCCTCGCTCATCCCCTCGACGTCCAGGCCTATCTGGATGACGGAGAAGTTCTCCTCCTCGTCGAGGAGGTCGAGGCCCGTCGCGTCCCGGTGGTCGCGCACGTACGTCACGCCGTCGATCACGGCCAGCCGGCCCCGTAGGTCGTCGAGCTCGGCGTCGTAGGCCGTGCCGCCGGCCGCCCACACGCCGTCGCCCGGCGTGCCGCCGCCATGCGCCACGGCCACCAGAGCGTCCTCCTCGGCGAGCGCGAAGCTCTCCGTGAGCACCTGTCGCACGACGGCGGCGTCACCGGTGCCGGGCGCCTCGGGCTGGCCGGTTAGGACCTCGCCCAAGCGCATCCCCAAAGGCAGGGAGCCGACCACGAGCACGAACCAGGCGGCCAGCACCAGCCTGGGGTAACGCGACACTAGGTCACCGAGACGGACGAACATCCGCGATCAGCTGGCCAGGAAGCCGTCGATGCGCTGCCGGGCGTCCGGCGCCTTCGCGTCGGTCTCGCCAGCCAGCATGCCGTCGCGCAGGAACACGATCCGGTCGGCCGTGACGGCAGCGGCCGGGTCGTGGGTCACCATGATGACGGTCCACCCCAGCTCGTCGACGCCGCGCCGCAGCAGCGCCAGCACTTCGCCGCCCGTCTTCGAATCGAGGTTGCCGGTCGGCTCGTCGGCCAGCACCACCACGGGGCGGTTGATGAGGGCGCGCGCCATGGCCACGCGTTGCCGCTGGCCGCCGGACAGCTGCCGGGGTCGGTGGTCGAGGCGGTCGGTGATGCCCAGTTCCTCGGCGATGGTCACCAGTTCCCGTTCCGCCTCGTCCAGGCGACCGGCCACCTCGGCCGGCAGCAGGATGTTCTCGCGGGCGCTCAGGTTCGGTATGAGCTCGAAGTTCTGGAAGATGAAGCCGAGCTGGTCGCGCCGCAGGGCGGTCAGCTCGTCGTCGTCGAGGCCGGCCGTGGGGCGCCCGCCGATCTCGACGCTGCCGGCGTCGGGGGTGTCGAGGAGGCCCAGGAGGTGGAGGAGCGTGCTCTTGCCGCTGCCGCTGGGGCCCATGACGGCCACGAACTCGCCGGCGTCGACCTCCAGGCTGACGCCGCCCAGGGCGCGGATCGTCTGCTCTCCGAGACGGTAGCTCTTCTCGACCTCTACGGCGCGCACGGCCGTGCTGCTGCTGTCAGACATGTTCACTCCAAGAGGCCAGCGCGCGCGTGGGCGACAGCCTGGCGGCGCGGCGGGCGGGGAAGAGCGCGGCGAGAAGGCCCACGACCGGCGCCGCCAGCAACGCGATCAGGGCCAGGGAGGCGGGCACGACCGGTTCCAGCTGGAAGCCCGTGATGGCGCCCGCGCCGGTGACGATCACGCGCGCCAGGGCGGCGCCGAAGCCGATGCCGATGAGCGCACCCAGCAGCGCGACGACCACGCCTTCCGAGATGACCAGCGTTCTGACGCCGCGGCGGGTGAGGCCCAGCGTGCGCAGCACCGCGATCTCGTGACCGCGGTTGACGAGGTTCATGCCGAGGGTGTTGGCGACCGCCAGGGCCGCCACCAGCACCGCGATGAACAGCAGGACGCGCGTCGTGGCGAACGCCTGGCTCGAGATCTCCTGGATGTTGCGCCGGTAGTCCTGGTTCAGGGTGACGTCCAGCCCCAGGTTCGGGAACTCGGCCAGCATGCGTTCGCGTACGACCTCCTGCTCCTCGCCCGGGTGGATCGTCACCACGTACAGGTCGGGGTTGCCCCCGCCGAAGAGCTCGATCGCTTCGATGCTGCCGACCACCGTCTCGCCGCCGCCCGTGAAGTCGACCACGACACCGGCGATCTCGAAGGAACGGAAGCCCTCGGAGGTGCGCAGCTCGATCTGGTCGCCGGTCGTGAGGCCGTACCGGTCCTTCATGGTGTTGGCCACCAGCACCTGACCGGCACGCAGAGCGAGGTAGGTGGATAGGTCGTCGCCCTCGCCGGGAATGTACTGGAAGCGCCCGAAGCCGGTCTCGGGTTCGAACCGCTCGGGGTCGACAAGCACCAGCGCCACGGCGCGGCCGCGGCGGTCCTGCTCGTCCTGCAGGAAGCGCACGGCCGTGATCTTCACGCCGCTGGCCACGTCGACGCCCGGCAGCGCTTCGGTGCGCTCGGTGAAGTCGTCGGGGAACGAGACGGGGGAGGTGACGAAGAGGTCGCCCACCACCGTCGTCTCGACCCACGACGCGATCGCCTGGTTGGTGCTGGCGACCATGCTGCCGACGCCGATGACGAGCCCGGTTCCCACCACCACCGTGCCGATGGCGACGCCGTTGCGCGAAGCGTTGCGCTCGGCGAACGCCGCGCCCAGCCGGCCGGCCGGGCCCAGCAGCCGCGTCAGGGGCCCGCGCAGCAGCGCCGTGGCCGGACGCAGAAGGGCCGGGGCCACGAGCGAGACGCCGACGAAGAAGAGCCCGAGGCTGATCGTGGTGGCGACGATCGCGAAGGCGCCCTCCCAGGGGGCCAGCGCGGCGGCGAGGCCCAGGACAACCAGCAGCAGGCCGAGCCACACGAAGCGGGGCTCGTCGGCGGCGTCCACACCCTGCATCGCCGCCATCGGCGGCGTCCGCGAGGCCGCCAGGGCGGGCAGGACGCCCGCCACCAGGGCGGCCGCGGCGCCCAGCAGGCTGGCCACGAGCACGTTGCCGACGGGCAGCACGAGCGTGCGCACGTCGTAGCCGAACGTCACGGAGTTCAGGTAGTTCATGAGCCACGAGAGCGCGACGCCCAGCAGGAGGCCCGCCACGACCCCCAGCACGGCCAGGGCCAGCGCTTCGTAGAACGCCAGGCGGACGACGCCGCCCCGCGTCAGCGCGATGGTGCGCAGCAGGGCGTACTCGCGCCGCCGCTCGACCACCGACGCCATGAAGGTGTTGTAGGCGAGGAAGGCTCCCAGCGCGAGCAGCGTGGCGGCCAGCACGCTGAGGCCCGATTGCAGGGTCTGCACGATCCCGAAGGTGAAGTTCCCGCTGCCGGCCGGGTACGTGACGGCGAAGCCGTCGCCCGCCAGCTCCTCGAGCTGCGCCTGCAGCGGGTCGACCCGTTCGGGCGCCACGGCCTGCACCTCGAAGTGCGAGGCGCGGCCGCCCAGGTGGAGCACCTGCTGCAGGTCGGCGTAGTGCATCAGCCCGACGCGCCCGCCGTTCGTGCTGGCCATGCCGACGGCGTCGTCGAGCAGCCCCGTGACGGTAAGGGCGTGACGGCCGCTGGAGAAGAGGAACTCGACGACGTCGCCGACCTCGATATCGCGGCCTTCCGCGAAGCCGTCCGCGATGGCGATGCCCACCGAGCCCTCGGCGGGGAGCGTTCCGGCCGAGAGGGTGGCGGGCAGGTCGTCGGCCGCTTCGGTGATGCGTCCCTGCACCTGGAAGCCGCTGTCGACGCCCGGGATGATGGCGCGCTCCACCTCGGGGTCGGAGCGCTCGGGCTCGGCGCGGGTCGAGAGGACGGGGAAGGCGGCCGCCACGTCGGGCAGGGCGCGCACTTCGCTCAGCAGCGGCTCGGTCTCGAAGATGGAGCGCCCGCCGGCGCCGGGCGTCACGAGCAGGTCGGCCTTGCCAGCCGCGGCCTGCAGCGCCTGCCGCAGGTTCGCCTCGACGTTCGCGCCCACCGACAACGTGGTCAGAACGGCGGCGATGCCCAGGCCGATGCCGAGTACCGTCGCGACGCTGCGCCAGGGATGTCGGAAGAGGTTGCGGAGCGCGAGGCGCCCGGTAGTCGTCACGCCAACCAGTGTACAGGGGGCGGCCCGATGCCCTTCGGGGCGTCCGAGCCCGATGCGCCGAGGGGAGGCCGGCCCGTTCCACCTGGCCCGGGAAGCCGAACCATTTCGGGATCGCCGCACGCGCGTTGGTCGTAAGCGTAAGTTGTAACCTGTACCCTCCGCGCAGCACCCCTCGCAGGTGGCGCTGCCCGGCTTGCCGCATGAACAGACCAGTCGTAAGGGCCCTTCTCGTATCGATCGCGCTGTCCCTGGTCGGCCTCGGCTTCGCCCTGTGGAGCCTGGGCGGTCCGCGGGCGCTGCTGAAGGTCGGCGACCTACAGCCCGCGTACCTGCTACTCGCCGTCCTGATGCTCGGGGCATCGTTCGTGCTGTCGGCCTTGCGGCTCGTGTACATCTGCCGCCTGCTTGGCGCCAGGCTGAAGCTGAGGCACGCGGTCCGCGCCCACGTGATCGGGATGTTCAGCGCGGCGGTGACGCCGGGTGGGACCGGGAACCTCGCCGGTGTGGCCCTCTCCCTCGACCTGCAGGGCGTGGACGCGGGACGGGCGTGGGCGGCGGCGCTGGCCACGATGTCGTCCGACACCACGTTCCACGCATGGGCCATGCCCATCTCGCTCGTCGGCCTGTACGCCCTCGGGGCCTACCCGACGACCCTGCCCTGGCTCGTAATAGGGATCGTGTCCATCGTCCTGACCGTAGCGTTCGCCTACGTGCTGCTGTTCAAGGTCCCGTGGCTGCTGGCGCTCGTCAGGCTGATGCTGCGCGGGCCGTTGCTCAGGTTCAGACGCGCCGGCATACGCCTCGTCGAGGGCATCGTCGGCAGCAGCCGGACCTTCGCGGCGGCGTCCATCGGGCAGCACGTAACCATCCAGGCCCTGAGCGCGGCCGCATGGGTCGCGTTCTTCCTGATACTGCACTTCCTGCTCGTCGGCCTGGGGGTCGACCTCGGCGTATGGTTGGCGCTCGCCGGTCAGACGGTCATCGCCGTCCTGAGCACGTTCGTGCCGACGCCCGGCGCCAGCGGCTTCCTCGAACTGGTGCTCAGCGGCCTGCTCATCAAGCAGGGTAGCGGCGAGGCAGGGCCGGCGGCCGTGCTGGCGTGGCGCCTCATCACGTACTACAGCGTCTTCCTGCTCGGTCCGATGCTCGGCGGGTTCCTGATCCTCACGCGGGCGAAGGACGGCGTGCCGCGTGGTCATGGCGGACCGTCATCCGGTGCCGCCCAGTAGCTCGTCGTACAGGCCCAGCAGCTTCTCCCAGTGCTGTTCGGCGCGGTACTTCTCCAGCACCCGTTCCCTGGCCCGAAGGCCGGCCTCCTGCACGCTCTCCGCGTTGTCCGCCAGCCAGTCCCACGCCCGGCGCAGGTCGCGTTCGATCCGCAACGGGTCGAGAACGCGCCCGACCCCCTCGAGCACGTCGTGATGCTCCCCGACGTCCGTGGCTACCGGCAGGTTGCCCGTCGCCATGCCTTCCAGCAGGCTGAGGCTCAACCCTTCGATGGGGCTGGGCAGGACCACGACGTCGGAGCCCCGCCAGGTGTCGCGACGCGCTTCGGGGCCCGAGACGAAGCCCAGCCACCTGATCCGTGAATCGGACGCGAAGCGCGCCTTCAGGCCGTCGTAGAGCGGGCCCGAACCCGCCAGCCGCAGCACCAGGCCCGCGTGGCCCGACGCGGCGAAGCTCTCGACCAGCGCGGTCACGTTCTTGTCGGGGGTCATGCGTCCCATGTAGGTGACGCGCAGGCCGGCGCCCGTGGGGCGCGGCTCCGGGCCAGGGGAGAAGAACTCGGCGTCCACCCCGTTGGGGACGATGGCGATGCGCTCTTCAGGCACCCCCAGAGATGCGAAGTGGCGCCGCAGGCGCCCGCCGAACACGATGACGCGGTCGTAGCGGGCCAGCGCAGGCGCGTACGTCCGTGACACGGCCCGGCTGAAGGTTCCGAACCGGGTGGGCCGGTAGTCCCAGCCATGGTGGAAGGTGCCGACCAGCGGGATCGCCATGCGCCGCGCCAACCTGGGCAGAAGCAGGTCGAGCGGGCTGGTGGTCAGCTGGGCGTGGATCAGGTCGGGGCGGAACTCCTCCAGTGCCTCTTCCAGGGCCCTGGAAGCGCCGGGCGCCGGGACCGTGTAACCAGCGGAGCGAACGAGGTAGGGAAGGCCACGCGTGCCGGGTTCGGGGGGAGCGCCCTTCGGGGCGAAGTGGATGATGGTGGCATTACCTTCTGCGCTGCTTCCTGCACGGCGATCTGAACGGCGATCTGAACGGCCTTCTGCACGGCCGTCCGCGCTGCGGCCTGCGCCGGCGTCCGCATTGGCTCCTGCGTCGAGCCGGGTCTGCAACTGCCGCGTGTAGACGGCCACTCCGTCCACCGGTTCGAGCTTGCCGAGGATCGCTACGCGCATGGTGCGAAGGCGCGCCGTTCTGCCTCGGAAACGAACGGGCTGTTCGCCACCGCCTCCGAGCGGCCCATGATCAGCTCAGCCACCATGAGGCTCCTGCCGCTCCGTGCTACGCAGGCCGCCGCTCCTCCGCGTGAAGGTGGAAGTGGGGGTGGCCTCGAACGCGCCCGAGGGCGGAGCGGGTGCGGGCAGGGGCTGGCCGTCCGCCAGGCTCGCCAGGAAGGCCGCCAGGCGCCCGCTCATCGCCGGGAAGTCGAGGGCGGCCGCGGCCTCGGCGGCGCGCTGCCGCGCGGCCACGCCGCTCCACCGCTCCAGCGCCGCCACCACCTGCGCAGTGTCGGGAGCGTAGCTGCCCAGTCCGCGGTCGAGCAGGAACCGCACCACGCGTTCCTCGTTCAGGCCGGCGTAGGCCGTCACGATCAGAGGTCGGCCGACGGCCAGCGCCTCCATCGTGCTGGCTGGCCCGGCCTTGCCCACCACGACGTCGGCGGCCGCCAGCAGGCTGGGCATTCGGTCTGTGAAGCCGAACGGGATCACGTTCGGGTAGTCGCGCGCCAGCTCCTCGAACGCTTCACGCAGACGCTCGTTGCGCCCCGCGACGGCCAGCAGCCGCACGCCCCTAGCAGCGAGGGCCTGGGCGATGCCGAGCGCCTCCCCCGCCACGCCCTCGGCGCCCAGGCTGAGCAGGCAGGTCGGCTCGTCGCCCAGCTGCAGCGACGCGCGTGCCGCCTCACGCGGGGGCGGGCGGAGGAAGGCTTCCCGCACGGGGTAGCCCAGGACGTGGACCTTGTCGGCCGGCACGCCCAGGCGCACCAGGTCGTCGCGCGCTGCGGCGCTCGGCGCGATCATCGCCTCGGCCTGCGGCTCTGCCCACAGGGCGCTGGCGTCGAACGGTTCGGTGGCGAATATGGCGAGGCGCGAGCGCATCCCGTAGCGGTAGCGGGCGCGCGTGAGCGCGGTGGCCAGCCAGCCGTGGTTCGCCACGACCAGGGCCGGCGACAGCTCGTCGAGGCGCCGTGCCGCCTCCTTCGCGAAGCCGTCCAGCAGAGCGTTCTGCGCTGCGCGCGAGAGCCACGGCACCGCATCGGTAGCGCGCTGGCCCAGGCGCACGAGCGTGGGCCGTTCGAGCAGCGCGAGCCAGCCCGCCTTGTGGCGGGCGTCGAGGGCTTCGAAGCCGAACTCCGCCATCACGTCGCTGACCCTGACGTCGAAGCGGCCTTCGTGGCCGGCCTCCAACGCTTCGGCCAGGGCCCTGGCCGTGGCGACGTGGCCGCCGCCCGCTGCGATGGTGGCGAAGAAGACGAGGGGTCTGCTCATGCCTCGCTTTTGCGCGCGGTGCCGCTCGCCAGCTGGTCGACCGTGATGCGCAGCGCCGCACGCCAGCCGACCTTGGGTTGGAAGCCCAACTCCTCGCGCGCATGGCGGATGGAGAAGTGCGCGTCCTTCGCCATGAGGCCGGCCCGGTAGCGGGTGATGGGCGGCTCGGAGCGCGGGAAGAGCGTGCTCCAGGTGGCCTCCACGCCGCTGGCGACGGCCTTGGTGGGGCGCCCGGGCAGGCTCAGCAGCGGCGGCCTGCCGCCGACCTGGGCTGCCAGTTCGGCGAACAGCTCGCGCCAGCTGGGCATGCCTTCGTCCGCGATCAGGTACACCCTGCCCGCTGCCTCGGGGCGGTGCAGCGCCAGCCGCACGCCGACCGCGAAGTTGGGGGCGTAGGCGGTGTTCAGCACGGCCTCGCCGCCTTTCACCAGCGGCAGCGTGCCCCGCTGCAGGGCCTGCGCCACCCGCCCGAAGGTCGTGTCGAAGCGCCCGAAGGGCCAGAGGCCGGGGCGCACGACGACGGGCTCGATGCCGCGCGTGCGCATCAACAGGTCTTCGGCGAGGATCTTCGAGTACGCGTAGGGGCTGGAACGGTTGTCGCGCGCCATCGCCCTCGTGTCGGCGTCGCGGAAGCCGGTGTAGCGGTGCACGGCCACGCTGGAGACGAGCAGGAAGCGCTGCGTGCCCGACGCGACGGCCTCGTCGAGGAGCGCGCCCGTGCCGCGCACGTTGGTGCGTTCGAACGCCTCCCACGGACCCCAGTCGGCGACGCGGGCGGCGGCGTGGACCACCGCATCGACCCCCTCGCACACCCCCTCGAGGGAGGCGCGGTCGGTGAGGTCGGCGCGGACGACCTCCAGCAGAGGGTTGGCGCGGTCGCCTTCGAGGTTGCGCAGGTCGCCCCAGGGCGAGACGAGGGCGCGGACCGCGTCGCCGGCGGCCAGCAGCCCCTTGGTGACGTGGCTCCCGAGGAAGCCGTGTGCGCCCGTTACCAGTACCTTCATCGCCTCGTCCTCGCCCGCCGGCAGCCGCCGTTCACCAGTGCAGCTGGCCGTTCCGGTACAGCACCATGACGTCAAGCGTAACCCCGATGACCAGGTGCAGTAGAGCAGGGTAGAGGATGGAGCGGCTGCGTAGCGCCATGACCCCGAACAGCAGGCTGGCGGGCGCCGCCGCCAGCAGTTCGGGCAAGGGTTTCCCCAGGTGCACGAGCGTGGCCATGATCGCCTGCAGCCAGAGGGCGGGTCCCACGCCCAGGGGCAAGGCCGCGTGCAGCACGAAGCCCCTGTAGAACGCCTCGAAGGCGAGGTAGTAGAGGAAGTAGGCGAAGACCCAGAGCAGCAGGTTGCCGATCCTCTCGCCCGCCCAGGCGCCCGGCCAGGGGTAGGCGCTGGCCAAGGCCGGGTCGGACGAGGCGAGCGCTATGAGCGGCACCGCGACGACCGCGAGCCCGAGCAGCGCGCTCAGGCCGAACCGCGCGTCCCCCCAGCGCAGGCCCGCGCCGTCCAGGCGCCCCACCACCAGGCGGTACACGAGGGCCGGCAGCAGCAGGAGGAAGACGAGGGACCAGCCGACCGTGGCAGCGGCCGTGAGCGGGTCGGGGACGGCGAACCGCAGCAGCGCGGGGCCGGGGGTGGCGAGGTACCAGAAGGCCGCCTGCAGCACGAGCGCGGCGAGGATCAGGAACCAGCTCTTCGTGTGCCTGGGAGCGAAGAGGGCGGACAGGTCCGAGAGCAGGAGGCGCACCGCCTGCACGGCCCTCATGGTTCGGTCCGCAGCTCCTTCTGCACCATCCGGAACGTCTTGTTGCGCACGCCGCCGGACGCCTCGATGGCGCGGTTGATGGCGTGGTTGTCCTCGAGCGTCCAGCCCAGCTCGCCCTCGCGGATGCCCTGGGAGTGGCCCCGGCGCATCACTTCGTCGATAAGCACCAGGTCGAAGCCACGGTTACGGTGTTCGGGCAGCACCCCGAGCATCACGAGGCGGGCGCGGTCGATGGTGCGCTTCATGTTCAGCAGGTGGAAGATGCCGGTCGGCAGCAGGCGCCCGTCGAAGCGCGCCAGCACCTGGTTGAGGTCGGGGATGGCGATGCAGACGGCGACGGGCTCGCCCTGGTACTCGAGGAAGAGCGCCATCTCGGGGTTGACGATCATCTTCAGCTCGCTGGCGAGGTGGCGGATCTCGGCGTCGGTGTAGGGCACCTGGCCCCAGTTCTTCTCCCAGGCGGCCGTGTGGATCCGCTGCAGTAGCTGCACCTCCTCCTCGAAGCGCTTCATGTCGGCGGTGCGCACCACGGGCTGGTAGCGCTGCCGCGTGCGGTCGACGATGCGCTGCAGGCGCTCTGGCATGCTGCCCTGGTTGTTCAGGTGGAAGGTGTACAGGTCCTTCACCTTCTCGTAGCCCGCCGCTTCCGCCCACGCCGGGTAGTGCGGGGGGTTCTGCGGCATCATCACGTACGCCTTCTGGTCGAACGAGTCGATCTGGAAGCCGGCGCCGTCGTTCATCGTGGGGTTGGCCGGGCCCCTCACGGCCGTGCGGCCCAGGGCGCGCGCCTCGTCTTCGACGGCTTCCAGGAGCGCGCGGGCTACCTCCTCGTCCTCGGCCTCGAAGAAGCCGAAGAAGACGAGGTCGTCACCGTGAGTGGCGTTGTGCAGGTCGTCGTCGATGCAGGCGATGCGCCCAACCACCTGGCCTTCGCGCCGCGCCAGGTAGAAGGTGCCGCGCGCGTGCTGCCAGAACGGGTTCTTCTTCGGGTCCAGGAGCTCGAACTGCGAGATCCGCAGTGGCGGCACCCAGTTGGCGTCGCCACGGTACTTCCGGTACGGGTAGAGGACGAAGCTGCGCAGCTCGCGGCGCGTCTCGGCTCGGTCGATGCGTAGCACGCCGGCTACGCGCTAGATGACGCCAAGACGGCGGCCGACGAGGGCGAACGCCTCCAGGAGCCGGTCGAGCTGCGCATCGGTGTGGTTGGCGTTGACGCTCGTGCGGATGATGGCCTGGCCGGCCGGCACGCCAGGCGGGAGCGCGGGGGTGGTGAAGATGCCTTCGGACCAGAGGCCCTTCCAGAACGCCATCGCCAGCTCGTCGGGGCCGACGTGCACCGGCACGATGGGCGTGGTGGAGCCCAGCGTGTCGAAGCCCAGCTCGTTCATGCCGTCGCGCAGGCGCGCCACGTTGCGCCACAGCTGCTCGCGGTGTTCGGGCTCGTTCTCGATGATGTCGAGCGCCGCCAGCGCGGCCGCCATCTGCATGGCCGGGAGGGCGGCGGTGAAGATGAAGGGGCGTGCGTGGTGCTTGACGTAGTTGACCACTTCGCGGTCGCCGGCCATGAAGCCGCCGACGGAGGCGAACGACTTCGAGAAGGTGCCGACGATGACGTCGACCTCGTCCTCGAGGTCGAAGTGCTCGCCCGTGCCGCGCCCGCCCGCGCCGAGCACGCCGCTGGCGTGGGCGTCGTCGACGATCAGGCGCGCGCCGTAGCGCTGCTTGAGCGCCACCAGGCCCGGCAGGTTGGCGATGTGGCCGCTCATCGAGAACACGCCGTCGGTGACGATGATGCGTCCGCCGGGGCGCCCCTCGTCGAGCTGCAGGAGCTTCTCGAGGTGCTCGAGGTCGTTGTGCTCGAACTTGCGCAGCGTGGCGTACGAGAGCCGGGCCGCGTCGTAGAGCGAGGCGTGGTTCTCGCGGTCGTAGTAGATGACGTCGTGGCGGCCCGCCAGGGCCGAGACGACCGAGAGGCAGCCCAGGTAGCCGGCCGAGAAGGTGAGCACCGACTCCTTGCGGAAGAAGGTCGCGAGGCGAGCCTCGAGCTCTTCGTGCAGGGTGAGGGTGCCGGTCAGGAAGCGGGAGCCCGTGCAACTCGTGCCGAAGCCGTCCAGGGCGCGGCGCGCAGCTTCCTTGAGGCGGGGGTCCTGGGTCAGGCCGAGATAATCGTTGGAGCCCGTGATCACCATCTCGCGCCCGTTGACCTGGACCGTTCCACCGCGCTGCGAGGCGATCGGCTTGAAGAACGGGTGCATCCCGGCGGCGACGGCGTCGTCTGCCCGGCGGAACTGGTAAGCCTTGGCGAACGCATCACGCACCGGACGGGTGTCCGGTATGGTTGCATCGCCGCGCGCGACCTCTGACAAGGGCTCCTCCATCTACGGCTCGAGCGGAGGCATGAGCCCCCGTAGGCTCGCTTTCGCGGCCATAAGCATCCGTCACCCTATACAAATCGGGCGGGTTCCGCAAGACGTTCGTGCTACTTCCGCCACGCGACACGGAACCTTCGGGGGAAGGGTTGGTACAATCGCCTCGTGCCTTCCACGGCTACAGATGCCGCGTATTCAGATACCGCGTACGCTCCCTCTCCGGAGAAGCCCACGCCCGAAGGGGTGAAAGCCTTGCTCCCGACCCTCGTCTCGGTGCGGACGCGTCCAGCCTCCGCTGCCGACGCTCCGCTGGTCCACGACCTCTACTCCGCCACGCCGGCCTACTTCGAGATCATCTCGATGCCGCAGCCCACCGCGCAGGAGGTAGCCACGGACCTGGCGACCGCGCTGGCCGACCCACGCCGGTTCGTCGAGCTCGTGCTGTGGGACGACGAGGACGAAGGCGTCGCCCGGGCCGCGGGCTGCCCCACCGACCCGGTGAGCGGGGCGCCCGTCGCCGGCTACCTCGACTACAAGCTCGACTACCCGGACCCGGGCGACGCCACGGTCAACCTGCTGCTCGTGCGGCCCGGCCTGCAGAGCTACGGCGTGGGCACGGCCTGCGCCAAGGACCTGGAGGTCCGCCTGAGGGGCCGCAGCCGCCGGCTCCTTGCCAGCATCTACGGCGACAACCCCCGCGCCAAACGGTTCTGGGAGCGACTCGGTTACCGCTTCGCCATCGACGCGAGGCCGCTCCTCGAGTGGTACGCCAAGCAGCTGGCCTGAACGACCGCGGTGTGACAGGATCCGACGGCGGCGGTGATACTCTTCGTCCGTGATCGATGTCGTAAGCGTCTCGCTGGGTTCGTCTTCACGCGATACCGACCAGGTCGTCGAGCTGCTGGGCCGCGAGGTCCGGTTGCGTCGCCTGGGCGTGAACGGCGACGTGAAGCGGGCGGTGGCGCTCATCCGCGAGCTCGACGGCAAGGTCGACGCCTTCGGCCTGGGCGGGCTCGACCTCTACTTCGCGATCCGTGGGCGGCGCTACTACGTGCGCGACGCGCTCCGCATCGCCCGCGCCGCGAAGCGCACCCCGGCCGTGTGCGGCGCCGGGCTCAAGGAATCGCTCGAGCGGCTGGCGGTGCGCACGATGGCGCCGCGGCTCGGCTTGGCCGACAAGAGCGTGCTGATGGTGTCGGCCGTCGACCGCTTCGGCATGGCCGAGGAGCTGGCGCGCGCAGCGCGCAGCGTGATGTTCGGCGACCTGGTGTTCTCCCTCGGGCTGCCGGTGCCCATCCGCGAACTGCGAACGCTCGAGCGGTTGGCGCACTTCGCGCTGCCCCTTATCAGGCAGGTGCCTTTCCACTGGCTCTACCCCCTGGGCGCGGCGCAGGACGCCGAACCCAAGGGCGACAGGTTCGGCCGCTACTACCGGGAAGCCGACGTGCTCGCAGGCGACTGGCACTTCATCAAGCGCCACGCCCCGCAGGACCTGTCGGGCAAGGTGCTTCTGACGAACACCACCACACCGGCCGACCTGGAGTTCATGCGCCGCCGGAACGTCGCCTCGCTCGTCACGACCACCCCGCGCTTCAACGGGCGCAGCATCGGGACGAACCTGCTGGAGGCCAGCCTGGTCGCCATGGAGGGTGCGGAGGGCGAGCTGCCGCCCGAGCGTTACGCCGAGCTGCTGAAGAAGGCGGATCTGGAACCGACGGTACTCGACCTGAGCGCCCCTGACGCGCTGGCGGCGGATGCTAAGATTGTGCCGTCTTGAACCCAGCTCCCGCGTTCGGCCAGGCGCCCTCGTGGTGCGCGGCGCGGTTTGGAACCTCGGAGGAAAGCGATGATCAGCGTTACTGACCTACGGACCGGAACCAAGGTCGAGATGGACGGCGGCCTCTGGGAGGTCGTCGATTACCAACATCAGAAGATCGGGCGTGGCGGCGCCAAGATGGTCGCCAAGTTCCGGAACCTCGAATCCGGCTCCATCGTCGAGCGCTCGTTCAACGCGACCGAGAAGCTGCAGGACATCTTCATCGAGTACCGCGAGATGTCGTTCCTGTACGCCGACGGCGACCAGTACACGTTCATGGACCTCGAGACGTACGAGCAGCCGACGCTTACGCGCGACCAGATCGGCGACGGTGCCCGCTTCCTCAAGGAGAACACCGAGGTGACGGTCGACTACTACCAGAACCGGCCGCTGAAGGTGACGCTGCCCACCGTGGTCGAGCTGCAGATCGTCCAGACGGACCCCGGCGTGCGCGGCGACACGGTGTCGGGCGGCTCCAAGCCGGCCAGGCTCGAATCGGGCGCCACCGTCAACGTGCCCCTGTTCATCGAGGAGGGGGAGACGATCCGCGTCGACACCCGCTCCGGCGACTACCTGGGGCGCGCCTGATGGACGTCAAGGAGATTCGCAAGCTGCTGGCCGCTCTGGCCGAGTCGGACGTCCGCGAGTTCAGCTACGACACGGGCGACTACCGCCTGAGCGTCAAGCGTGGCGCGGAGACCGTCGTGGCGGCAACTCCCGTCATGACCAGCGCCTCGCAGGCCGCGCCCGCGGCGGCGGCTACTGCCACGCAGGCCGCGCCGGCCGATGCGCCCGCTGCCGCACAGGCCGCGCCGGCCGCCAACGCCAACTACGTCGACGTGCTGGCGCCTATCGTCGGCACCTTCTACGCAGCCCCTGCGCCTGACGCTGCGCCGTTCGTCAAGGTCGGCGACCGCGTGAAGCCCGGCACCGTCCTCTGCATCATCGAGGCGATGAAGCTGATGAACGAGATCGAGGCCGAGGTGACGGGGACGATCCGCGAGGTGGCGGTGTCGAACGAAGACCCCGTCGAGTACGGCCAGGTGCTCTTCCGTATCGAGCCGGACTGAGCGCCATCATCGAGCACCCCGTGACGGTTCCCGACGTGAACAAGACGTTCCGCAAGATCCTCATCGCCAACCGCGGCGAGATCGCCCTGCGCGTGCTGCGCGCCGCGCGCGAGCTCGGCGTCAAGACGGTCGTCGTCTACTCCGAAGCCGACGAGACCTCGCTGCCCGTCCTGCTGGCCGACGAGGCCATCTGCATCGGCCCCCCGCCGGCGTCCGGCAGCTACCTGAACGTGCGCAACATCCTGGCGGCGGCCCTCGTCACGGGCGCCGAGGCGATCCACCCCGGCTACGGCTTCCTGGCCGAGAACGCCGAGTTCGCCGAGATGTGCGAGGAGCACGGGCTGGTCTTCATCGGCCCGCGGCCCGACAGCATCCGCCGCATCGGCGACAAGGCGGCAGCGCGCGCCCTGGCCGTCGAGGCCGGCGTGCCGGTGACGCCGGGCAGCTCCCCCCTCGAGGACCTGGCGGCCGCGCGCCGCTTCGCCGAGGAGATCGGCTTCCCCCTCATCCTCAAGGCGTCGGCGGGCGGCGGCGGCCGCGGCATGCGCGTCGTGCAGAGCATGCCCGACCTCGAGCGCCAGTTCATGAACGCCAAGGAGGAGGCGCGCAACGCCTTCGGCAACCCCGAGATGTACATGGAGAAGTACCTCGAGGAGCCCAAGCACATCGAGATCCAGCTGTTCGGTGACGGCCACGGCAAGGTCGTCCACCTGTACGAGCGCGACTGCTCGATCCAGCGCCGCTACCAGAAGGTGCTGGAGGAAGGTCCCAGCACCCTCGACCCCGAACTGCGGCAGCGCATCGCCGACGCGGCCGTGCGCCTGGCCGAGCACATCGAGTACCGCGGCGCCGGCACCTGCGAGTTCCTCGTCGATCGCAACGGCGGCTTCTACTTCTCCGAGATGAACACGCGCATCCAGGTCGAGCACCCGGTGACCGAGATGATCACCCGCACCGACCTCGTGCAGGAGCAGTTGCGCGTGGCGGCCGGCCACGGGCTGTCGTTCGAGCAGGACGACATCCGGATCGAGGGGCACGCCATCGAGGTGCGCGTCAACGCCGAAGACCCCGACCACGACTTCCGTCCCTCGGCTGGGACGATCTCCGACGTACACTGGCCGGGCGGCCCAGGCATCCGCGTCGACTCGCACGTCTACGCCGGCTACCGCATCCCGCCCAACTACGACAGCATGGTGGCGAAGATCATCGCCTGGGCGCCGACTCGGGAGGAGGCCATCGCCCGGATGGAGAGAGCACTCAAGGAGACTGTCATCGAAGGGGTGAAGACCACGATCCCCTTCCACCTGAAGGTCCTGGACAACGCCTTCTTCCGGCGGGGCGCCGTCTACACCAACTTCATCGCCCGGAGGATGTCATGACCGACAACACGGACCTGGCGATCTCTCCGGACGTCCTATACGGCATCGTCCAGCTGGCGCTGGAGGAGGTCGAAGGCGTTCGCCCGATCCAGCCCCCGGCTCGCGTCGGCGAGTTCCTGGGGGGCCGACGTGGGCGCGGCATCGCCGTGGAGCGCGACGGCGAGGAGGTCTGGGTCGACCTCACCTTGGCCGTCTCCTACGGCAAGGTCATCCCCAAGGTGGCGCTGGCCGCTCAGAAGGCGGTACGCGAGGCGGTGGCGTCCATGACCGGCCTGCAGGTCAGAAGCGTGAACGTGGCCGTGGAGGACGTCGAACTGCCCGAAGAGGAGCCCACGCGTGGGTAGACGGCGCGCCCGCGAACTGGCGTTCCGCGCCCTCTTCCAGTCCGACCGCGGCGACCAACCGCTGCTCGAGGTCTGGCGCGCCATCAGCGACGAGATGGCCGAGGAGAGCGAAGATCCCGAAGACAGCCCGTACGGTGAACCGATCACCCCCGAGACGCTGGCCTTCGCCGAGCACCTGCTGAAGAGCTACGACGAGAACCGCGAAGAGCTCGACGCTCACCTGGCCGCTTCCATCACGGGCTGGACGTTCCAGCAGATGTCGCAGACCGACCTGAACGTGCTCCGGCTGGCCGTGACCGAGATGCGCTACGGCGACGACGCGCCCGAGGTGGCCATCGAGATGGCCGTGCGCCTGGCGAAGAAGTTCGGCGGCGACGAGTCGGGGCGGTTCGTGAACGGCGTCCTCGCCAAGGTGCTGCGTCAGGCGCCCGGCCGCGCCGACCAGGCGGGCGATGGGGCCTGACGGCGCCGCTGTAAGGCTGGATGGGAAGCTGCTGGCGTCCGAGCTGATCGAGCGGCTGCGGGCCGACGTGGCTGCTCTGCCGTACGTTCCGAAGCTGAGCTTCGTGCGGGTCGGCGACGACCCCGCCAGCGCCTCGTACGTCCGCTCGAAGGAGCGCCTGGCGGGCAGGGCCGGCGTGGCGTCCGAGTCCTTCGAACTGGGGGCCGACACGAGCGAACGGGAACTGCTCGAGCTGGTGGGCCGCCTCAACGACGACGACGGCGTGGACGGCATCCTGGTGCAATTGCCGCTGCCACCGGCCATCGATCCGCGCCGCGTGCTGGATACCATCGACCCGCGCAAGGACGTCGACGGCCTCCACCCGCGCAACGTGGGCCTGCTGTGGAGCGGTCGCGACGGCCTCGTGCCGGCCACGCCCCTCGGGGTGGTGGAACTGCTCGACCGTTACGGTGTGGGCATAGCGGGGAAGGAGGCGGTGATCATCGGACGCAGCGAGCTCGTCGGCAAGCCCCTGGCAGCGCTGATGCTGCGGCGTAACGCCACCGTCACCGTCGCTCACTCGCGCACGCAGGACCTGGCCGCCGTCACGCGCAGAGCGGACATCCTGGTGGCCGCCGCGGGAAGCCCGCGCCTGGTCACCCCGGAGATGGTCAGGCCCGGCGCCGCCGTCATAGACATCGGGTTGACGCGGGTCGACGGCCGCATCGTCGGGGACGTCGATCACGCCGTCGAGTCGGTGGCGGGCTGGCTCACGCCCATGCCGGGCGGCACGGGGCCCATGACGGTGGTGATGGTGATCGTCAACACGCTGACGGCGGCAAGGATGCGGCGGGCGGCATGACCGAGCTGACGAGCAACGTCCCGCTCATGGCCGCCCTGGCGGCTACCGTCGTGGCGCAGCTGCTGAAGGTGATGCTGGTGCTGCTGGCAGAGCGCCGCTGGGCGCCCGAGCGCATGCTCGACACGGGCGGCATGCCCTCGTCCCACAGCGCCGCCGTCGCGGCCCTGGCCATCAGTCTCGGCATCCTGCACGGCTGGGGCAGCCCCGCGTTCGCCATCTCGGCCGTGCTCGGCTCGATAGTCATGTACGACGCCACGGGCATCCGGCGCGCCGCCGGACGCCACGCCGAGCTGATCAACGACCTGGTGAAGGAACTGGCGCACCTGCTCGACGAGGGGTTCAAGCCCGAGGTCCTCAAGACGCTGCTGGGGCACACCTACCCTCAGGTCGTCGTGGGCGCGATCGTAGGGATCGTCACCGCCAGCATCGCGACGCTCTGAAGTCGCGGAACGTCTTCCATAGCGGGGTGAGCGTGTTGGGGGCGGCGCGCTCGCCTCGGCCATCACGCGGCTCACCGCTCCTTCTGCCAGGCCTCCCACTGATAATCCGCGATCATCTGGCCGACGTTGCCGAGGAGCATCCCGCTGGAGCCGGCGATGAACAGGATGCCGGCGGCCGTACTCCTGTCCGCCAGGAAGAGCGCGCTACCGATCACGAAGAGGATGCCGCCGATCACTCCGATGGTGTTGTGCACCCAATTGTATTTCTTCACCAAGAACCTGAACGCCGCGAACCACACCTTGCACCTCCACCTACCGGCAGTCTCGATCCGGAAGCGTCGGCTTGCCGGGAGCCCGGTCACACGGTGCGGCCCGAGGCCGATCGTCGGGCCATCACGCTGCCGGGCCTCCGGCCCCGCTCCGTTGGCGGCGTGGTAACACATAGGAACTGATTCAAGCCTGTTGCAGAGCAGAGTCGACCGCATCCGGCCGCCGCGTGGCCGGACCGGTCAGGAGGAGCCAGCATGTCGACACGACCGCTCGGAGTAGTCCGGTGAAGAAGCCGTTCGTCTTAGGTTGCCTTGCCGTCCTCGCGCTCCTTATCGCGGGGGGCGGGTTCGTCGGCTACCGCGTCGCGCAGCCGTACATCAGCACCGTGCTAGCGGTCCGCGAGCTCGGCAAGCTCGAGGCCCTGGAGGCGAACGTGAGGAACAAGTCCGCCTTCCGCGCACCGGCCGATGGCGTCCTCAGCGAGGAGCAGGTGTCCCGTTACATGAACGCCACCGGGAGCATGCTCGACACGCTCAAGGGCCGAGCGCAGGAACTGGCCGAGCGGTACGAGGAGATCGAGCGCGGCGAGCGCGACATGAACCTCTCCGATCTAGCCGGAGCTTGGAGCGACGTCATCAACCTCCTGATAACCGCCAAGCGAACGCAGGTCGACGCGCTCAACGCCACCGGCTTCTCGCTCGCCGAGTACGGCTGGGTGAGGCAGCAGGTGCTCGATGCCGCGGGGCTACCCGTAGCTCACGTGAACCTGGCGAACGCCGTAAGCGGCTCCGGGAACGCCGTGATGCGCGGAAGCATCACGGACGTCCCCGAGGAGAACCGCGCGCTGGTCGAGCAGCACAAAGGCACGCTGGAACAGATCGTGCCGCTGGCGGCTTTCGGGCTCTGAGCCTGCGCCACAGGGGCGGTAATCCGACCGTGCCACCAGCATCAGAGTGGGCGCGGTGACGCCGAGGAAGCCGACGCTCATCAGAAGGACGAAATACCGTGGCGCGAAGCGGCGTTCTCCCCCACAATCGACGCATGAGAGTCCAAGGCAAGACCATCGTGCTTACCGGCGCCGGGAGCGGCATGGGCCGCGAACTGACGCTCCTCCTGTTGCGCAAGGGTGCCAAGGTGGCCGCCGTCGACCTGAACGAGACGGCGTTGGAGGAGACGGCCGCGCTGGCAGGCGGCGGCGCAGAGCTGGCGCTCTTCGAACTCGACATCACGAACCGGGCCGGCGCGGAGGCCTTGCCCCGACTCGTGATCGAGCGCTTCGGCGCCGTCGACGGCATCATCAACAACGCCGGCATCATCCAGCCGATGGTTCGCGTCGCTGACCTGGGTTACGACGTCATCGAGAAGGTCATGAACGTCAACTTCTACGGCGTGGTGTACCTCACCAAGGCGTTCCTGCCGCACTTCCTGGCACGGCCCGAGGCGCACATCGTGAACACCTCGAGCATGGGCGGCTTCCTGCCGGTGCCGGGGCAGACGTTGTACGGCGCCTCGAAGGCGGCTGTGAAGCTTTTCACGGAGGGACTGTGGTCGGAGCTGGCCGACACCAACGTGCGCGTCACGGTGGTCTTCCCGGGCGCCATCGAGACCAACATCGCCGCGAACTCGGGCCTCGGCTCCTACCAGGAGCAGATGGAGCAGAAGATGCGCGGCGGCTCGGCCAAGGTGCCACCGATGACGCCCGCCCCCGAGGCGGCGCGCATCATCGTCGACGCCATGGAGCGTGACGCCTTCCGCGTGTTGGTCGGGCGTGACGCTAAGCTGATGGATCTGCTCTACCGCTTCGATCCGCGGCGCGCGGCCAGGATCATCTACCAGCAGATGAAGTCGATACTGTCTGAGTAGGCGGAAGTAGACGAGCGCCGCCGTTGCGAGCGGAGCGAGTAAGAACCGCGATGTCACGGTTACGAACAGCGGCTCCGAAACTCGCTTCAGCCTTCGTCCTCGTGCGGCATGGCCGTGCGGGCGACGACGGCCGTGCGCACCTCGGTGGCGCCCGCCGCCAGCAGGGTGGCGCGGGCCGACCGTAGTGTGGCGCCGGTGGTCAGGACGTCGTCCACCAGCAGCACGCGCAGGCTTCGAACGTGCCGGGAACGGAAGGCGCCCGCGAGGCTCGCGCCACGCGCCGCGCGCCCCTGACCCGCCAGCTTCGGGGTGTCGCGCACGCGCTCGAGCGCCTCGCGACAAGGGACCCGCAGGGCTTGCGCGAGGTGGAGCGCCAGCACCGCCGCTTGGTCGTAGCCGCGCCTGGCGCGCCGCGAGGCGGCGGTGGGCAGCGGCACGACCAGCTGGGGCTGCCAGCCCCAGCGCGCGGCGCGAAGCGCCAGCAGCTCGGCGAGGGTCGGCGCCAACCGCACCGCGCTGCGGTACTTGAGCGCGTGTACGAGCCGGCGCCACACGCCAGCGTGCGGGCCCAGCCACACCGCGTCGCCGGTAGGGGCAGGCAGGGAAGCGACGGCTGCCCGGAGCGAGGTGGCGCAGGCGGCGCAGACGCCGCCCGGGCCCGCGCCGCGCTCTTCGCAAGCGGGGCACGGTGAGAGCGAGGCCAGAACGTACGAGGCTCCTTCCAGGGCACGCGCCAACCCAGCGAGCCCGGAAGTGGCGCCACCGGAGGGGAAGCGGGCGGGCGTAGCAGTTCCGGTATCAGGGGAGCCCGGGGCGCGCGGCGAGCGAGAGTCCCGGATCGCTCGGCCGCGCGCTGGCTGGGCCATCTTCGAGCCGGGGACGCTGCAGGCAGCGTTCCCGGTTGGCGCCTTCCCTGGCGAGGAGCTTCGCCGTTCCGGCGCCGGTACGACCC
>CAZVCT010000023.1:0-7494 GCA_964625655.1 uncultured bacterium
GAGAAGATCAGCCGCTTCGCCAACCTGTCGGACGACCTGGCGCTGGCGATGGCCGTGGGCTCGGTGCGCATCGAGGCGCCCATCCCCGGCAAGAGCGTCATCGGCCTGGAAGTGCCCAACGCCTACCCCGAGGTAGTGCACTTCCGCGAGGCGATCGCGTCGGGCGAGTTCCGGCGCTCGAAGGCGCGCATGCCCGTGGTGCTGGGACGCTCGATCGAAGGGGAGATGTGGATCGGCGACCTGACGCGCATGCCGCACCTGCTCATCGCCGGCTCGACCGGCTCGGGCAAGTCGGTGGCGGTCAACACGCTCATCAGCTCGCTGCTCTACCGCTTCCTGCCCACCGAGCTGCGCTTCCTGATGGTCGACCCGAAGATGGTCGAGCTGACGCCCTACGACGGCATCCCGCACCTGCTGCGGCCCGTGGTGACGAACCCGGCCGACGCCGCGGGCGTGCTGATCGGCGCCGTCTCGCACATGGAGCGGCGCTACAAGATGATGTCGAAGGTGGGGGCCAAGAACCTCGACCAGTACAACGAGAAGGCCGTCGAGCTGGACCTGCCGCCGCTGCCCTTCATCACGATCATCATCGACGAGCTCGCCGACCTGATGATCACGAGCCCCAAGGAGGTCGAGTCGGCGATCATGCGCCTGGCGCAGATGGCGCGCGCCACCGGCATGCACCTGATCCTGGCCACGCAGCGCCCGTCGGTCGACATCCTCACCAGCCTGATCAAGGTGAACGTGCCCGCGCGCATGGCGTTCGCCGTCTCCAGCGGTCACGACTCGCGCACCATCCTCGACTCGATGGGCGCCGAGCGCCTCACGGGCCGCGGCGACATGCTCTTCTACCAGCCGGGCCTGCCCAAGGCCGTGCGCCTGCAGGGGCCGTTCGTCAGCGAGCGCGAGACGACGCGCCTCGCCGACTTCCTGCGCCGCCAGTACTTCGACGACGACTTCGTGGAGGCGTACGGCGCCGACTTCGACCCGCCGTCGCCCGACGAGTCCGACGCCTCGGGCCTCGTCGACTGGAACGACGACAAGCTGCGACTGGCGGCCGAGCTGGTCGTGAACGAGGGCCAGGCGAGCGTCTCGCGGCTGCAGCGCCGCCTCAGCGTGGGGCACGCGCGCGCGGGCAAGCTGATGGACTCGCTGGAGGGGCTGGGCGTCGTGGGCCCGCACCAGGGCAGCAAGCCGCGCGAGGTGCTGGTGGCGTTCGAGGAGCTGCCCGACATCTTCGGGAAGTAGGCAGCGGTCACCCGGTGCGGAATACCCGCACCGAGGCCTTCTTCGCCACGCTCGCCTCGTCAAGTTCCGGGCTCCGGATGGCGTAGGCCATCGTATCGCTCGTGAAGCCGACCATCAGGACGCCTCCCGGCGTGTCGCTTTTCTGCAGCGCGATGAGCCCAGCGCGACCGCCCTTCGCCGCGATGTCGTCGAGCGCGGCGCGCAGGGCGGCCTCCGGCTCGTCGCCCCGCTCGAGGGCCTGCGCGAGGCGGCCGGCCGTGAGGGCGCGCATGACCGCCTCCCCGTCGCCAGTGCACGAGACCGCCACCCGCTCGTCGGCGTAGGTGCCGACCCCGAACAAGGGCGTGTCGGCCACCCGGCCGCGCCACTGGCCCACGAGGCCGCCCGTGCTCGTGGCGGCGGCCAGGTTCCCCTCGTCGTCGAGCGCCACCGCGCCCACGGTGTTCGAGCCGGGCGCCCCGGGCAGGGCGGGGCGGGTGGGCGTCGACTCCTGCTGCCGGCGCCACTTCTCCAGACCCTTCCGGTTCAGCTCGGTGTAGAGCGCCTCGTTGGGCACCGGGTCGGTGACGAGGGCCTCCGCGCCCTCGCCGACCAGCAAGTGGTGCTTCGAAGTGCGCCGCACCAGGTCCGCCAGGAGCGCGGGATGGGGGGTGTTGCGCACGGCCGCCACCGCGCCCACGCTGCCATCCGAGAGGGCGATGCAGGCGTCGAGCTCGACGGTGCCGTCGCGCGTCATGGCGCCGCCCACGCCCGCGTTGAACGCCACCGGGTTGGCCTCCATGGCCGTCACGGCCGCCAGCACGGCCGCGGCGGCGCGGGGCACGTCGCTCGTAGGGGGTTCCGTAAGGGCGGCGTAGCCGACGTCGAGGGCCTCGCGCAGGCCGTCTTCGTAGGCCTGTACCAGCTCGTCGGGGGTGCTGCCGGCGCCGCCGTGGATGATCAGGATCGCCATGGACGAGGGTAGGGCGTGGCACCCGTGGGGCCTCGCGCAACCGTACCGGCGACGCGCGGTTCACCCCAGGCGCGCCTGCGTTTCACCCCAGCCGCTGCACCCGCACGAAGGGAGCGGTGGCCACTCCGGTCTCGTGAACGCCCGGCGCCACCACGCCGTACGCCATGTGGGGGCTGTCGAACGCCACCCCCAGCTGGCCATCGCGCGTGACGGCGATGATGCCGCCGTCGCCTCCACGTCGCGCGACGCCAGCCAACGCCGAGCGCAGGGCCTCTTCTAGGGTGGCGCCGGCCTCCAGGGCGGCGGCCAGCTTGCCGGCCGTCACCGCCTCCATGAACGCCTCCCCCTTGCCCGTGCACGACACCGCCACCAGCTCGTCGGCGTAGGTGCCCAGGCCCGGCAGCGGCGCGTCGCCCACGCGGCCGCGCCACTGGCCCGTGCGCCCGCCCGTGCTCGTGGCGGCCGCGAGGTTCCCCTCGTCGTCGAGCGCCACCGCGCCCACGGTGTTCGAGCCGGTGGGGCCGCCCGCCGAGGGCTGCTCGACCCGCTCGGTAGCGCCCATTCGCCAGAGCTCGAGGGCGGCGCGGCTCTTCTCGGTGATCAGGGCTTCGTTCCCCACGGGCTCCTCGACCAGCGCCTCGGCGCCTGCCCCTATCAGCAGCACGTGCGGGGTGGTGCGGCGCACCAGGTCGGCCAGCAGGATCGGGTTGGGCGTGTTCGTCACGCCCGCCACCGCCCCGGCTACGGCCCCGGCCACGGCCCCGGGCCTGCCCCCTTCACCTGGGCCGCCGTCCGACACCATCACGCAAGCGTCCAGCTCGGCGGTGCCGTCGCGGGTCAGGGCGCCACCGACGCCCGCGTTGAACGCCTCGGGGTTCGACTCCATGCTCGTGACGGCCGCCAGCACGGCGGCGAGGGCGCGGGTCCGGTCGCCCGCATTCGGTCCGGTGAGGGCGCGTTCGCCGGCGGCGGCCGCCGCCTTCAGTCCTGCTTCGTACGCGCCTGTGTAGCGCTCCGAGATGTTGCCCGCGCCGCCGTGGATGAGGAGGATCGCCATGCCGGAGCTTAATGCGGATCCTGCGCCCGCTGCCCTCCCCCGTGGCTGGGAGTGACAACGGCGGAGCCTCGGCTTGCATGGCGGCCGGGGGTTGTTCGGTAGACTTGTGCCCGTGCGCCTCGTGAGCTTCTACCTGATCCTCCTGGTGGCGCAAGGCTTCCTTTCGGCCCTGCTGGCGCCCGTTCCGGCGCCCGACCTCTTCCTGCTGGCGGTGCTGACCCTGCTGTGGCGGGTACGGCCCTGGCAGCTGGTGCTGATGGGCTACGGCGCCGGCCTCCTGCAGGACATCGTCGGCAGCGGCGTGCTGGGCAGCCATGCGTTCGCCCTCGCCGCCGCGGCGCTGGTGGCGTCGCTCGTGCGCGCCCAGCTGTCGAACACGGGCGTGCTCGAGCGCGCCCTGGTCGTGTTCGTCGCCAGCCTGGGCAAGTGGGTCGTGATGGCCGGCATGCTCGTGTGGCTGAGCGGAACCCCGCTGGGCCTGGGTAGGCTTGGGTCGGTGGCGCTCATCGAAGCGATCCTCACGGTGGCGGCGGGGCTTCTCGTCCTCCCCTGGGGCGCCGCGCTTCTGCAGCGCAGCCGCATCCTGCAGAAGGAGCTTCTGTGATGCAGGGGCGGATGCGCATCATGCTGGCGATGATCTTCACGGTGCTGGCGCTCTTCACCGTCAGGCTCATGTACCTGCAGCTGGTGATGGGCGACGAGTACGTCGCCAAGTCGCAGCAGAACGCCCTGCAGCAGCGGCGCATCGTGCCCCTCAGGGGCCGCATCCTGGCGCGCGACGGCACCGTCCTCGCCGACGACCGCGTGGCCTACGACCTGCTCTACCGCGGCGGCGACATCCCCGACTGGGAGCCGCTGGCCGCCCTGCTGGGCATCCAGGGACCGCCCCGGCCGCCCGACCGCAGCAAGAGCGAGGAGGCGCTCCACGGCGCCGTGCTGGCCTGGAACATCCCCGACGAACTCGTGCCGGCCGTCGAGGAGCGCGTGGCCGCCAACCCCAACCTCTACCTGCGCGAGCGGATCGAGCGCACCTACCCCACCAACCTGGCGGCCCAGACGATCGGCTACACGCAGCAGGCCGACCCCGTGCGCAACCCCGGCTACTCGGTCAACGACCTCGTGGGCATCATGGGCCTCGAGGCGGGCCTCGAAGAGGTGCTGTTCGGAGCGGCGGGCGCCCGCGAGGTGGAGGTCGACAACCGCGGCAACGAGGTCGCGTCGCACGTCGTGTTCAACGCCAGGCCCGGCCAGGACGTCGTCCTGACGCTCGACCCGCAGTTGCAGCGCGTGGCCGAAGACGTACTTGCGGGCGCCCTGGCCTACGTGAACGAGGACCGGCGGCGCGTCGGCCTGCCCACCGAGGAGATCGCGCGCGGCGCGTTGGTGGCGCTCGACCCCCGCACGGGCGAGATCCTCGCCATGGCCAGCTACCCCAGCTTCGATCAGAACGTCTTCACCCATCGCCCGTCCGATCCGGCGGCGGTCACGGCCATCCTCACCGATAGCGTCAACATGCCGTTGGCCAACCGGGCGGTGGAGGCGTACGCGCCGGCGTCGACCTTCAAGATAGTCACGAACTCGGCCATGCTCGAGCACGGCTACGCCAGCCCCAACAGCCTCTATCCCTGCTCGGCAAGCTTCCGGTTCGGCGGCATCACCTGGCAGAACTGGGCCAACTACCACAAGGGCAACTACGACGCTCGCCATGCCATCGCCGACAGCTGCAACACCTACTACTGGTACGCGGTGGCCGACACGCCCAACTGGACGGTGGGCTGGGCGCCGTTCATATCCGACGTGGTCGACCGGGCGCGCGAGTTCGGCTTCGGGGTACGGCTGGAAGTGGGCCTGCCCGAGGAGAAGAGCGGCCGTGTGCCCGACGAGCAGTGGGTGCGCGCCCAGCCGCAGTACGACCACGGCTGGCTCCCCGGTTTCACCCTCAACACCGTCATCGGCCAGGGCGACGTGCTGGCCACCCCGTTGCAGGTAGCGAAGTTCATCGCCACGCTAGCCTTGGACGGCCGCTCGGTCGAGCCCCACCTCGTGAAGGAGGTGGGCGGCCAGCCGTTCGTGCCCGAGGTGACCCAGATGGGCGGCAGGTACTGGTCGGTGCTCAAGGAGGGGATGCGCATGATCTTCACCGACTACCCTTCGCGCAGCATCCTCGGCCCCGGCGTCTTCCCGGTGAGCGTGGCGGGCAAGACCGGCACGGCGCAGACGCCGCGTGGAGGCGACTACACCCACTCGTGGTTCATGGGCTTCAGCCCCTACGAGGCGCCCGAAGTGGCCTTCGTGGTATTCACTGAATACGGCGGTTCCAGTTCACGAGTGGCCATCCCGTTGGCGCGGGATTTCCTGGCCGGCTACTGGAACCTGCGCGGCGTGGAGGTAGCGGCAAAACCATGAAAGCCAGAGGAACCCGCGGGGGCATACTGTTGTCGCTCGAGCCCGGCGACGACGCCGCCGGCATAGGCGATGCGCTGGACGCGCACGCCGAACTGCTGGAGGGGCGCGTGTCGCTGGAGCTGTCCGAGAGGACGCCTTTCGACGTCGTGCAGCTGATCGCCGAGCGCGTGACGGCGGCGGGCGGCACCTTCGCCGATGTCAGGCCACCCACCGCCGTGGTGCAGGCACGTGGCGAGACCGTGATCGTGGCGCGTACCGTGCGCTCGGGCGGCCGCGTCGAGTCGAGCGGCTCGGTGGTCGTGCTGGGCGACGTCAACGCCGGCGCCGAGATCCTGGCCAACGACGACATCATCGTGGTGGGCATGCTGCGCGGCCTGGCGCACGCCGGCGCGGGCGGCAACGAGAAGGCCGTCATCTGGGCCGAGCGCATCATGAGCCCGCAGCTGCGCATCGGCGGCGCCCTGGCGCAGGCCGGCGGCGACGGTGGCGCAGGCAACAACGGGCCCGAGGTAGCGCACCTGAAGGACGGCGCCATCGTCATCCGGCCCTGGAACCTGAACTGAACCGCGGCCGTGGCATAGGCCGCGGACCGCGCAAGATATCCAGCCGCTGCGAGCCGCTGGCCGCGCGAACACCGCTAGGAGGCACACCGTGCACGACGTAGTCATCACGACCGCGATCCGCACCCCCGTGGGGCGCGCCCACAAGGGGCTGCTGAAGGACACCCGCCCCGACGACCTGGCCGCGTTCGCCATCAAGGCCGCCCTCGAGCGCACGCCGGGCCTGACGCCCGAGCAGATCGACGACGTGCTGCTGGGCAACGCCCACCCCGAAGGGGAGGCCGGCTACAACATGGCGCGCATCGCCATCCAGCTGGCGGGCCTGCCCGACGAGGTGGCGGGCGCCACCATCAACCGCTTCTGCGCCTCGGGGCTGCAGACCATCGTCCAGGGCGTGCACTCGGTGGCGCTGGGGATGACCGAGGTGGTGTTCGCCGGCGGCAGCGACAACACGAGCCGCGTGCCGATGGGCGGCCACCAACTGGCGCCCAACCGCGCGCTCCTCAAGAGCAAGCCCGGCGCGTACCACAGCATGGGCCAGACGGCCGAGGCCGTGGCGCGCCGCTACGGCATCACCCGCGAAGAGCAGGACGCCTTCGCCCTGAACAGCCACCAGAAGGCGCTGGCCGCGCGCGAGGCGGGCTTCTTCGACGGCCACGTCGTGCCGGTGCCCACCCGCGTCAAGGACGAGGAAGGCGCCTGGCACGAGGTGACGCTGTCGCAGGACGAGGGGCCGCGCCCCGGCACCAGCATGGAGAAGCTGGCGACCCTGAAGACCGTCTTCGCCGAGGACGAGGCCGCCACCGTGACGGCCGGCAACTCGAGCCCGCTCAACGACGGCGCCGCCATGTCGGTGCTGATGCGCGCCGACCAGGCCGAAGCGCTGGGCCTGAAGCCGCTGGCGCGCCTCGTGCAAGCGGCCGTGGTGGGCGTCGACCCGGAGGTGATGGGCATCGGCCCGGTTCCGGCCATCCGCGAGCTGCTGAAGAAGACGGGCATGACGATCGACGACGTCGACCTGATCGAGATCAACGAGGCGTTCGCCAGCCAGGCGTTCTACAGCCAGCGCGAGCTGGGCATCCCCGACGAGAAGTTCAACGTCAACGGCGGCGCCATCGCCATCGGCCACCCGCTGGGCGCCACCGGCGCGCGCATCGCCGCCGACCTCTTCGCCGAGATGCACCGGCGCGGCGCCGAACACGGCATCATCTCGATGTGCGTGGGCGGCGGGCAGGGGATGGCGGCGCTCTTCCGCATCGCCTGACCCAGCC
>CAZVCT010000023.1:7594-29385 GCA_964625655.1 uncultured bacterium
CTCGGCCCCGGGACCGTTCGGCTCAGGGCTCGGTGATCCAGCCGCCTTCGCGCCCCCCGCGCCACTCGTTGGCGCCGTGGGGGCGCTTCAGTAGCGCCTCGATCACCGCTTCCAGCGGCACCCGGTACGCGAAGCGCGTCTTGAGGTACCAGACCTCGATGCGCCCGGCCACGTCGTGCGGTCCGGCGCCCGCGGGCAGCGGGCCGAGCCGGTCCAGGTAGGTAGCGGAGCGCGTCACCGCCTGGTCGAAGAGGACGTCCCGCGGCGCGGCTTCCACCTGAGCCCTCAGCCGCCGCCCGCAGGCGCCCCGTTGCGCCCGCGCGCCTCGTAGCCGGCTTTCTGCAGCGCGGCTGCGCCACGCTCCTGCTCGTCGGCCGTCGCGAACGCCAGGCGGATGGCGCCGCCCGACTCGCGCACGCCCAGCACCTCGATGTCCTTGACGTTCACCTGCGCCTCGCCCAGCGCGTGCGTGATGCGCGCCAGCTCGCCGGGCCGGTCGGGCACGGCGATGACGACCTCGAAGCGCGCCGGCAGCAGGCCGCGGCGCACGATGGGGATGGCGTCGCGGGTGCGGCGGGCGTTCTCGCCGGCCTCCAGCAGGGCGTCCGGCTCGGCCAGCAGGTCCTCGAGCCTCTCCAGCTGAGCGCGGTAGCCGTGCAGCGCCGCCCTGACGGCCTCGCGGTTGCCGGCCACCATGTCGCGGCTCATCAGCGGGTCGCCGCTCGCCACGCGCGTCAGGTCACGGAAGCCGCCGGCGGCCAGCAGCATCATCAGGTCGCGCTCGTCGGCCTCGCCCACGAGCGCCGTCAGGGCCACCGACGCGAGGTAGGGGAGGTGGCTGACCGTGGCCACCAGGCGGTCGTGCTGCTGCGGGCTGACCTCGATTGGCCGCGCGCCGAGCGCCTCGACGAAGCCCCGCACGCGCGCCAGGGCGTCGGGGTCGGTGTGGGCGCCTTCCGGCTCGTCCGGGCCCGTCCGGCCCGCCGCCGCGGCCGTCCGGCCAGGGTCCGAGCCTGCGCCCGAGCGCGTACTTGCTCCTGCCCCCGCCTCCGGCGTAAGCACCCACACGGCGTTCTCGAGCAGCGACGCATCGGCGTTGAGCACGCCCCCGCGCTCGCTGCCCGCCATGGGGTGGCCGCCCACGAAGCGCACGCCGTTCGCGCCGCGCGGTCCGCGCAGGCCGTTCACTACCGGCTCCTTCACGCTGCCCACGTCGGTCATCACGGCGCCCGGCCGCAGGTACGGTTGGATCGCCAGCCCGGTCGGCACCAGGGCGTGGCCCGGCGTCGCCAGCACCACCAGGTCGGCGTCCGCCAGCCAGGCGCCGGGCGTCAGCTGCGCCTCGTCGATGGCGCCCAGGCCGCGCGCGGCCTCGAGCACCGCGGGGTCGCGGTCGAGGCCCACCACGCGCTCGGCCAGGAAGCGCTGGCGCGCCCCCAGCGCCACCGAGCCGCCGATGAGGCCGACGCCGGCCACGACCAGGGTGCCGAAGAGGGGCGCGGGGCGCATCGGGTTCCTAGAGCTGCTTGCCCAGCGCGGCGACCACGCGGCCGAGGCTGGCCATCAGGCTGCCGAACTCCGCGTCGTCCAGCTGCTGGGCGGCGTCGGATTTGGCTTCCTCAGGCTTCGGGTGCACCTCGATGATCAGCCCGTCGGCGCCCGCGGCGGCGCTCGCCAGGGCCAGCGACGGCACCAGCGAGCGGCGCCCCGCCGCGTGGCTCGGGTCGACCCACACCGGCAGGTGCGACAGCTCCTTCAGTACCGGCACCGAGCTGACGTCGAGCGTGAAGCGCGTGGAGGTCTCGAAGGTGCGGATGCCGCGCTCGCAGAGGATCACGTTCGGGTTCCCCTGGCTGAGGACGTACTCGGCGGCCTGCAGGAACTCGGCGATCGAGGTCGACATGCCGCGCTTGAACAGCACCGGCTTGCCGCTCCGGCCCACCTCGGCCAGCAGCGCGAAGTTCTGGCTGTTGCGCGCGCCGATCTGCAGCATGTCGGCGCTGGCCGCCACCCGTTCGACGAGCTCGGGCGCCGTCACCTCGGTGACGATGGGCAGGCCGGTGGCGGCGCGCGCTTCCTCCAGCAGTTCGAGGCCGTGCTCCTGCAGCCCCTGGAAGGCGTACGGGCTGGTGCGCGGCTTGTAGGCGCCGCCGCGCAGCATGGTGCCGCCGTGGCGCTTCACGATGTCGGCGGCGCCCATGAGCTGCTCGCGGCTCTCGACGCCGCACGGCCCTGCCGCCACCACGAAGCGGCCGTTGCCGGTGCTCACGGCCTGCGAGCCCTCGCCGCCTATGCGCACGAACGAGTCGTCGTGCCGGAACTCGCGCGACGCCAGCTTGTACGGCTTGGTGATGCGAACGACCGTGTCGACGAACGGCAGCGCCGCGAAGCGCTCGCGCAGCTCTTCGGTAGGCGCGGGGCCGATGGCTCCGACGAGGGTGCGCGACTCGCCCTCGCTGAGGTGCGGGGTGAAGCCGAGCGCCGTCACTTCAGCCACGACGCGCTCGACGGCCTCAGGCGTGGCGTGCTTGGCCATGACGATGACCATTCAGGCGACCGGCTCCCGTTGCTCCACGCCCTGCTCGACGGCGGCCATGAGCAGGTCGAACGGAGCGCGCTGCTCGGGGAAGGCGACGTACGACATCTCGGGGTGCCACTGCACGCCCAGCACGAAGCTGCCGCTCTTCTCCTCGACCGCCTCGACGATGCCGTCGTCGGTGCGCGCCACGACCTTGAGGGCCGCGCCGGGCACGTCTATCGCCTGGTGGTGGTAGGTGTTCGTGCGGATCTCGGTGCTGCCGAACGCCTCGGCCAGGCGGCTGCCCGCTTCGAGCCGCACTGGGTGCAGCGGCCTGCCGTGCATGTCGCGCTGCGAGTGCTGCCAGCTGCCGTCCACGTCGGGCAGGTGCTGGTGCAGCGTGCCACCCTCGGCCACGTTGATGACCTGATGGCCGCGGCAGACGCCCAGCACGGGCTTGCCGGCGGCGCGGAACGCGCGGTACAGGGCGATCTCGAACGCGTCGCGGCGCTCGTCGACGGAGCCGAGCAAACGACTGGGGTTGGCCCCGAAGAGGGCGGGGTCGACGTCGGCGCCGCCCGTCAGGACGAGGGCGTCGGCCTGCTGCACGTACTGCTCCGCCAGCTCGGGGTCGAGCACCGCCACCATCATGGGCAGGCCGCCGGCGGCGACCACCGCCTGCGAGTAGTTGCGACCCGTGAGCGAGTCCTCGCGGAAGAGCTCGACGGTCCGTTGGCTGATTCCGGTGCTTACCAGCACCCTGGGGCGGTATGCGGCTGTGGACATGCGCACAGGCTACCGCCGTTCGGGCGCGAGCGTTGCTTGGTAGGCTCGGTGGGCCGGAAGGACGGAAGCAACCATGCCAGGAATCGCGATGATCGGCGCCCAGTGGGGCGATGAGGGCAAGGGGAAGGTGGTCGACGCCCTGGCGGCGGAGGCCGACCTGGTCGTGCGCTACTCGGGCGGCGCCAACGCCGGGCACACCGTGGTGGTGGGCGACGAGGTGTTCAAGCTCCATCACCTGACGTGCGGCACGCTCCACGACCGCCCCGCCTCGGTGCTAGGTGGGGGCATGGTGATAGACCCCTGGACCTTTCTCGAGGAACTGGACGAACTGAGCACCCGGCGCGACCCGGGGCCCGTGCACCTGTCGCACGAGGCGCACCTCGTGCTGCCGCACCACCGCAAGAACGACGAGGGGGGCGGCTTCGTGGGCACCACGGGCCGCGGCATCGGCCCCGCCTACTCCGACAAGGCGCGCCGCATCGGCGTGCGCCTGGGCGACCTGCTGGACGACGACGTGCTGCGCCAGCGCCTCGAGCGCCTGCTGGAGGCGAAACCGAACTCGACGGCGCGCGTGGGCTGGACGAGCGTGGACGCCGCCATGGCCGAGCTGGAGGAGGTGCGCAGCCGCCTCGTTCCGATGGTGGGCGACACGGGCGCCCTCGTCCGCGACGCCCTGAAGGAGGGCGCGCGCGTGCTGTTCGAGGGCGGCCAGGGCACCATGCTCGACCTCGCATACGGCACCTACCCGTACGTGACCTCGAGCCACCCCACCGTGGGCGGCATCCTCGTCGGCGCCGGCGTCAGCCACAAGGCGCTGACGGGGGTGTACGGCGTGGTGAAGGCGTTCACCAGCCGCGTCGGCCACGGCCCGTTCGCCACCGAGATATCAGACGAGTCGATGGCCGGCCGCCTGCGCGGCTCGGGCGCCAACCAGTGGGACGAGTTCGGCACCACCACGGGCCGCCCGCGGCGCGTGGGCTGGCTCGACCTGGTGCAGCTGAAGTACGCCTGCGAGGTGAACGGCTTCGACGGCCTGGTGGTGACGAAGCTGGACGTGCTCGCGGGGCTGGACGCCGTGCGGGTGGCGGTGGAGCACAACGACGACGGCCCCGTCTACATGGAGCTGCCGGGCTGGGGCGAGCTGAAGGGCCTGAAGGGGCGCGACGCGCTGCCCGCGGCCGTGCTCGACTACCTGGCGCTGATCGAGGAGTACACGAGCACGCCGGTCGTGATCTTCTCGACGAGCCCCGACCGCGAGGACACCTACGGCGAGGTCTCGTGGTGAGGGCGCCCGGTGACTGGGGCCGCCGACATGCGACGAGCCAAGCCCGCTGACTTGGAGCTTGCGAAGGAGGAACGGTGAGAGCGTTGATCTGGGTCCTGGTGGTCGTCCTGCTGCTGGTGGGGGCGCTGGCGGCGCTCGGCTGGGTGCTGTCCAGCCGCATGCTGGTGCCCGCTCCGTACGGCCTGATGCCCGAGTTCGAGATCACCGACGTGCGGGCGGCGCCTAGCGCGGGCGCCGAGGGGACTGCCGCCGAGGCCGCCTCCGAGAGCTTTGCAGGCGAAACGGCCACCTGGCCGCCCATGCCGCTCCCCGAGCCGCTGGCCGCCGCCACCGCCGACGCCGCCGCGGCCACCGTGGTGCTGCCCGAGCCCGTCAGCGCCAGGCAGCACGCGAACACGCTGCGTGAAGGCGTCTACGCCCTCATGTGGGAAGGGGGGCATGGGCTGCTGGGCCCCGTTCTGAGCCACGCCGACGGCCAGGTGCAGCGCGAGGTGCGCCTGCTGAGCGGCCAGCTGCCGCAGCCGGGCGCGCAGGCGCACATGGACAACTTCGTCTACCGGCAGGACCCCATGGCCGACCTGGGCCTCGAGTTCGAGGAGCTGACGCTGGCCGGTCCGGTGGGCGACCTGCGCGCCTGGTTCGTGCCCGCCGACGGCGGCACGGCGGTGCTGATGCTGCACGGCCGGCGCCGCGGCGAGCTGATCGAGCTGCAGCGCCCCCTGAGCGCCTTCAACCAGCTGGGCCTGCCCGCGCTGGCCCTGGCGTACCGCAACCACGACGCCAGCGCCGACAGCCCCGACGGGCTGTTCCATTACGGCGCCAGCGAGTGGGAGGACGCCCTGGTCGGCGCCCGCGAGCTGGCCCGCCGCGGCTACGACCGCGTGGTGCTGTACGGCGCCTCGATGGGCGGCGCCGTGGCGCTGGAGGCCTTGGAACGCTGGCCGGCGGACGCGCCCGAGGTGGTCGGCATCGTCCTCGACTCGCCGCTGGTGGACCCGTACCCGGTCATCGCCCTGGGCGCCGAGAAGGCGGGCCTGCCCCTGCCGGACCTGGCTTCGCAGCTCGGGATCCTCATGGCAGGCGTGCGCACGGGCGCCGACTTCGGCGGCCTCCGGCAGTACCGCACGGCCGGCGGCATCGCCGCGCCGGTTCTGCTGTTCGCGGGAGAGGACGACTCCACTGTGCCGATCGAGTCGATCGACCGCTTCGCCGCAGCGGTGGCTGCGCCGCTCACCTACGTGCGCCTGGCAGGCGTGGAGCACGTGGAGGCGTGGAACCAGGACCCCGCGCGTTTCCAGGAGCAGCTGCGGACGTTCCTGGCGTCCCTGGACGTACGGGCGGAAGCACCGGCGTCACGCGGGTTCTCGGGTCACTAGGCTCACGTTAGTGGTTGGGGCCAGCTCTACTTGGAGCCCGTAGACCGGGCCGGCCTAGAGCATGGGAGGGTCCAAGAAAGTAGGTTTCCGAACTCACCAACGTCCGCGTCGGCGTTGGTGAGTTCGGAAACCTACCTAAAACGATGTCAGGGTGCTCGCCCGGGCGGCACGCTCGACGCGCATTCGGCTCGAGGAACGCGCACGCGGCTCACGCGTGGCTCGCACGCGGTCCGCCTGCGGCCTCTACGCGAAGCGCTTCCTCAGCGCTCGTCGATCGGCGTGAACCTCTTGCCGCGCGGCCCCGTGTACACGAGGCGCGGGCGCATGATGCGGTTGTCGGCGTACTGCTCGTAGAGGTGCGCCATCCAGCCGGCGATGCGCGCGACGGCGAAGATGGGAGTGTACATGTCGCCGGGGAAGCCGAGCATGCGGTAGACGGACGCCGAGAAGAAGTCGACGTTCGGCTTGACTTCCTTGCCCTTCTTGCCCATCTCGCGGTCCATGACGCGCTCCATCTCGAGGCTCATCTCGAACCACTTGGAGTCGCCCGACTCTTCCGCGAGGTTGCGGCTGACCTCCTTGAGGATCTGCGCGCGCGGGTCCGTGACCTTGTAGACGCGGTGGCCGAAGCCCATCACGCGGCCGCCGGACTTGCCCAGCACGCCCATCACGTACGGCTCGACGGCCTCGAGGCTGCCGATCTCCTCCAGCGCCTGCATGACGGCGGTGTTGGCGCCGCCGTGCAGCGGCCCCTTGAGGGCGCCGACGGCCGCCGTGATGGCGCTGTAGACGTCCGTGAGGGTCGAGGCGGTGGCGCGCGCCACGAAGGTGCTGGCGTTCGAGCCGTGCTCGGCGTGCAGCACGAGCGCCACGTCCATGACGCGGGTGGCGGCCGGGGTCGGCTCCTCGCCCGTCAGGGTGTAGAGGAAGTTGCCGGCGACGCTCAGGTCGGCGCGCGGTGCGACGGGCTCCTTGCCTTCGCGGATGCGCTGGAACGCCGCGGCCAGAAGGGGGAACTGAGCCAGCAGCTTCAGGCCGATGCGGTGGACGTTCTCCGCGTCGACGCCGTCGGCGTCCTCGTCGAAGCCGGCCACCAGCGAGACGGCGCTGCGCAGGGCGTGCATAGGGGCCGTGTCAGTGGGCAGCGAACGGTAGAGCTCGTAGACGGCCTCGGGGATCTCGAAGTTAGGCGCCAGCGCCGCGCGGAACTCCTCCAGCTGGCTGCTGGTGGGCAGCTCGCCGTTCCACAGCAGGTACGTGACCTCCTCGAAGCTCGCCTTGCCGGCCAGCTCGCGGATGTCGTAGCCGCTGTAGATGAGCTCGCCCTTCGCTCCGTCGATGAAGCAGATGGCGCTCTCGTCGATGTAGACGCCATCCAGGCCTCTGTTGATGGTCTGCTCCATGGTTCCTCCGGCTCCAGGCAGGCTGCGCCTGCTCGTGCTTCTCGCTGTGCCCTTCTCGCTGTGCCGCGGTCGGCTTGCGCTTCGGCTAACGCTTCGGCTTGCGCTTCGGCTAACGCTTCGGATAACGCTTGGGCGCGGCGCCTGAGCCCGTCGTTGGATGTCACGCGTCCCGTGGGGCGCGCCGGTCTTCTGGCGCGTGCGCTAGCCGTGACGCGCGTTCGTTCTGATCTCCGCGCCGGGCGCCCTGTGGTGCTTCGCCCATGCTGCGCGGTCGTTCGTCGAGCACAGTCTACCGAATGGCGTGCCCAGGTTCGCTTCGCGCGCGTGACGGACGGTGAACCGGGTCGGGGCGGGAGCGACGCAGCGAGGGCTGTGATGGCTACGTAGGAGCCGCCGCGCCGGCGTCAGCGCTTGCGCGTCCTCTGCCACCAGACCAGACCCGCCGCCACCAGCAGCGCGGTCGCCAGCACCGCCCAGCGCCCCGCGTCGAAGATGCCCACCAGCATGCCCAGCCCGATGAAGGCGAGGCCGAAGATCGCGGCCCAGCGTCCGGGGCGCTCCTCGGCCGCCTCGGTGGCGACGGCCGCGGTGCCCACGCTGACGAGGAAGGCGCCGCTCCAGCGCAGGGCCACCTCGAGGAGGATGCCCACCGAGGCGCCCACCAGCAGCGCGCCCAGCAGCAGCAGGCCGTAGAGGCCCGTGCGCCGGTACAGGACCAGCGCCACGACGGCCGCCAACAGCAGCCAGAGCCACGCCGCGCTGGCGATGGCGTTCGCCAGCAGCACGAGCAGGGCGAAGGCGGCTATGCCGAAGAGCAGGCGGGCCAGTCCGGACAACGTTCCCCCCAGGATCTGCGTGGCGCGGGCGGTTCTCGCCCCCACCAGGCGGGCTGTACTCACCTCACCATGGGCGAGGCTCTCACCCCATCCTAATGTGCCCGTCGCCGACGGCATGTACGGCTTGGGCACGTGCCTGGAAGGGGCGCGCCTTGTATCCCGGTAGGACGTTCGCTACCCGGAGCCGGCCGGGCCGGTGGTATCTTCTGGGCAACGCCATCAGGGAGTCGGGCGGGCATTCATGCACGCCTCCCGGTCAGGCTCGGCTGTCTCATGACTATCTCGAACGTGGGCACCACCTTCGGTTACCTAGCGCTACGCCTAGTTGGCATCGCGCTAGCGAAGCCTGACCGTCAGACGGTTCCCGACCACCCCGGCGATAGCGGCCGGGGTGTTCCATCTCAAGGAGCGTCCGTGCCGTTCGTAGGCGCGGACCGAAACGAAGGGAGGCCCGCATGATCAGGGAGTCGCAGCGCTTCGAGCCGTTCACCGACGAACCGATTTCGGTCATAAGCGAGGCCGGAGACTGGGTCGCGGATTTCGATCTCGACCTGGAACCCGAGACGTTGAAGTCGTTCTACCGAGACATGCTGCGCGCGCGCGTGGCAGACGACCGCCTGAGCCGCTTGCAGCGCCAGGGGAAGCTCAGCTTCGTGGCGCCGGGCGGCGGGCACGAGGCGGCGCAGATCGGCATCGCGCACGCCATGCAGGCGCGCAAGGACTGGATCTACCCGTACTACCGCGACATCGGCCTGCTGCTGGCCCTGGGCCTCCCGCTCGTCGAGATCGTCGGTCAGAGCATGGGCACGCTCGCCGACCCCAGCCGCGCGCGGCAGATGCCGTACCACCCGGGTTCGGGCGAGTTCAACGTCTTCACGGTGGCCTCCCCGATCGCGTCGCACGTGCCGCCCGCCACGGGCACCGCCATCAGCCAGAAGCTGGCGGGCACCGGCGAGGTGACCGTGTGCACCTTCGGTGACGGCGCCACCAGCGAGGGCGACTGGCACGCCGGCGTCAACTTCGCCGGCGCGCAGGGCGCCCCCGTGGTGTTCGTGTGCGAGAACAACGGCTACGCCATCAGCGTCGACCTGAAGCACCAGACCGGCTCCGACACCATCCACGAGAAGGCGCACGCCTACGGCATGCCCGGCTACTACGTCGACGGCATGGACGCGCTGGCGTCGTACTACGTGATGCGCGAGGCCATCGCCCGCGCGCGCGAAGGCGTCGGGCCGTCGCTCGTCGAGCTGGTCGTCTACCGTTACGGTGGGCACTCGTCGGCTGACGACGACAGCCGCTACCGCCCCAAGGCCGAGGTCGACCAGTGGAAGAAGCGCGACCCCGTCGCGCGGTTCCGCCGCTTCCTCGAGAAGCGCGGCCTGTGGGACGACGAGCAGGAGAAGAGCGTCACCGCCGAGCTGAACGAAGAGTTCACGGCCGCCATCCAGGCCGCGGAAGCCGCCGGCATGCCGGGCGTGGAACTGATGTTCGAGGACGTCTTCGCCGAGATGCCGCCGCGCCTGGTCAAGCAGCGCGCCGACCTGCTGGGCGAGGCCTGAATACCTATGAAGGACGTGTCGGAATGAGCGCCGTGACGATGGTCCAGGCCGTGGCCCGGACCCTGGACGAGGAGATGGCGCGCGACAAGCGCGTCGTGGTGATGGGGGAGGACGTCGGCAAGCGCGGCGGCGTCTTCCTGGCCACCGAGAAGCTGTTCGACAAGTACGGCCCCGACCGGGTGATAGACGCCCCGCTGTCGGAGGCCGCCATTATCGGCGCCGCGCTGGGCATGGCCGTGCACGGCCACCGGCCCGTCGCCGAGATCCAGTTCGCCGACTACGTCTTCCCGGGCTTCGACCAGCTGGTCAGCCAGGTGGCGAAGCTGCGCTACCGCTCGGGCGGGCAGTTCACCGCGCCCATGGTGGTGCGCATGCCGGCCGGCGGCGGGGTGAAGGGTGGTCACCACCACTCGCAGAGCCCCGAGGCGCACTTCGCGCACACCGCCGGCCTCAAGGTCGTCTTCCCCAGCACCCCCAAGGACACGCAGGGGCTGCTGCGCGCTTCCATCCGCGACGACGACCCGGTCGTCTTCCTAGAGCCGAAGCGCCTCTACCGCGCGGTGAAGGAGGAGATCTCCTCCGACCCCGACTTCGTGCTGCCCATCGGCAAGGCCGCCGAGCGCCGCCGTGGCGACGACGTCGTGCTGGTCAGCTACGGCGGCTCGATGGCCGAGACGCTGCGCGCCGCCGACGCGCTCGTGGAGCAGGGCATCTCGCCGCACGTCCTCGACCTGCGCTCGCTCGTCCCCTGGGACGAGGAGGCGGTGCTGGAGGCCGTCGCGCGCGTGGGCCGCGTGGTGCTCGTCAGCGAGGCGCCGCACACCGCCAGCTTCATGAGCGAGGTGTCGGCGACGATCGCCGAGGAGATCCTCGACGCCCTGCTGGCCCCGCCCGCGCGCGTCACGGGCTTCGACACCCCCTACCCCTACGCACAGGACCGCGAGTACCTGCCGGGCCCGAACCGCATCCTGCGGGCCGTCCAGCGGGTTCTCGACTACTGAGCCCGTCGTCCCCGCGGGCCGCGCGTCCGCAACGTTGAGCATCTAGCAGAAGGAGCTTCGATGGCGAGAGAGTTACGGCTGCCCGAACTGGCCGAGTCGGTGGTGGAAGGCGAGATCGTCCGCTGGCTGGTGGCGGAAGGCGAGAGCGTCGAGCTCGACCAGCCCGTGGTCGAGGTGATGACCGACAAGGTGACCGTCGAGCTGCCGAGCCCCTTCGCCGGGGTACTGGTCAAGCAACTCGTGGCCGAGGGCGACGTGGTGGCGGTCAACGCCCCCATCGCCGAGTTCTCGGACACCGCCAACGGCAGCGGCGCCTCCGCCTCGGGCGGCCAGGCGGCCGCGGCCGAGCCCCCGCAGCAGGCCGGCGGGAAGCCCGCCCCCAGCGTGCAGGCGGAGGAGGAGCGCTCCATCGTCGAGGGCGGCCGCGGTCCGGCAGAGGACGACGGCGAGAGCCTCAGCCTCTTCAAGCCCAGCAGCGGCTCGGAGGAGTCGCTCATCCAGATCCGCCGCCCCGGCGGCCAGGGTGCGCCCGCGGCCGGCTCCGGAAGCGGCGGCCGCGCCGGCGTTGACGCCCGTGGCGGCACCAGCGTGGCCAGCACCCCCGCACCGTCGGGCGCTCAAGCAGGCGCACCGACAGGGGCTCGTGGCCCCTACGGCCGCGTCCTGGCCGTGCCGGCCGCGCGCAAGCTGGCGCGCGAGCTGGGCGTCGACATCGAAGCCGTCGCCGGCTCGGGCCCCCAGGGCCGCGTGCGCGTCGACGACGTCCGCCAGCACGCCGAAGGCGGCGCCGGCGCCCAGGCCCCCGCGGCCGGCCGTGCGCCCGCGCCGTACACCCCGGCCGGCGGCCAGCGCGAGCAGACCGAGGAGCGCATCCCGCTTCGCGGGCTGAGGCGCGTCATCTCGAACCAGATGATGAACTCGCACCTGAACACGGTGCGCACGCTGCACGTCGACGAGGCCGACGTCACCAACCTGGTGGCCTTGCGCGAGAAGCTGAAGCCACGCGCGGCCGAGCGCGGCGTGAAGCTGTCGTTCCTGCCGTTCATCATGAAGGCGGTGGTGGCCGGGCTGCAGCGCTTCCCGATGATCAACGCCAGCCTCGACGACGAGAAGAACGAGATCGTAAGGAAGTACTACTACAACCTCGGCATGGCCGTGGCCACCGACGCCGGCCTCGTGGTGCCGGTCGTGAAGGACGTCGACCAGCGCACGATCATCGACGTCGCCGCCGACATCCAGCGCCTGGCCGGCCTGGCGCGCGACGGCAAGCTGGCGCAGGACGACATCCGCGGCGGCACCTTCTCGATCACCAACATCGGAAGCCTGGGCGGCCTCTTCTCGTTCCCCATCATCAACATCCCCGAAGCGGCCATCCTGGGCGTGCACTCGATCAAGAAGCGCCCCGTCGTGCTGGAAGACGACAGCATCGTGGCGCGCCAGATGCTCTACCTGAGCCTCTCGTTCGACCACCGCATCGTCGACGGCGCCGAGGGCGCCATGTTCACCGGCTACGTCATCGACCTGCTGGAGAACCCCGAAGCGTTGATGCTCGACCTCTGACGCAAGGGTCGAAGAGCGGCAGCGCGCCGCGTGATCCGACCGGAACGGAAGAACGCACGACCTCGCCCCGGGCCACCACGGCTCGGGGCGAGCCCTTGCCGGCGCCCAGGAACGCGCTACGGCCGTCAGGGAAGGGGCGGCTTAGACTTCTTAGGTGAAGCGAAGCGACCTCCCGGTCCTGCCGACCACGCCCGGCTGCTACCTGTTCACCAGGGCCGATGGCACGGTCATCTACGTCGGCAAGGCTATCAACCTGCGCAGCCGCGTGAGCAGCTACTTCGGGCGCACCGCGCCCGAGAAGGCGCGCCACATCACGGCGGACGCGGCCACCCTCGAGTTCATCGTCACCAAGGACGAGGTCGAGGCGCTGGTCCTGGAATCGAACCTGATAAAGCAGTACCAGCCGCACTACAACGTGCAGCTGAAGGACGACAAGTCGTACCCCTTCCTCAAGCTGACGAACGAGGAGTACCCCACGCTGATCTTCACGCGGCGCGTCGTGAAGGACGGCGGCATCTACTTCGGCCCCTACCCCAACGCCGGCGCCGTGCGGCGCGTGATGGACCTCGTCTACAGCGTCTTCCGGCTGCGCAAGAACTCGGGCGTGCCCATGCAGCCGCGCAAGCGCCCCTGCCTGCGCTACCACATGGGCCGCTGCCCCGCCCCCTGCATCGGCGCCGCCGACAAGGCCGAGTACGACCAGGTGGTGGCCGACGTGCGCGCCTTCCTGGAGGGGCGCGTCGGCCAGGTCGTCGAGCGCCTCGAAGGGCAGATGAAGGGCGCCGCCGGCCGGCAGGACTTCGAACTGGCTGCTACCTACCGCGACCGGCTCGACGCGCTGCAGCGCCTGACGGGCTGGGACACCAACGTCATGGTGGCGGCCGAGGAGGACCTCGACTTCCTGGGCCTGGCGAAGGCGGGCGACCTCGCGATGGTGCAGCTCTTCCAGATGCGCTCGGGCCGGGTGGTGGGCCGCGACAAGCGCCTGCTAACGAACGCCTCGGACGCCAGCGACGGCGAGATCCTCGAGCGCTTCATGGCCGAGTACTACGGCCAGGCGATGGTGCTGCCGCCCCTCGTGCTGCTGCCCGAGTCGGACATCGACGTGAACGTCTGGGAGCGCTTCCTCACCGAGCGCCGCGGCCGCCGGGTCGAGCTGCGCGTGCCGCGGCGCGGCGAGAAGGTCGAGCTGCTGGGCATGGCGCAGCGCAACGCCATCACGGGGGTGGAGGCCGAGATCGCGCTGCTCGAGCGCCGCGGCGAGGCGCCGGGCGTCAAGGAGCTGCAGCAGCTGCTGGGCCTAGAGAACCCGCCCTGGCGCATCGAGGGGTACGACATCTCGAACCTGATGGGCACGCACACGGTGGCCAGCATCGTGGCGTTCGAGGGGGGCCGCGCCAAGCGCAGCGACTACCGCCGCCTGCGCATCCGCGGCCTCGACAAGCCCGACGACTTCTACTCGATGCACCAGGCGGTGCTGCGCCGCTTCACCGGCCAGCTCGCCGACAAGCTGCCCATGCCCGACCTGCTGCTGATCGACGGCGGCAAGGGGCAGATCAGTGCCGCCAAGCGCGCCCTGGGCGAGGCAGGCGTGAGCGTGCCGCTCGTGGGCCTGGCGAAGCGCGAGGAGACGCTGATAACGCAGGAGGGCGAGGAGGTCCTGGTGCCGCTGACCCACCCGGCGCTGCGCATGCTGATGCACGTGCGCGACGAGGCGCACCGCACGGCCGTCGGCTACAACCGGCAGCGCCGCGGCAAGGCGCTCACGCGCAGCGTGCTCGACGACGTGCCGGGCATCGGCCCCAAACGCCGCGACGCGCTGCTGGCGCACTTCTCGAGCATCGAGGAGCTGCGGGGCGCCGACTTCGACACGCTGGCGTCGATCCCGGGCGTGGGGCCGTCGGCTGCGCAGGCGGTCAAGGAGTTCTTCGAAGGGGCCAGCTGAGGGAGGGCTTCAGCCCGTCCACTCCATCGCGTTGGCCGCCGCGTTGCCGGGAGCCCGGCCCTCGCGGTGCGTAAGCCACCTTTCGCGCGTCAGCTCCATGCGCACGTCCACGCGGCCGTTGGCGTCGACGCGGCGGTCGACCTCCAGGAAGCCCACCTTCTTGAACGCGCGCTGCGCCCGCAGGTTGTCGCCGAACGTCTCCAGCCGCACGAGGCCGAGCCCCAGGGTGTCGAAGGCGTAGCCGAGCAGGGCGTGCATCGCCTCGGGGCCGTAACCCGACGACCAGTGGCTGCGCTCGCCGATGATGATGCCCAGCGTCGCCTCGAGGCCACGCACGTCGTAGAGCTCGGTCGTGCCGATGAAGTCGCCGTGCTCGTCGAAGATGCCGAAGGTAGCGCGGTCGGGGCGCCGCGAGTCGGTGCGCAGCAGGCGCTTCAGGAGCCACAGCGGCATGCGGTTGGGGGGCGTGCCGTTCAGGTACGCGATCTCCGGATCGCGGAAGTGGCTCTGCAGGCGGCGCCAGTCGGTGTCCGAGAACTCGTCCAAAGACCTGAGGGTGACCCGCCCGAACGCTGGTCTCATGGGCCAGAGTCTACTCCGTGGCGCGCGTACCCTTGGCTATACTGCTCGCGTAACCAGCCACACACTCGCGCCGCGGGCGCGTGCGCTCCGGCAACGCCCGGAGAGCCGAGAGGAAGCGATGGAAGGCCGAAGCCCCACCAGCAACGACCCGCAGCCAGGCGCGCTGTTCGAAGAGAAGTTCCGCCGCCTCAGCCAGGCCATCGGTAGCGTGGTGCTGGGGCAGGAACGCGTCGTCGAAGACCTGCTCATCGCCGCCCTGGCGCGCGGCCACGTCCTCATCGAGGGGGTGCCCGGGCTGGGCAAGACGCGCCTGGTGCACGCCTTCGCCGACGCCACCGAGCTCTCTTACGCGCGCATCCAGTTCACCCCCGACCTGATGCCCGCCGACGTGACGGGCACCAACGTCTTCGTGGAGACCGCGCAGGAGAGCCGCTTCGAGTTCCAGCCCGGCCCCGTCTTCGCCAACGTCCTGCTGGCCGACGAGATCAACCGCGCCACGCCCAAGACGCAGTCGGCGCTGCTGGAAGCCATGCAGGAGCGCGCCGTCACGGTGTCGGGAAAGCGCTACGTGCTCGAGGAGCCGTTCATGGTCCTCGCGACGCAGAACCCGCTCGAGATGGAAGGCACGTACCCGCTGCCCGAGGCGCAGCTCGACCGCTTCCTCTTCAAGATCGTCGTCGACCGGCCCGACGCGCACACCCTCAGGCGCATCCTGGTGGTCACCACCGGCAAGGACGAAGCCACCATCGAGCCGGTCTTCACGCGCGACGAGCTGCTGGAACTGCAGCGGATGGTGCGCGCCGTCCCCGTCGCCGACGCCGCCCTCGACCACGTCGTGCGGCTGGTGGAGGCCACGCACGCCCACCCGATGGTGCGCCTCGGCGCCAGCCCACGCGGGGCGCAGGCGATCACGCTGGCCGCCAAGGGGTACGCGCTGGCGGCCGGGCGGCCCAACGTCGAGCTGGAGGACATCCGCCGCGCCGCCCTGCCCGCGCTGCGCCACCGCCTGATGCTCGACTTCGAGGCCGAGGTCGAGGGCGTGTCCACCGACGACATCCTGGGCGAGGTGCTCGAGCGGGTCGACAGGGTCAGGTAGTGCTCGACACGCGGACGCGGGCCCTGCTCGACCGTTACGGGCTGGCGTCGCGGGCGCTGTCGCGCCTGAGCGGCGAGCGCAGCGCCGTCGAGCCGGGGCAGAGCGTCGAGTTCCACGACTACCGCGAGTACCAGCCCGGCGACGAGCTGCGCTACGTCGACTGGCGCGTCTACGCCCGCACGGGCAGGCTCTACACGCGCCTGTACCAGGCCGAGCGCGCCGTGAAGCTGCACCTGGTGCTCGACAACTCGGGCAGCATGGCGCTGCACGGCAAGGGGCCGTACGCGCGCACCGTCATGCAGTTGCTGACGTACGTGTCGCAGCGCGACGCGCCCACCCAGCTGCACCTGCTGGACGGACGCGCCAGCCGGCCCGCCCAGGGCCGCGCGGGCGTGGCCGAGAGCTGGCGCTTCATAGACGAATCGGAGCCGAAGGCGGGCGCGGCGCTGCCACCGCTGACGGGCCTCAAGCGCTTCGCGCTGACGCTGCCGACGCAGCGCGGCAGCGCGCTGGTGCTGGTGGTGTCCGACCTGCTGGAGGACGTCAGCATCCGCCCGGCGCTGGCGGCGCTGCGGGCCCGGGGCGTCGACGTCGGCTTCCTGCAGGTGCTGGCGGAGGACGAGCTGGACCCGCCCGCCGGGCTGCTGGAGCTGGTGGACGTGGAGAGCGGCGAGAAGCTGCCCGTGGGTCCCGACGAGGCGCGCGCCTACCGCGACGAGATGCGCGCCTTCCTCGCCCGCACGCGCAGCGCCATCCTCAAGGCGGGCTTCAAGCACCTGCTGTTGCGCGTGCCCGCCGAGCCGGACGGTGGCGTCGAACGGCAGGCGCTGGCCGCCCTAATCCGCTCGGGGACCCTGGTCAAGAGGTAGCACCCGCCCGATGCACGTATGATGAGCTGCGTGAGCGAACGGCTTGCCCTCTTCCTCCTGGCGCTGCTGGCCGCGGTGGCCGTGATCGTGGCGCCCTGGGCGGCGATCAACCGCGAGACGGGTGCGCGCAGCGCCGTCGTGCTGCTGCCCGACCGCGTCGTCGACTTCACCGGTCGCACCGACCCCGTGAACCTGCCCGCGCAAGGCACCGTCTTCGTCCTGACGCTCGTCGGGCTGGCAGGCGTCGGGGCCGGCGCCTTCCTGCGCCGCAGGGGACGCTACGTCCTGTGGCTCGCAGCGGGCGTCCTGCTGGTGGGCGGCACGCTCTACGGCATGAACCGCTTCTACGCCAACATCGCCGACTCGCGGCAACAGGCGTTCGTCAACGAGGTTCAACGCTCCCTCGAGAACCCACGGCCCACGGTGGACGTCGAGCAGCTGCAGCTGGTGCTGGAAGGTGCCGGCGAGCGCAGCCTGGACGAGAACCTGGCTGCCGCCGACGACGCTGGGCTGGTGGTAAGGCGCCTGCCCTACAGCAACGCCGGCTTCGGCATGACCGCGTTCCTGGCGCTCGTCACGGGCATGTTCGCCATCCTGTTCGGGCTCAGGTGGTTCCCCGGGGCGTCCAAGGTCATAGACCGGATACTGCGCGGCGCGGCCGTGCCCGCCATCTCGATCCTGCTGGCGCTGCTGGCGGCCGCCGTGGTGATCCTGGCGCTGCAGCCGACGCCCGTGGGCTCGTCGGTACAGATCGACAGCACCTTCATCTACCTCGTGGGCAGGCTGGATACGCTCTGGTACGCCTACTACTCGATGTTCCACGACTCGCTCGGCACGGTGGGCGGCTTCGCCGAGTCGCTCAAGTTCGCCACGCCCCTGATCTTCACGGGCCTGGCGGTGGCGTTCGGCTTCCAGGCCGGGCTCTTCAACATCGGCGCCCCGGGCCAGATGGTGATGGGCGCGATCTTCGCGATGCTGGCGGGGCTCTACCTGCCGGGGCCGCGCATCATCGTCATGCCCCTGGCCATCCTCTCGGCCGCGCTCGGCGGCGGCCTGTGGGGGGCGCTGCCAGGCTGGCTGAAGGCGCGCTTCGGCGCCAATGAGGTCATCAACACGATCCTGCTCAACTTCGTGGCGGCCTCCATACTCCTGTTCATCCTCTCGGCGGGCAACGTCTTCGCGGCCGCGGCCGTGCGCATCATCATCGTGATCGGCGTCTTCGTCGCGCTGGCCGTCGTGCTGTCGCTGTTCGCGCCCATCCGGCGCCTGGTGGCCCGAGGGCCGCGCGTAGCCATGGCCGGCTTCGCGCTCGTGCTGCTCGGGGGCATCTTCGTGGCCGGCATTCCCCAGCCCGGCGACACGCCCGTCACGCTGCGCATGCCGTTCCGGGTCAGCGGCAGCGAACCCAAGTCGCAGGAGCTGAACGTGGAGGCGCGGCTGCCGCAGCTGCCGGCGATGCTCGGCATCTCGCAGCGTGGCGTCAACGTCGTGGACATCGACTACGGGTTGCTGGCGGCGCCGTTGGTGGCGTTGGCGGCGCTCCTGCTGCTGCCGCGCTGGCGCCGGGCGCGCCCCTGGTCGCGGCGCATCCCGTTGGCTCTGGCCGCCGGCGCGCTCGCCTACGGCGTGGCGTGGCTGCTGGGCTGGACGGGCCTGGCGACCGCCATACCGCCCACCAAGCTGAACCTGTCGTTCCTGCTGGCGTTGGTGGTGGCGGGGCTCGTGCACGTGCTGCTCTTCCGCACCCGCTGGGGCTACGAGCTGCGCGCCGTGGGCCTGTCGCCACGAGCGGCCGAGTACGGCGGCGCCAACATCGCGCGCAACACCATCATGGCGATGACGATCAGCGGCGCCCTGGCGGGCCTGACCGCCACCCACTACGTGCTGGGCGGCGCGCTCGAGGACTACTCGCTGCGCCAGTCGATCCCTACCAACGACGGCTTCGACGGCATCGCCGTGGCGCTGCTGGGCGCCAACCAGCCCATCTTCATCGTCCTGTCGGCGTTCCTCTTCGGGGTGCTGAAGTACGGCGGCTCGGTCCTCAACATCACCTTCCCGAACCTCACGCGCGAGGTCGTCAGCATGATCCTCGCGCTGGTGGTGCTGTTCATCGCCGCGCGGGGCTTCCTGCCGCAGCGCCTCTTCGACCCCCGCACCTGGATGGACGCCGACAGCGGACCCGCGAAGGACGACGCCAACCAGAAACGCACCACAGCTGCCGAGGAACCCTGAGCCATGGACACCGTTCTCCTCCTCGCCCTCTTCTCCTCCATGCTGCGCGCCACCACGCCGCTGCTCTTCGCGGCCCTCGGCGGGCTCTTCAGCGAGCGCGCGGGCGTCGTCAACATCGCCCTCGAAGGCATCATGCTCTTCGGCGCCCTGGCGGCCGCCGTCACGGCGCAGCTGATCGAGGCGCCGTACCCGGGCGTCCGCATCTGGTACGCGCCCTGGCTGGGCGTGCTGGCCGGCATGGGCGCCGGCGCCGTCATCGGCTGGGTGCACGCCGTGATATCCATCCGCTACAAGGCCGACCAGATCATCTCGGGCACGGCCATCAACCTGATGGGCATCGGCATCCCGGCCGTCATCCTGTCGGGCCTCTACGGCAACACCGCCACCTCGACGCCCATCCGCAACCGCCTCCCCAGCTGGGAGCTGTTCGGCATCGACGGCCTGGCCTTCAGTCCGCTCGTCTACCTGGCGTTCCTGCTCGTACCCATCACCTGGTTCGTCGTCTTCCGCACGCCGTTCGGCCTACGGCTGCGCTCGGTGGGCGAGCACCCCGAGGCGGCCGACTCGCTGGGCATCAACGTCTTCCGCATGCGCTACGTGGGCGTGGTGCTGTCGGGCGTGCTGGCCGGCCTGGCGGGCGCCTACCTCTCGATCGGCAACGTGAACCAGTTCGTGACCGAGATGGCGGGCGGCCGCGGCTTCATCGCCCTGGCGGCCCTGATCTTCGGCAAGTGGCACCCCATCGGCGTGTTCGGCGCCACCCTGCTGTTCGGCGCCTTCCAGGCCTCCGAGGTGCTGCTGGGCGGCGGCAGGCTGCTTCCGCCCACCCTGGTGCAGTCGCTGCCGTACATACTGACCATGGTCGTGCTGGCCGGCTTCGTGGGGCGCTCGGTGGCCCCGAAGGCGGCAGGCAAGCCGTTCGAGAAGTAACCCCGAAGCAACCCGCCCCACGCTAGCGGAGGTACAGATGCCGTTCCCCAGGCGAGCAGGGATCCTGCTCCACCCCACCTCGTTGCCCGGACCCCACGGGATCGGCGAGCTGGGCCGCGAAGCGCACGCCTGGCTCGACTTCCTCGAGGCCGCCGGCCAGCGCCTCTGGCAGGTCATGCCGCTGGGCCCCACGGGCTACGGCGACAGTCCCTACCAGTCGTTCAGCGCCTTCGGCGGCAACCACTACCTGATCGCGCTCGAAGAGCTGGTCGACGCGGCCTGGCTCGAAGCCGACGAGCTGGCGCCCCTGACGGAGCTGCCCACGGACCGCGTCGACTACGGCGCGTTGATCCCCCGCAAGCTGGAGCTGCTGGAACGAGCGGCGGAGCGCTTCGCGCGCGGCGCCACGGAGGCCGAGCGCGCCGAACTGGACGAGTTCCGCAGGCGGCACGCCTCGTGGCTGGACGACTACGCGCTCTTCATGGCGCTGAAGGAAGCGCACGGCGGCGCGCCCTGGGGCGACTGGGAGCCCGAGCTGAAGGGCCGCGAGCCCGCTGCCCTGGAGCGCGCCCGTGGGGACAACACCGAAGCCGTTCGCAAGCACGAGACGTGGCAGTTCTGGTTCTTCCGGCAGTGGCAGGCCGTGCTGGACGGCGCGCACCGCCGCGGCATCGAGCTGGTGGGCGACGTGCCCATCTTCGTGGCCCTCGATTCGGCGGACGCGTGGTCCAACCCCGACCTGTTCCACTTCGACGAGACGGGCCAACCGACGGTGGTGGCGGGCGTGCCGCCCGACTACTTCTCGGCCACCGGGCAACGCTGGGGCAACCCCCTCTACCGTTGGGACCGCATGGAGCAGGACGGCTTCGCCTGGTGGGTCCAGCGCGTGCGCGCCACCCTGAAGCTGGTTGACATAGTCCGCATCGACCACTTCCGCGGCTTCGCCGCCTACTGGGAGATCCCGGCAACCGAGAGCACCGCCGTCAAGGGCCGCTGGGTGACCGGCCCCGGCCAGGCGCTCTTCACCGCCCTGAAGGACGCGCTGGGCGAACTGCCCGTCATCGCCGAGGACCTGGGCGTCATCACGCCCGACGTGGACGAGCTGCGCCTCGCCAACGACCTGCCCGGCATGAAGGTGCTGCAGTTCGCCTTCGCGGGCGGCGCCGACGACCCCTACCTGCCGCACAACTACCCCCACGAGTGCGTCGTCTACACGGGCACCCACGACAACGACACCACGGCCGGCTGGTACACCCAGGCGCCCGAGAAGGAGCGCGACCACGTGCGCCGCTACCTGGCGCGTGGCGACGAGAGCGTCCCATGGGAACTGCTCCGGCTGGCGCAGGCCTCCGTGGCCGACACGGCCATCGCGCCCCTGCAGGACGTGCTGGGGCTGGGGAGCGAGGCGCGGATGAACACGCCGGGGACGGCCGGAGGGAACTGGACCTGGCGGTTCGAGTGGCAGGACGTGCCGCACTGGGTGGCGCCGCAGCTGCGGGAGCTGGCGGAGCTGTATGGCCGGCTGCCGGGGCAGGGCGCTACGGATACGCAGTACCGGCAGTCTTCGCTGGAGTAGAGCTTCTGGCCCGGCCTGTGTTCGGCTCGTGCTGGGGTGGGTGGGGGGCATGCCTCGCGTACCTAGCGCCTGTCGGCTAAACGGTACGGGAGGCACGCCCCCCACCCACTCGTGACTGGGCGGCAGAACGAGTCAGGGGTCGTGACAGAGCTTGGCTTGGTCAGGGCTCCCCGAACCGATTTGCCGGTGTTCAGTTCTCCCGATCTACCGTCACCATGCCGAAACGTTCGTTCAGCT
>CAZVCT010000024.1:0-1767 GCA_964625655.1 uncultured bacterium
TGGTGCATCGGTAGCCGTCAGCGGCCGCCGGCGGCTACGGTCACCTCCCCGTCGCCCGGCACGCGCACGCCTTCGAAGACCTCGACGGCCGCGCCCAGCACCCGCACCTCGTAGACGCCCATCGGCAGTTCCACAGCTTCGCCGCCCACACGGCCCTGCGCCACCAGCACGCCCTCGGCGTCGTAGACCTCGAAGGCGGGGTTCAGCGCTTCCTCGATCGCCGCGCTGAGCGTCTCGTACGAGCCCACGTCGACGAAGGTGGCGCCGACCTCGTCGGCGAGCGCCTCGAAGGCAGCCAGCGCCTCGGGCTCCAGCGCCAGCGACACGATCGCCAGGGCCACGGGGCCCGCCTCGCGCAGTTGGCGCACGGCCGCGGCGGGGTCGCCGCCGCACGACTCCTGCCCGTCGGTGATCAGGATGATGGTCCGCCCGCCGCCGGCCCCTGACAGGTCCTGGGCCACCAGCGCGAGCGACTCGGCGATGGGCGTGCCCGACAGCAGTTTCGGTTCGATGGCGCGCACGGCCGTCAACGCCGTGTTGCGTTCCAGCGGTCCGAGCGGCACGTCGAGGCGCGTCTCGCACGACGAGGGCGTGATGTGCCCGAATGCGCGCAGCGCGAACGGCGTGCCCTCCGGCAGGACCTCGCCCACCAGCGTCTCGAGGGCGCGTTTCGCGGCCGTGATGCGCTGCTCGCCGCTCGGCAGCTCGCGGCCCATCGAGCCGGAGGCGTCGAAGACTATCTCGACCGCCGCTTGGGGCGCGCCCGGCGCGGTCGTCACCGTCAGTTTCCCGGGGCCGGGCGGCTCGACGGCGGCCGTGGTGACCTCGACCTGGTACCGCTTCGGGCGCCGCAGGATGCACGAGGCGCGCGAGAAGCCCGCGTCGAAGGCTCCGACCCCGTCCGCCATGTCGTAGACGCCCGCGTTGACGGCCGCCCAGTCCTGCATCATGTCCTGCGCGTAATCGCTGCCGCCGGAGCTGATCTCGAAGGTGAACACGCGCGGGCGCACCCGCTCGAGCTCGCGCCATAGCTCTGGTGTCAGGCGGTAACCGCCGCTCTCGGCGTCGGTCATCAGCAGGATGGCGCGCGTTCCTTCGCGCTCGCCGAGCGCCAGCGTGGCGCCCAGCATCGATACCTCGGCGTTACTGGAGCCGTGCCGGCGGTCGTACTCCTGGATGGCGCGCTGCACCCTGAGCGGGTCTGAAGAGAAGTGGTTCAGCAGCCAGAAGGGGCGCGGCTCGTCGAACGGCAGCAGCTGCACCGCTTCGCGTTCGCCGTCGACGCCCCGCGCGAAGCTCGCGAGCGAGTTGTAGGTGATCGGGAAGTAGGGCGATACCGAGCCGCTGCCGTCGAACGAGAAGACGACGCTGCGCTTGGGCTCCTCCAGCCTCAGGTAGTAGTCGCCCGGCTCGGCGAAGAGCGAGAGGACGACGCTGTCGCCTTCGAAGCGCTCCTCGTACGGCGCCCGGCGTCCGTCCGCCGCCTGCAGCTCGAAGGTGTAGGCGATCGAGGGGTCGCCGGCGAGGCGGATCTCGACGTGGTTCTGGCCCGCGGGGATCGTGATCCGGTACCAGTCGACGTCCTCGGCGACGGCGACGGTGCCGCTGATCACCGCGCCGGACGCCAGCGGCGTGGCGCGCTCCTTCGTGTCGTTGTCGTCGTGCGCCTCGGCTGCGGCGACGGTGCGTCCGCTCACGAGAACCTCGTAGGCCGCCTCGTTCGTTACGTCGCCCCATTCCGACAGGATCGAGAGGTAGCCGCCGTCC
>CAZVCT010000024.1:1867-29017 GCA_964625655.1 uncultured bacterium
GTGACGCGCTGGAACCTCCCCGCTGGGTTGCTGGCGGCCTCGTCGGGGTCGCGCCACTCGAGAGAATCCATCAGCGCCGCTCGGCCGTTATGGAAGCCGACCACGAACGTGAGGGCCGGGAGGTCGCGCAGGTCGACGGTGCCGACGCGCTGCTCCTCGTCGAGCACGGCCACGCCCCGTGGGCCGGGCAGGGACGGCTCGGCCCACACGACGTGCCCTCCGTGCGCGGGGCGTGCCACGTCCGACCCGGAGAAGAGCGCGGGGTCCTGGGCGAACAGCTTCCACGAACCCAGGTAACCCTCCTCGCGGCCCGTGTGGTCGTCGATGGCGACGAGGCGCGCGTAGCGCGCGGTGACGGGCTCGTCGAAGAGGAACCACTGTTCGAAGCGCGCGGCTTCGAGGCGGCCTTCGTAGGCGGGTGTGAAGGTGGCGCCGTCCAGGGAGGTCTCGATGCGGAAGCTTCGCAGCTGGTTGACGGTGTTGGCGCTGGAGTGCGGGTTGAGGGCGGTGCCTACCAGGGTGACGGGCCCGCCGCCCGCCAGCACGAAGGTCGGGTGGTGGCCGCGCCCGGCGTAGCCGCTGTTGCTTATCGCGGTGCGGCCGTCGATCAGCCGGGCGTCGCGGTTGGCGTAGCTGCTCTCACCGTGGATGGCGGCGCCAAGCCCTGACCACAGGACGTTCGGGCGCCCCAGCAGGCTCGGGGGAAGGGAGTGGAACGCCGTGCCGCCGAACGGCGGCGCTTCGCAGCGGAGCGCGAAGGTGGCGCTGCCCAGAGCGGAGCCCCTGGTGCCGGCGGCGGCGACCTGCAAGGTGAGTGGCAGGTCGTCGCGCGTGTCGGGCGGAACCGTGAGCGTCACGGGCACGCTGGCCGACTCGCCCGGTTGGAGCCGAAGGGTGTCGCCCGGCACGCTCAGCTGCGCGCGCGGGTCCGTGCTGGCCGCTTGCAGGCCCACTTCCTGCGGCTCGGTCGAGCGGTTCGTAACGGTAGCGGTCGCCTCCACGACCTGACCTTCGTGCCAGAAGGCGGCCAGCTCGGCTACCGGCGCTTCGAGCGTGATGGCGAGCGCGTCGCCTCGCGGCGGCAGCAGCTGCGAGGCGTCCGGCGCGCGCGAGAACTCCAGCTCGACGCGGTACCTGCCGCTGCCCCTGACGTTCAGGAAGCTCGGCTCGCCGGCTGGCAGCGTGACCTGGTACGCACCCGTGTCGTCCGGCCGCAGGCCGTTGCTGGAGCCCGCGACGCGGAACTGCATGTTCACACTGTCGCTGGCTTCCAACCTGATGACGACCTGCGTCTCCTCTTCCATGACCGGGAAGGCGTACATGTCGTTGTCGCCGGCCTCGCCAACGCGGCCCTCCCAGGCCAGTTCGTGCGGCATGCGTGAGGCACTGGCCTCGTCGCCGTTAGGCTCGAAGTCCACGGGCGCAACCAGCGGCCCCAGAGGCGTGAGGCGCAACTGGTAGTAGCCGGTCGGCACCTCGCCTCGGACCTGGGTGCCGCGCACGAGCAGCGAGTGATCGCCGGCCAGGAGCCAGCGCTCGGCGACCACGGGCTGACCCTCCTCGCCAGGCAGGGCGTGGTAGCGCCCGGCGCCTTCGAGCTCGATCGGCAGCGACACGTCGCCCTCGGGTGGCACGAGTTCGATACGAACGTACTGGTCGCCGGCGAGATGGAAGCGGTAGTAGTCGGTATCGGACGCGCTGCTGAGGCGCCCGACGTGGACCGCGCCGGGGATCAGGCGGTGCGCCCGGCTGTCGTCGTCGTTCGGCTCCATCTCCTGGATGCCAGGCGGGGGCGGCGTCACGTCGGCCAGCGAGTCGTCGGTCGATGGGTCATCGGAGGAGTCGCTGGCGCCCGCGGGGGCGGCGGCCAGCTCTTCCTGCGCCGACGGCATCTCCGCCGGCGGCTCCTGGGCGGGCGCCGGTCCGAGCGGGAGCGCGCGGAAGGCGTAGTTCCCTTCGCCTCGGATCTCGACGTACTGCACGCCTGGTAGCAGCAGGAGGTCGTCGACGCGGATGCGGCGTTCGCCATCCGCGCGAACGATCTGCACGCCGCCGCCGCTGAACACCGTCATCCGGGTGACGCCGTCTCCCACCACCTGCAGGCGGAAGAGCTGCGCGTCGCCCGTTACCTCGAAGCGGTAGAAGTCCACGTCCTGCGGCCTCAGCGCGCCGCGCGCTTCGGGCGTGGTGCCCAGGTCGGTGGCAGTGCGCTGGGTGTCGTTCGGTTCACGCTCGTCGAGCACGGTGGCCGTGGAGCGCCGCCAGGCGAGGCGGTAGGCGGCGCCGTCGCGGCCGGCGACGATCAGGCGGTACACGCCCTCGTCCAGGTGCAGGCCCTCGATGGTGCCGCCCACGCCGCGGCGCTCCAACATCTCGTTGCCTTCGGCGTCCTGCAGCGTCACCGTGAGCTCGCCTTGGGATTCCACCACCAGGTCCCAGGGGGCGGCGCTCGAGGCGGCGTCGACCTCGAGGCGGAAGACGTCGTAGTGCTCGGCGTTGCCGCGCATCTCGCTGCCGATGGCGAAACGCGTGGCCGTGTCCCAGCTGTCGTTAGGTTCCAGCTCCTGGCCCTCGCTCACGCGCCCCTGGCGCGTCACGGCGAGGCGGAAGATGCCGTCTCCGTCGATGCGCGCGACGTAGTCGCCGGGTGCCAGGGCGTAGCCGTCTAGCCGTGCGGGAGCCTGGGCGGTGGCGCTGGCAGAACCGATCCGGCCACCCGAACCTTCGAGGGTCAGGGTCAGCTCGCTACCGATGGAGGTCTCCAGCGTGAGGCCCCAGGCGAAGTCGGCCTCGCTCACGCTGAAGCGCTGCGTCGCCTCCCCCTCCACCTCGCCGTAGACGCGGAAGTTGCCCGCCTGGCTGCCGTCGCGGAAGGCGCTGGCGCGGTAGTCGAGGCCCTGCGGCTCGAGCGTCACTGCGTAATCTCCGCTGCCGCCGGAGGCCGTAACGCCCAGCATGTAGCGGCCGGGACCGATAAGGAACGGCGGCGCGGAAACGCGGGAAGCTCCGTGGGCCTGGAACGTGAAAAGCTCGTCGGCAGCGGCGACGCCGGAACCGTCCTCGGTCAGGGTGACCATGAAGACGGCGAACCTCGTGACCTGTCCGGCCAGCCCCTCGACGTTCGCGCTCCAGCTGTGGCGGCTGGCTGCTTCGGTGACGTCCCACCAGAAGAAGTCCTGGTCCGACGATGCGAGCTCGCCGGCGATGCAGAAGGAGTCGAGGGTGGCGTTGGGCGCTGTGAAAGGCCCCTCTTCGCCCGTCGTCACCAAGCGGGTGGCCTGCGGCGGGGTGTCGTTCGGTTCCACCTCGGTGGTGCAGACCTGCGCCAGGGCGGCTGGCGCCAAGGCGAGCGCCGCCAGCAGTAGGAGGTGTCTGAGGAGGGGTCGGGCGCGCCTCGTCATCGGAACTTCCTTTCGGTATATCCGGTGCGCTAGACGATACAACGCGGCGCCGCGCCCTTGCAGCGCGGCGCCATTCAGTGGCCGGCGTTCAGGCAGCTACGCAGGCGGCGGTCTCGTCTTGTGGCCACGGCGAAACGCGGGCGGCGATGGTGCTGCACGGCCCCGGGAGCAGGCCGGGGATGGCAGTCACGGTGCCCACGCCGACATCCATCACCAGGAAGGCCGCGACCGCCGCACCGCCCGAAGCGGCGGCCAGGCCGATCAGCGCACCGAGGCCGAAAGCGACGCCGGTCGTCACGATGAGGTCGCATAGGCAAAGCGCGAGGGCTTCGTTACTAGTGGTGGCGAGACACATGGCGGCGCCCGGCACCGCCAGGGCGCCAGCGAAGATGGCGCTGATCTCCAGTCCGATTTTGTACTCGACCACAGCAGTTCCACGGCCCGAGGCGCCCATGCCCAGCGTCTCGCCGGTGGCGAGGTCTACGCGCCACCAGCCAGGCCCCACTCCTGGCGCCAGGTCGCCGGCGGGTAGGACGACGGCGTAGCCGGCCTCGAGGTCGCGCTGCATCGCGGGCGCGGCGGCTGGCGGCACCGCCGACGGCAACTCGTTCAGCAGGTCGGGTGAGACGACCACCGCACCGCCGGACCCGGCGAAGGCGGCGTACGCCCCCTGCACGTTGGGCGAGAAGCGCTGCATGTAGGCGCGCTCCACGGCGGTCTCCCAGGCGCCCGCGAGGACGGCGCGCTCGGCGTCGCTCCGTACGCGGCCACCATCCAGAGCCAGGAAGCGCCTGGCGTTGTGGATGACGTCCACGCCCGTGTCGAAGCGGGGCTCCGGTCCCGGGGTCAGGGAGCTGTGCAGGGAGACGATCGTCGGCTCCGCCCGGTAGGCCACCGCGCCTGTGGTCGCGCCGACCAGGTCGAACGCGGAGAGCAGGGCCAGGTGGTCGCCGCCGCTCACGCCTTCGTAGGCGGCGACCATGTCGTCCGGTGTCGCGGTGGCGAGGTCGAGCTGCATGGCGCGCTCGAGCGCGTCCAGTTGGTCCAGGGACTGCTCGGCGAATCGGCTCGCCAGGTAGGCGTCCGACAGGGCGCCACCTACCACCGTCACGGACTGGCTCGTGAGGATGCCTTCCAGCAGCACGCTCTGGTCGAGCAGCTCGGTGCTGCCTTGCACGCGCGCCTCGGGCGTGCGGCGGTCGAAGACCATCCTGCGGTGACGTGTCTCTTCCCCACCGGGGGCGATGAGCACGAAATCGATCCATTGCGCCGTGAGGGCGAACGGCTCCGCGTCACCGGGCTCGTCGGAACCCAGGGCGCCGAGCACACCGATCGCCTGGTTCAGGTTCTCGGCATTGGTCTGGAAGACGCCGGCCATGGCGCTGGCCGCGACGTCCGGCGGCACGAGGTTGCCCATCGTGTCGAACGCCTGTGCGCCTGGTGCCAGGGCGCCGTTGACGAGAGGGGCGAAGAAAGCAACGTCCGCCAGCGAGGTGCCGAGCTCCGTGAGCGAGGCGTCGGCGCCTTCGCCGAGCACGGTGTTGCCCACCGTCAGGGTGATGCCGAACATGTTCGCCACGGGCCGCTGCCAGGGAGTCATGAGCGCGTCGGTGGTGAACTCGTCGCCACGCTTGCGCTCTACGACGTTCTCGATGCGGAGCTGGTGCGTCAGCTCGGCCGGCATCTCGCCGTCGAAGTGGTGCTCCGCGGTCACGGTCGGTGGTTCGGAGCCGGGCGGCCACGCAGGGTGCGCGGCGGCCCACTCGTCGCTGGCGCCCAGCCGGTACTCGACCCAGGCGTAGTCGCTCGCCTCCGCGAGCAGCTCGGCTGTCAGGTCGGCGCCGAGTTCGAGGCCCGCCGCCGCTAGGGCCGCCAGGATGGTGCCTTGCGCCGATTCGGCGTCACGGTGGTGTTCCGTCTCCGTCGGAGAGAGGCTGTTCCACGCGGCGGTCGTCGCCTCCAGCTCTGCGATGCTGGCGCCCGTCACCTGCGACACCCGCTCGAGGTCCGCGGCCGATGCCGTCTGCGTGCCGGCCGCGGTGCGCTCCTCGAACATGTCGAGAACCAGTGTCATGGCGGCGGCTTCCTGCAGGGCGCCGGTGGCTATCCGCACCTCGTAGCCGGCGTCCAGCAGGAGCCCTGCCAGGAGTATGGACTTGTCGAGCGCGTTGCCCGCTCCGGACACGAGGGTGCCCTGGGCCCCGCGGAGGATGCCGGCGTACACCTCCGTCCTGACGGTGCTACGTACGTGCTCCGTGATCGTCTCGGCGTCCTCGAAGGCGAGCTCGAAGGCCAGGGCGTTCACCTCGAAAGCGGCGCGGTCCAGCTCGCGACTCAGCCCCAGCAGGATGTCGCGCTGCTGCTGGATCTGGGTGGAGGCGGTGGAGGATTGGGCGGCGGCCGGCGCCCACGGGAACGCGAGGCCGAGCGCGAGGGCGACGTTCAGAATGGGTCGCGCCAGCCGGTCGAGCGGCCGGCGGGCCGCGGCTAGTGCGGAGCTTCGCTGCATGGTGACGGTCGGGGGCGAGGCAGGACGTTGGGCATGATGGCGCTTCCCTTCAGGTCGGTCCGGGTCGGAGACCCCGAGTCGTAGGTGCGGCTAAGCTCCGGAGTTGGTCTTCCTGGCGCGCAAGGCGAGGACGAAGCCAACGATCGAGCCGACGAGCATGACACCAGCGATCGCCATCATCGTGGTGCGCGGCGGCGACGGCTCGAAGACGATGCCACTGAGCGCGAACAGGGCGGCCATGATACCGAGGAAGGTCGAGACCAGGATTCGGCCGTCGGAACGGCCGGAGTGGTGAGGGGGTTCCATGCTCCGAGTCTAAGGCGTCGAACGGCTCGTGGTGCCGCTTCGCTGGACGCGGCCGGCGACGTCAGTCCGGCTCGCTCCAGGCACGCGCTTCGAGCGAGCGCTCCTCGCGTTCCAGCACGCCCTGCAACTCGTCGCGTTCTTCGACGCCCGACAGGTCGGCACCCGAGACGTACGCGGCGCGGCCCAGGAGATGCGCGGCGATGGGGACGGTGAGCAGCAGGAAGAGCAACGTCAGGGAGCCGACGACCGTCATGGCCGACTCGGCTCTGATCAGCATCGCGCCCACGACCACGAAGCCGGAGCCGAGCGTCCCCGCCTTGGTGGAGGCGTGCATGCGCTGCAGGGTGTCCTGGAAGCGCAGCACACCCAGGACCGCGACGCCGACGAGGAACACGCCCACCACCAGGAAGAACGCGCCGCTGTACTGCAGTATGGCCGTCATGGACCCTTCCTCTCCTTGCGTGCCAGGAACGCCGACAGCGCCACAGTGCCTACGAAGCCGAACACCGCCAGGCCGAAGCCGACGTCCATGAACTCGCGCCGGTCCGTGACGACCGCCGTGAGCGCCGCTGCGGCCACCGCGATCCCGGTCAGCATGTCCAGCGCCACGAAACGGTCGGCCACGCCGGGCCCCTTGAGCATCCGGAAGACCGTGCCCGCCAGGGGCAGCAGCAGCAGGAGGAGCAGTATGGTCGCGAGGACCGTCATCCTTCGGCCTCCGCGACCCAGCGCTCGAAGGTGCCCTTGATCGCTTCCACCACGGCCACCTCCGAAGGCGCGTCGAGGCAGTGGACGTAGAGGTAGCGCCGGTCGTCGCTCACGTGCAGCGAGGTGGTGCCCGGCGTCAGCGAGACGAGGTTGGCGACCACCGTGACGCCCAGCTCCGTGTGCAGCTCGAGGGGCACCCGGATGATGGCAGGACTGATCGAGATGTTCCTCGACAGCGCCGTGCGCGCCACGCTGAGGGTCGAGAGAAGGAGCTCACGCACGAAGATCAACGCCAGCACCAGGACCGCCAGCGCCCTCCTGTGCAGCGGCCGCCGGCCCGCGCGCCTCATGGAGTCACCTCGGGCGCCTGCGCCCCGAGCACGGCCTGCACGTAGCCGCTGGGATCGGTGAGCTCGGCCGCGGCCTCGGTGGCGAACTGGTAGAGGGGGTCGGGCAGAAGGCCGATCAGCACCGTGATGGCGCCCAGCAGGAGGGTGGCGGCCACCATCGGCAGGGGCAGCCGGCGCGGCGCGGCGCGCGGCACGCGGGGCGCGCGCCAGAAGGCGTTGATCCAGATCTTGCTCATCGAGTAGAGCGTCAGCAGGCCCACGAACAGCCCGAGGGCGGCGAGCAGGTCCGCGTCGGCCTCGAACGAGGCGCCGATGATGGCGAACTTCGCCCAGAAGCCCGACAGCGGCGGGATTCCCGCGAGCGACATGGCGGGCACGAGGAACATCAGTGCCAGCAGCGGGCTCTGCCGCGCGAGGCCGCCGCTCCTGCGCAGGTCGAAGGTGCCGCTAGCGTGCTGCATGGCGCCAGCTACGAGGAAGAGGTTGGCTTTGACGATGATGTGGTGGATCACGTAGAAGACGGCGCCGGCCAGCGCTGCGGGGGTGGCGAGCGCCAGGCCAAGGAGCATGTAGCCGATCTGGCTGACGATGTGGAACGACAGGATGCGCCGCACGTCCCACTGCACCGCTGCGCCCAGCACGCCGAAGAGCATGGTCCCGGCCGCGATGACGGTGGCGAGCTCGCGGATTCCCGCGAACTCGACGTCGAACAGGAGGGTGAAGACGCGGAAGCAGGCGTAGACGCCGACCTTGGTCAGCAGGCCCGCGAAGAGCGCCGAGACGGCGATGCCGGCGGTGTGGTACGAGGCGGGCAGCCAGAAGAAGAGCGGGAAGTAGCCCGCCTTTATGCCGAAGGCCGCGAACAGGAGCGCCGCCGCGAGCGTCAGTGAGGGGGGCGTCTCCTGGCCGGCCAGGCTGGCGGCGATGTCGGCCATGTTCAGCGAGCCCGTGGCGCCGTAGACGAGCGCCACGGCGAAGAGGAACAGCAGCGTGCTGAGCAGGTTGAGGACGGCGTAGCGGACGGTGCCGTCGACCTGGGCCTTCGTGCGGTCCAGCGCCAGCAGGCCCATGGCGGTTATCAGCATGATCTCGAACCAGACGTACAGGTTGAAGATGTCGGCCGTGAGGAAGGCACCGTTGACCGCCGCCAGCAGCCCGTGAAGCAGCACGTGGTAGCCGGCGCGCGTGCGGCGGACGCCGACGCCCGCCAAGCCGTAGAGCCCGACGGCCACCCCCAGCGTGCCGCTCACGAGCACCAGGGAGGCGCCGAGCCTGTCGGCGGCGAAAGCGATCCCGAACGGCGGCCGCCAACCGCCGAACTCGAGCACCTGCACGCCTCCTGCCAGCACTTCGGACAGCAGTAGGACGGCAGCGGCCGCGGTGGCGGCGAGGCCCAGCAAGCTGACGGCGCGCTGGGCGCGGGGCCAGAGCCAGAGGAGCGCCAGCAGCGCCGCCGTCGCCAGCGGCACCACCACCGGCCACAGGGCGGCCTGGCTGCGCACGAACTCCATCATGCCTCCCCCTCGCCTTCGTCGAACGGCGAGCCGAGACGTTCGGCGTCGTCCAGCTCGGCGGTGGTCGAGGCCCCGGTGTCGCGGTACGCGCGCAGGACCACGGCCGCGAGGAACGCCGCCAGCGAGAAGCCGATGACGATGGCCGTCAGGACGAGGGCCTGCGGGAGCGGGTTGGCGGAGGTGGCCTGCAGCACCGTCTCGCCCTCAGGGATGACGGGGGGCTGGCTGCTGGAGATGCGTCCGGCGAGGAAGATGGTGAGGTTCACCGCCGCCGAGATCAGCATGACGCCGAAGGTGATGCGCATGAGGTGCCGCGACAGCACGAGGTAGATGCCGCAGCCGCAGGCGATGGCGATTGCGGCTGCGTAGGCGAGGCTCATGGCGCCTCCTCGTAGAGGCGGAAGACGAGCGCGAGCATCCCCCCGAACACCACCAGGTAGACGCCGACGTCGAAGAGCAAGGTCGTGCCGATCTTGAAGCCGCCTGCCAGCTCGTACCACTGGTGCGTCAGGAAGTCGCCGTCGAGGAAGAGGCCCGGCAAGCCGCTGACCAGGGCCAGGGCGATGCCCAACCCGATCAGGAAGACAGGGTGGACGCGCAGGCGCCTTCGCGCTGCCGGAACGCCCTCGGCCAGCGCCAGGATGGTGAGCGCCAGGGCACCCACGAGGCCGCCGACGAAGCCGCCGCCGGGCTCGTTGTGGCCCCGGTAAAGTATATAGACCGATACAGCCAGCATCAGCCAGAAGAGGAAGCGCGCGGCGGTGGAGAAGATGACGGAGTTCACGCCTCGTCCGCCTTCCGCCGGCGCCGGCGCCGCAGCAGCGCCCAGACCGAGAGCGTGGCGAAGCCGACGACGGAGATCTCGCCGAGGGTGTCGAGCGAACGGAAGTCCACGATTATCACGTTCACGACGTTCCTGCCGAACGCCTCGCCGTAGCTGGCCTGGGCGAAGTACTCGGATACGTACGGGTCGAACGCCTGCGAGAGCATGCCGGCCAGGGCGACGAAGATCACGAGCGTGAAGAGCGTGGCGACCACGGCGTCGGTGCGGCGCTCGCGCTTCGTGCGCGTGCTGACGAACTGCACGGGGAGCCGCAACAGGACCGCCATCATCACGACGAGCACGAACGTCTCCACGGCGAACTGGGTGAGCGCCAGGTCGGGCGCTCCGTTGGTGAGGAAGAGGACCGCCGACGAGAAGCCCACCACGCTAAGCCCGATGAGCGCCCGGATGAGCGACAGCGAGCGGCTGGCCGCGAGGCTGCCGACAGCCACCAGCACGAGCACGCCCAGGGTGAGCAGCGAAGGCTGGGCTGTGTCGACAGGCACGAGCCAAGCGCCGCTACGCAGGAGCGCGTAGCCGCAGATGGCGATGACGGCCAGCACGACGGTGAGCGTGTAGCGGCGCTGGTCGCCGTTCTGCAGCGTCCGCGTGGTGAAGCCCGCGGCGGCCAGCACGCCGCCCAGGGAGGCGTGGTACCAGCGCTCAGCCGTGAGCAGCGCGGGCACGCGCCAGCCCGATACCGTCCGCGTGACGCCGCTCCAGCCCCATACGAGAACGACGCCGAGCGCCAGGGCCAGCACGCTGAGGCCCAGGGCCACTGTGACGCCGTGCCAGAGGGAGATACGCGCGTCCACCGGGACGCGGGCCAGTTCCGAGGCGGCGCTGCCGATCAGGCCCTGCGCCGGCTGGCCCGCCAGCACGCCCAGGAACACCCCTGCCACGGCCAGCACGAGCGGCGGCCAGGCGAGGCCGCCCAGCTCGCGCCCCGAGCCGACCGGCGTGGCGGCGCCCGGCGCCGAGCGGAACGGCTTCACCCCGGCGAGGTAGGCGGCTGCCACCATCGCTGCGCTGACGAGCACGATGCCCGCCATGGCGACCCAGCCGTAGGCGTCGGACAGCATCGCCTCGAGCAGGTACTCCTTGGCCAGGAAGCCGAACAGCGGGGGGAAGCCTGCCATCGACAGCGCCGCCACTAGTCCGGCGGCCGCCGTAATAGGCAGGCGGGGGCGCAGCCCGGACAGCCGCTCGAGGCGCGGCTCGCCGGTGGTGTGGATCACGCTGCCAGCCACGAAGAAGAGCGACGCCTTGTAGAGCGCGTGCGCCAGGAGGAACATGACGAGCGCGAGCATGCCCGCCTCGCCCCCGACGCCGGCGAGCAGCACGAGCAGGCCGAGGGAGGCGACGGTGGAGTGCGCCAGCAGCTCCTTGAGGGCCGTGGAGCGCAGCAGGTTGGCGGCGCTCAGCAGCGCCGTGACGAGGCCGAAGAGCACGAGGACGTCGCCGTAGGCGGGCACCTGCTCGAAGGCGCCAGCCAGGCGCGCGACGAGGTAGACGCCGAGCTTCACCATCGTGGCCGAGTGCAGGTAGGCGGAGGCCGGGGTGGGCGCGGCCATGGCCCGCGGCAGCCAGAAGTGGAAGGGCGCCTGGGCGGACTTCGTGAAGGCGCCCAGCAGCACCAGCACGATGGCGGCCGCTAGGTGCGGGGCAGCGGCGACGTCGGCGGGCCGCGCGACGATCTCCGAGATCCTGAACGTCCCGAGGTCGAGGCCGAGCAGGAGGATGCCGCCGAAGAGCGCGAGGCCGCCGCCCGCCGTGATGAGCAGCGACTGGAGAGCGGCGTCGCGGGCTTCCCTGCTCTCGCGCTCGAAGCCGATTAGCAGGAACGACATGAGGCTCGTCCACTCCCAGAAGACGAACAGCGCGATCAGGTCGTCGGCCAGGACGGTGCCCAGCATCGCTGTCATGAACAGCAGCACGAGCGTTATGAAGCGCGCGCGGTCGGCGGCGCTGGAGTCGGCGAAGTAGGCGCTGGCGTAGAGGACCACGAGCGTGCCGATGCCGGTGATGAGGAACGCGAACAGAAGCGAGAAGCCGTCGAGGCTGAGCGCCAGTTCCACACCGAGCGACGGCGCCCAGGCCAGGGCTTGGGTAACGGCGCCGGCGTCGAGGACCTGCGGCGTCAGCGCCAGCAGAAGCGCGAACTGCGCGGCCGGCAGCAGCGCGACGAGCGGCGCGCGGCGTGGGCCGCCGGACCCGAGCCACCATCTGGCGATGACGGCGCCCAGCAGCGAGATGATTATCACGGTAGCCGGACTTAGCAGAGAGCTTCCCTTCCGAACCGCATGACGGCTGAGTCGAGGCTAATCGATGGCCTGGCGCGGTCCGCCCGCTGGCTCACGCCGGCTCGAGGCGAGCGCTGGGTTGCGCGCCTGAAAGGCCGCGCCAGGCGCCCGGACCCGCCGGGCGACACGGTTAAAGAAGGTAACACGCGACCGGAGTTCCGGTGCCTCTCCTGTCTGGGAGGGAAGCCACACACGTAAATGAGAACCGGCGTTAACGTAGTAGGACGTCCCGGGTCGGGGCGCTCGTCGATGGTTCCGCCTGGGGGCGGTGCCCGGGCGCGCGGCTTCGAGCCAGGACCAAGGGGGAGTGAGAGAGGACGATGTGCAGCGTCGTGCTTCCAGCATCGGAGCCGACCAGCGCGTAACAGGGGGGCGGGGTCGCGGTGGCCGCTAGGGCGCATGTGGAACGCGCGCCCGGCTTGGCCGACGAGCCCGGCGAGCTGTTCGCCCGCATAGACCAACAACGCAGGCTCGTGGTTGGGCGGCTGCTATGGCTGCTGGCCGCGCTGGTGGCCACGGTCATGATCTTCATCTACCGGGACTTCGGTGGGGCTGCCTGGTCGCTGCCTTCGTTCTACGTGAACCTGGTCACCCTGCCGATCCTTGCAGCCGCCCTCTGGTTCAACCGCCGTGGCCGCTTCGACGTCGCGATCGTCATCGTCATGGTCATCCTCCTGGTCGCAGGCGCCGTGCCGGTACTGCTCACGGGGCTGCCGGCGAACCCGCTCAGCCTGCTCGTGTTGGCGGTGCCGATAGTCCTGGCGGGTCTCGTGTCGACGCGCCCGGCCGTCTTGGGCACGACCGCGTGGGGGGTTGGCAGCATCGTGGCCGCCACCCTGCTCCAGGAGTTCGAGGCGCTGCCTGCCAACCTGTCGGCTGCGAGGCCCGACTGGTGGTTCGCGACCCAGGCTGCCGTACTTCTCGTGGTGATCGCGTACCTGCTCGACCGCTTCGGTTTCGTGCTACGCGCTACCTTGACGGACGCTCTCGAGGCGCAGGCGACCCTGAGGCAGCGCGCGGCCGAGCACCTGCGCGCGCAGGCGGCGCTCCTCGAGGAGCAGCAGTTCTCCACCGCGATCGTCGAGAACCTTCCTGGCCTCTTCACGCTGCTGGGGCGGGACGGGCGCTTCACGCGCTGGAACAACAACTTCCCGCGCGTGATAGGCCTGAGCGAATCCGAGCTCGCCGCCGCGACGCTCGAGCAGGTGATCGGCGCCCGCGATCACGACGAGGTACGGCAACACGTGCGCCGGGTGTTCGAGCAGGGGCACTCGTCCACGGAGGCCAGCATCGTGACGCGTGACGGCACCGAGGTCCCCTACCTGCTGAGCGGCTCGCGGGTCGAGCTGGGCGGCAAGGAGTACGTGGCCGGCATGGCAATTGACCGGAGCGAGCTGAAGTTCGCGATGACGAGGATCGAGGCCATGAGCGAGGAACTGGAGGAGCGCCTCGAGCGGATCACGGCGCTGCACAGGATCGATCAGGCGATTACCGGCAGCCTGGACCTGAACCTGACGCTGGACGTGGTGCTGGAACAGGTGACTTCGCGCCTGAAGGTCGACGGCGCCAGCATCCTCCTGTTCAAGCCCGCCAACTACACCCTGGTGTTCGGGGCCAGCAAGGGGCTCAAGTCGCGGGCGCTCGAGGACAAGGTCGTGCCGCTGGGCGAAGGACCGGCAGGGCGCGCGGCGCTCTCGCGCGAGAAGATCGTCCTGAGCAGCGCCGCCGAACTGGCCGCGGCCTTCCCGAACCTGGACAGCGTCGTACCCGAAGGGTTCGAGGGCTACATCGCGACTCCTCTCGTGGCGAAAGGTGACCTGCAAGGAGTACTCGAGACCTTCCTGCGCAGGCCGCTCGAGCTGGACGCCAACTGGCACGACTACCTGAACACCCTGGCGACCCAGGCGGCGATAGCGCTGGACAACACGACCCTGTTCCAGAACCTCGAGCGTTCGAACCTGGAGCTGCGGCTGGCTTACGACCGCACCATCGAGGGCTGGGCGCGAGCGCTCGACCTGCGCGACGAGGAGACCGAGGGCCACTCGCGGCGCGTGACCGACCTGACCGTGCGTCTCGCGGAGCGCATGGGTGTAAGCCCCGAGAACCTCGTGCACGTCAGGCGCGGGGCGCTGCTCCACGACATCGGCAAGATGGGGATCCCCGACCAGATCTTGCTGAAGCCGGGCAAGCTGAGCGAGCAGGAGTGGGAGATCATGAGGCGCCATCCGACGTACGCCACCGAGCTGCTCGCGCCGATCGAGTTCCTGGCGCCGGCGCTTCCCATCCCGCGGTGTCATCACGAGCGGTGGGACGGCAGCGGTTACCCAGCTGGCCTGAAGGGCGAGCAGATACCGCTGGCGGCGCGCATCTTCGCTGTGGTGGACGTCTACGACGCGCTGACGTCCGACCGGCCGTACCGGGAGGCTTGGACGAAGGAGCGCGGCATCGAGCACATCGCCAGTGAGAGCGGCGCGCATTTCGATCCGGCCGTGGTGGACGAGTTCATGGCGCTCTTGCGCGACGAAGGGCTGTGAATGTCAGCGCCGCGACCCGGGGGCCGCGGCGCTGCGCTATGAGTTCGCTTGTGAAGCTTAGGAGCCCTTGACGGCGTCCTTGAGGGTCTTGCCGGCCTTGAAGGCGGGTGCCTTGCTGGCGGGGATCTTGATCTTCTCGGTGGTGCCGGGCTTCACGCCGTCGCGGGCGGCGCGTTCACGGACTTCGAAGGTGCCGAAGCCGGTGATGCTGACGCTCTCGCCCTTGGAGAGCTGGCCCTGGATGGCGTCGAAGACGCTGTTGACGGCGGCGCCTGCCTGCTTCTTGCTCAGGCCGGCTTCGTTGGCTACGTGCTCGATCAGGTTGGACTTGTTCATTTGAGCCTCCTCGCAAAGCATACTGGCAAATCGGACGTGGGTGACAGGGTTTCAGGTGTTGCTTCGTGCACTGTACACGTTTGCGGGCCTCTTCGTGCGCGGGCGCCGGGTCGGAAAGCCGTCACGACGCTCCCGATCGGCTGGTTCAGGCCGCGCCAAGACCCGTTTCCCGGGCCAATCTACTCACTCGGTTGCCGGAACGTACTCGAACACGAGGAAGCCCTGGGTGGAGTGCGTGTCGATGGAGAGCACGCGCCACATCACCACGTACACGCCAGGAGCGAGATCGTCGGGCAAGCTCAGCGAGACCTCGGCGGTCGTCGCGCTAGCGGTCTCGACCCCTTCGTCGACGCGTGCTTCGGCGCCGGCGTCGTTGGCGGTCAGCACCTCGTTCACCAACGCGCCGGCCAGGCCGTTCAGGCGTTTCCAAGCGCTGTCGGCGGCCATGTCGACGTCGGCCTCGAGGCGGTAGACCTTGAAGACGCTGAAGAGCGTCTCGACGGGCTCGGTGAACACGAGCTGGACCGCGCCGGGCAGCTCCGTGACGGTGGTGTTGCCGGCGGGCGTGCTCTGCGCCATGTCGGCGTGGGCCGAAGCGGCGCCGCCCAGGAGCAAGGCCAGCAGGGCCAGCAGCCGGATCGTCGAAGGTCCGGTGCCGCGGGTCACGGGAAGCGCAGCTCCTCGAGGGGCCGGACGTCGTGGAGCTCGAAGGTGAGGTCGACCTCGGTGGCGCCGATGAAGCCCGTCAGGTGCAGCTGGTAGACGCCGGTGGCGGTGAGGATGAAGTCGTCGGTGTAGTCGCCGGGGCTGCCGTGGACGCCCCGCAGCGTCAGCTCGCGGGTGGCGCCGTCGGGCGCGATCAGGGTGGCGCTCAGGCTGTTCTCGAGGTTCGGCACGGGCTCGTCGGCGGCGGTGCGCACGAAGAGGTCCAGGCCGTTGCGCTCCTCGGTGAAGGCGGGCTCGGTCGAGTACCCGACGATGATCTTGTACTGCGCGTCCCCCTCCCCCACCACTTGCGTCTGGTGGGCGAAGCCGATGGCCGTCAGGGCGAACAAGACGAGGGTGAACGTACGGATGGCGAGTCTCAATGTCGTCTCCTTACGAGTTCGTGGCCCTTGGTAGATCGCTGCTCCTTGCGTGACAGACGGGCCTTCCTGTCGGTTGTGAACCCGAGGCTACCAGTGAGAGTCCGGGACGTTCGTCCCTCACATCACGCAGCGTACAGGGCCGGCAGATGCCGGGCTGCTGGGCCCGCTAAGCATCTGAACTATTTCCCTAGTTGACATGGACTAATTCCTTCGTCTACACTCCGGCACCATAGGAGGTGTCGTCATGGCGCGCAGACCCAGCCGCGGCCCCACCGAGCGCGAGCTCGAGATACTGCAGGTGCTCTGGGAAGACGGCGAGAGCAGCGTCCGGGAGGTCCACGACCAGCTCGCGGAATCCGAGGACGTTTCCTTCACCACGGTCCAGACCATGCTGCAGGTGATGTTCGACAAGGGCCTCGTGGAGCGGAGCCTGCGTGCGCGCTCCTACCAGTACCGCGCTGCCGTCGACCAGGAACAGACGCAAAGGACGCTCCTCGCCGACCTGCTCGAGCGCGCCTTCGGTGGCTCGGCCAAGACGCTTCTTTCGCGCGCGCTGGACGTGAAACCCGCCACCAGGGCCGAGCTCGACGAGATCCGTGCCCTCATCGACGAGGCGAAGGAGGCGGACGATGCTTGACCCGCTTATCGAGCACCCCCTGACGCTGCGGCTCGGCTGGACGTTGGCGCATTCGCTCTGGCAGGGCGCGCTCCTCGCTGCCGTGCTCGGAGCCGCGTTGCGCCTCGTGGACCAGAAGCGCAGCGCACTGCGCCACGGCTTGGCGCTCGCCACGTTGCTGGCGTGGTTGGCCGCACCGCTCGCCACGTTCACGCTGTTGGGCGCCGAACCGGCTGGCCCGAGCAGCTCGGTTGCATCTTCTGCGGCAATGGACACACCCCTGGCCACCACCGGCAGCCGTTCAGACCCTTCGGCTCCGGCGGGCTCCCCCGAAGCGGTACGGACCGGGGCCACGGCCGCGTCGAAACTCGCGTCCATACCCGCCACGTCAAGGCTCCTCCCCTACGCGGCGCTCGCCTGGCTCGTCACCGCGGCGCTCCTGACGCTGCGCATGCTGGGCGGCTTGGCCTGGGTCCAACGTTTGCGACGCCAGGGCCACCCCATCCCGCACCTCGAGGAGACGCTCCAAGCCCTCGCAGCACGCCTGGGCATCACGCGACCCGTCCGCCTCCTGACGTCTACGCGCGTCGACGCTCCAGCCGCGTTCGGTTGGCTCCGCCCCGTCGTCCTGGTGCCCGCCAGCGCGATCACGGGCCTAAGCACCCAGCAGCTCGAGCTCGTCATCGCTCACGAGCTCGCGCACATCCGCCGGCACGACTACTTGGTCAACGTGCTGCAGGGCGCGGCCGAGGCATTGCTCTTCTACCATCCGGTGACGTGGTGGCTCTCACGCACGCTACGCCTCGAGCGCGAGCACGCCTGCGACGACCTGGCCCTGCGGACCACCAGTCGCGCGCCACTCGAGCTTGCCGAGACGTTGGCGCGCCTCGAAGGCGCCCGCCCCGTCCCGGTACCGGCCCTGGCAGCCAACGGACATCTGGCCGCACGCGTCAGGCGCCTTCTGCGCGCCGACAGCATCCCGCCGGCACGGACGCCCGCCCTGCTGCCGCTCCTGGCGGTGCTGACTCTCTTCACCTGGCTGGCGCTGGCCACCGGACAGGCGGCCACGCCCGAGGGGCTGTTCGAGCGGCAGCCGGAGGGCGCGTTCGAGAGCCCCTACTCCGACCCGCCCGAAGTTGGCTGGCCGACCCACCGCTCTCCACTGGACCTGATCTTCGAAGCGCCCTTCCTCGTCCAGGGCCCCACCTACGTGCCAGCGGGCTACGTGTTCGCCAACGCCGTGTGGAACCCGCAGGACCAGACAACTTCCATGACGTTCGGAGCGAGCTCGATCGGCGACCCGCGCATGCTCGACAGCTACCTGACGCTGACGCAGACGCCGGTCGAGAACGCCCGGCCCATGCCGATCGGCACCGACGCAGTGGTCGAGCCGGTCATGGTGGGCGACGCTACGGCCGGCTATGTAGCGGGAGGCTGGGAGTACGCTCGGGAAGCTGGGGTCACTGGCTCTTCCCCGACGTGGCAGCCTGACGCGCATCATCTGCTGGCTTGGCAGCAAGACGACATGGTGTACGTTCTCGGCGCCTACGCCGGTTCCGAGGCGCCTCCTTCCGAGCTCGAGCGCGGCGAACTCGTACGCATGGCCGAGAGCCTGGTAGCCATGCTGCCCCCGCCTTCGGTCCATAGCGATCGCGTGCAACTGCCGACCGACCTCGCACGCCACTGGGCGACCCTGCAGGGCACGGCTAGCTTCGGGCCCGACTTCGGAACCCTCGCGGGCCTCGCCGAGGGCTCGAGCCTGACCATCGAGGAGCGGAGCCCCGATGGCGCGCGGCGCGTGATCGTGACCCCCAGCGCCAGCGACGGCTTCGAGTACGCCTACAGAGAGGACGGCCAGCCCGCCGAGTTCGACGAGGACGCGCGCGCCTGGTACGAGCGTCTCCTGAAAGCGATCGTGCTCGAATACGTCGTCTTGCACTCCGGGCTGGAGGACGGCGGAACCTACAGCTCGCTAAGGCTCCATGCCGATCGATACGAGCTCTTCATGGTGATACCGGAGAGGCGCACCATTCCTCTGGACTTCGGAACCTTCCTCCCGGAAGACCTCTACAGAGGCACGATCAGCACGCTGGAGCGCGCGTTTCAGGGTGTCGCACATGGGCTCGTCTCGCCCAGCGCGCTCGAGGTCGTGATCGGCTACCACCTCGGCCTGGCGCCCCCCACGCCCGAAACGGAGTCGTCGCTCAGGTACGCCGTGGAGTTCCTGGAGCCCGGCGCAGGCCAGGAACGCATGTTCGAACGTCTCGGTACCCGAGGGGAGTAGCGTTCAGGAATCACTGATCCTCCAGATACTACGAAGCTTAGGGCCATGCTAAGCTTCGTAGTATCTGTGGCCGTGAACCCTCACGGCCCGAGGAGGACCAGCATGACGACCACGACACCGACACTGGGGCCGACGCGCAGCAAGCATCCCTGGACGCACCTGCTGCGTGCGGGTCTCCTCGCCGGCATCGTGGCAGGAGTCGCCAACACGGTCATCTTCTTCGTAGCGCGTGCCATGGGCGCGATGCCGCAAGACGTCGGTGTCGGACCGGCGGAGCTGCCCATGACGCTTCCGCCCATCGCGGTCCTCGGTCTGGTCGCGGCCGTCGCCGCCGTCCTGCTGTTCGGCGTCCTTAGGCGGCGGACGGTGCGCGCCGTACCTGTCTTCCTCGGGCTCGCAGCGTTCGTGCTGATCCTGGCCGCGGTACCGCCATTAATGATCGAGGGGGCACCGCTGGGCATGGTCGTGGCGCTGGAACTCATGCACGTGACCGTGGCGGCGTCCGTGATCTGGACCGTGCTGCAGCTGGATGGCGGGCAGAGGACGAACGGTGCCCGGCCCTCCGGGAAGGCGGCCTGATGGCGAAGGTGGTGCCGAAGGCGTCACCGGAGCCGGAGGACGCCGACCGGTCTTCTGCGCTCCTGGGCTTCCTGCAGGCCTACGGCCGTCACGCGATCGAGGACCTCAACGCTCTTCTCAAGGCGAAGGGGCTGTCTCTGCCGCAGTGGGGCGCCCTACAGCTACTGCGGGCAAAAGGTCCCTGTTCGGTCTCGGCCATCGCTCGTCACCTGGGCCTGTCTGCCACGGCCACCAGCCACCTCGTCGACCGCCTGGTGCGTATGTCGCTGGTCGACCGCTCGGAGGACGCAGCCGACCGGCGCCAGAAGAACGTCACCCTGACCGACCCTGGCAACGCACTACTGAAGGAGGCCGACCTGCGTTCCGCAGCCGGCCTCGAGAGCCTGCTGGCTCCCGTGCCCCCCGAGGAGCGTGCGGCGCTCGAGGCCGCCATGGCCGTGGCAATGCGGCACGTGCTTGGCTGAAGGCGCCGCCACCCTTCCCGACACGCACCCAAGTGAGTTGCCACGGCTTCACCGGTCGACATAGGTTCCTCGGGAAGCGCACCGTAGCGGCACCGGTCAGCGAAACCGCACGCATCTTCCGTCCTGGACGTGAGACAATGCTTCCATGAGAGAACAGGGCGGCATCCAGCGCGCCTCGCGCGCATGCGCCGGGGCCACGTCGTGAACCGCGGCGCCTCCCAACCCACGGGCGACGGCCAGACCGACATGCCGATGGGACCCCGCCGCCCCTCCTTCTGGATGGTGCTCCTGGGCATCTTCCTGATCAACTTCCTGTTCGTGAACCTGTTCTTCCCTGGGCCCGCAGAACCGATGCAGGTGCCCTACACGACCTTCCGGCAGCAGGTGGAGGCCGGCAACGTCGAGGCCGTGGCCACCCGCAGCGACCAGGTGCAGGGCGTCTTCGAGACCCCTATCGAAATCGACCTGCCCAACGGCGACACGCGCGAGGTGGAGGCCTTCTCCACGACGTTGCCCGCCTTCGTGGATCCGGGGCTCGAAACCCTGCTCCTCGAGAACGACGTCGTCATCAACGCCGAGCCGTTGGAGGCCGCCCGCAGTCCGCTCCTGACACTGCTGCTCACCTTCGGCCCCACCATCCTCCTGATCGGCATCTTCGTCTGGCTCACGCGGCGCATGGCGTCGGGGATGGGCAGCGGCGGCGCGGGCGGCGGCATGTTCGGCCTGGGGCAGAGCAAGGCGAAACGCTACGACAAGACGCAGGAGAAAGTCACCTTCGACGACGTGGCCGGCATAGACGAGGCCGAGGCAGAGCTTGCCGAGATCGTCGATTTCCTGCGCAACCCCGAAAAGTACACGCGGCTGGGCGGCACCGCCCCCAAAGGGGTGCTGCTGGTCGGGGCGCCCGGTACCGGCAAGACGCTCCTCGCGAAGGCCGTGGCCGGCGAGTCGGGCGTCCCGTTCTTCAGCATGAACGCGTCGGAGTTCGTGGAGATGGTGGTGGGCGTCGGCGCCAGCCGCGTGCGCGACCTCTTCAAGCAAGCGCGCGAAGAGGCGCCGGCCATCGTCTTCATCGACGAGCTGGACGCCATCGGCCGCAGCCGTGGCGCCGCCGTCTACAGCGGCAACTCCGAGCAGGAACAGACCCTGAACCAGATCCTGACGGAGATGGACGGCTTCAGCTCGCGCGAGGGCGTCATCGTCCTCGCGGCCACCAACCGGCCGGACGTGCTGGACTCGGCCCTGTTGCGTTCCGGCCGCTTCGACCGGCGCATCACCGTTCACGCGCCCGACCGCGTGGGCCGCGAGCAGATCCTCGAGGTACACACCCGCGACGTACCCCTGAACGACGACGTGAACCTCGCCAACATCGCCGGCATGACGCCGGGCCTGGTGGGCGCCGACCTGCGCAACCTCGTCAACGAGGCCGCCCTGGCTGCAGCCCGCCGCGACGGCAACACCGTCAGGCAGGAGGACTTCGCCCAGGCGCTCGAGAAGATGGTGCTGGGGCCCGAACGGCCCCTGATCCTGAGCGACGCCGACCGCGAGCGCATCGCGTACCACGAGGCCGGTCACGCGGTGCTCGGGCTGGTGGTGCCCGAAGCCGACCCGGTCTCGCGCGTCACCATCACGCCGCGCGGGCAGGCGCTGGGAGTCACGTACCAGCGTCCCGACGACGACCGCTACAACTACCCCGAGGCGTACCTGCGGGCGCGCATCATCGGCGCCCTGGGCGGCCGCGCGGCCGAAGAGATCGTCTACGGCAACCGCACCACGGGCGCCGAGAACGACCTCGAGCAGGTGACGCGCATGGCCACTCAGATGGTGACGCGCTGGGGCATGAACGAGAAGGTCGGCCCGCTCTCCCTCAGCCCGCGGCAGGACCCCTACCTCGCGAGCGCCAGCCAGCCTGGCGGTGGCCTAGCCGGGCATAGCCAGGCCACCGCGGAACTCGTGGACCGCGAGATCCACGCACTCGTCGACGAGTGCTACGGCCGGGCCCTCGAGCTGCTCAATCAGCACAGGAACGAACTGGACAAACTGGCGCACAGGCTGCTGGAGCAGGAAACGCTCGACGAGCAGGAGATCCTGGAAGCTACCGGGCTCACCAAGGCCGCAGTGGCAGAAACTAGCTGACGGCCTCGGTCTCGAGGTCCCGCGCCAGGCTCGCGAGCAGGTTCTCGGTGCCCTGGCGCCTCATCTCCGTCCCGTCGGCGTTCTCGAAGAACGTGCCTTGCTCGAAGAGGGTGAGGCGCGTTCCGCCGCTGTGGGGCACCAGCGTGATTGTCTGGAGCGAGGCGGAGAACGGCACGCCCGCGTTCGACATGCTGTAGGCGAGGACGATCCGCTTCTCGGGGACGATGTCGAGGAAGAAGGTCTGGTTGCGGATCTCATCGCTCCGGAACTCCGGTGTGTCCACCCTGAACGCCGCCGTCTCGCTGCCGCCGACGCGGAAGTCGAGGGCGTAGCTATCCGCGATGTAGCCCTCCCCCTCGGCGAACCAGCGGCGCTTCTTCTCGGGGTCCGAGAAGGCGCGGAAGACGCGTTCGGGGCTCGCGGGATAGTCGCGGGTGAGGGTGAAGCTGTCGTGCACCAGTTCCTGCATGTTCTTCCTCCCTTGGCTCTCGCTCCCTAGCCTTCGTCCTCGTTCAGTAGCTCGCCGAGGCGGTCTAGGCGGCGTTCCCAACGCTTCCGATGGTCGGCGACCCACGCCTGCACGGCCTCGAGGCCTGCGGGGTCGAGGTGGCAGAGGCGGGCGCGCCCCACCTTCTCGGTCCGCACCAGCGCGCTCTCCTCCAGGACCGCCAGGTGCTGGAGGACGGCCGAGCGGCTGATGCCCAGCGGTTCTGCCAGCTGCGAGACGGTTGCGGCGCCGTCGCTGAGCTGCGCGACGATGGCGCGGCGTGTGGCGTCCCCTAGTGCGTCGAAGGCAGTGGAACTGGTAGGCGTGGCCCGATGGTTAAGCATCTACTAAAGTATGGGGCGGCAATCACGTATAGTCAAGCGCTGGCTTAACCAACGACCGGTCACACCGCGGTCGCCAGATCGGCATGAAGCGATCCCTCTTCGGATGTGGTCGACATCCTGCGGTTCGCGTCCAGGCCTGGTGCCTATAAAGTGAACCATGACACCTAGGGGCATCCTGGCGCCCGCTCAGCCTGATCACGGCCGTCCGCGCCACGGCATCCGTCTTGTTGCCCTGCCGATCCTGGCAACGGTGCTGGCCCTGGCACTCGCCGGTTGCTACCCGCCGCCGGAGACCCTCGACTTCGCCTCCGACCCACGGATCTTCCACGGCAGCTACAGCGGAACCATCGAGCTGCGGGGCGACGGCTCCGAAGGCCAACTGAACATCGAGCTGGAGTCGACCGCCCGGTACGTAAACTCGAACGCCTACGCCGTCTCGGGCACGGTACGCCTGAAAGGGACCGCCGAGACGGGTGACAGCTACGACCTCGTCGGCACCTTCACAGGTGTCGTGAACGGCGGAGGCACACAGCGCTACCTGGCGCCGCAGGTGAGTCCGCCACCGCCAGCGCACCTGATACTCGAGGTCGATGGCGCCCCTTGGCGCTTCCGGGCCGTCCAGAGCTCCCGGTACCATCCTGGGGAACTCGGAGAGAGCGGCTGGATGGGTTCCGCGTTCGATCCGGGCGATGGTTCGAACGGTCACTTCCACACGCTGCGGCTCTGGCGGGCGCCCTGAGCGGCTTCTAGGCTCGGCCGAGCCGCTCTGCCTAGCGGCCGCCTTCCAGCGGCAGGCGCCAGGTAGACCAGCGGGCGTCGTCCCTGATGGTCGTGGTACCGGTAGCGACGCCCGTGCGGTCCGCCAGCAGCTCCAGGGCGGAAACTGCCAGGTCGGTCAGTACCAGCAGGTCGTCGTAGGTGGGCGGCTCGAAGCCTTCAGGCAGCGAGGCCGTCTCGCTCTCGCTCAAGCCGTAGAAACCCAGCCAGCCCGTGGTGGCGATGGTGCCGGACGCCAACTCCACTAGGCTCGCCAGGCCGCGCAGCTGCGCGCTCACGTCCATGGCCGAGTAGCCGACGACCTCTCCGGGCGCAGCGTCGATGGCTTCCAGGGCTGGCACGAGGGCCGCCGGACGCTCCGCACCGGAACCGCGCCGGTCGATGGCATCCAGTAGCGTGCCGACGGGCGTTCCCATCACGAGCTGACCCTCGAACACGGCCACGCCCAGGTCGAAGCTGGGGCCCGAACGGATGCGCAGGTAGTCGACGCCGTCATGGGTCAGCTCGCGGACCGAGACCGCTCCGGAGAGGGTCGGCATGGCGGCCGCTGTGCCGGCACCGGCCAGCGCTCCGAACATCCGGCCCGCCGCCTCGCCTGCCTCGAGCCAGATCCGAATCCCCTCGCGCGCCGCTTCCTCGGACGTTACTGGCACTACCGTCAAGGTCGGCAGCCCGCGCAGCCAGGAGTTCAGGTCGGTGTCGAGCACGCCGAGGGTCGCGGTGTACCAGCTGCCATCCGTCCAGTCGAGCAGCGCCGCGTTCAGGTCGAAGCCGAAGCGGGCCGCCAACGTCTCACTCAGGGTGGGCGGGTCGCCCGCCGCAAGCCCGCCACCGGTCAGGACGTTCACGTCCGCGAGCCAGGTGTCGATCCACGCGACCAGCGCCCGCAACGGGTACGTACCGGTGCGCAAGGCGACCGCCTCGCCCGGCACGAGGGTTGTCTCGGCGAGCGTGCAGCCCTCGCAGGAGAGCAGGGCGAGCAGCTCCTCTTCCCCTTCGCCCACGGCGAGTTCCGCGTCCCACGCCGAGACCGAGCTCAGCACGAGCCCGTCTCCTTCGAGCGCGGCGTTCCAGGAGTAACCGTTCACGACGCGTAGCGTGGTCAGGAAGCGGTCGAACTGCTCTTCGCCTTCCGGGACGAAGGCGCCCCGCAACAGGGTGAGCGCGTCCGCCGCGGCTGCCAGATCGAGCGTGATCTTGAGGCCGGTGGGCTCCAACTGCTGCGCGAAGCCGGCGATGCGCGAGTCGGCGTGAGTGGGCTCTCCCGAGCCACCGGCGCTGCGCAGAGCGCCCCGAAGCACGTCGAGGTCGGTCGAGGCCAGCAGCGCCCCGCCGCCCTCGGCGATCATCAGCGGCATCTCGCTGCCGTCGGCCAGCAGGTAGATCGCGGAGGTTCCCTCGCTGCCGAAGCGGCGGCCGTCGAAGCAGGCGACCGAGCCGGCCAGGAGACGTGCGCTGGCGGTGCGCGATTCGGGGCGCAGCGCCAGGAGCACGCCGGGCGTCAGGTCGAAGCGCGAGACGCTCACGCCCACCGCAGCCGACCAGCCTTGCCCTTCCAGTTCCGTGAGGGCGCCGGCCAGGGCGGGGCACTCGCGTGCGAGCTCCTCGCGCAGGTCGGTAGCGTGACCGTCTTCAGCGTGACCGTCGTGATCGCCGGCGGGTCCGTCGCTTCCCTCGTCGTTGCCACCGGGTCCGTTCTCGGCGTCGCCGCCCTCGGCTTCCCGTTCCTCGGCGGCCTGACGTGCTGCCGCCGCGAACGTCGCCTCCAGCGCTTCCCACACGCGCTCGGCTTCGGTCGTGTCGAGGCCGGCGAGGAGCCCTTCGACGGCGGACAGGTCGAAGCCCTCGGACGAGAACTCGACCGACAGGACCGTGCTGGACGGCAGCAGGGCAGTTATCGGGCGTTGCGCGGCGGCGAAGGCCGGAAGCGTAAGCGCTAGGGCGAACAGCAGAGCTGGAACGGGTCTCTTCGGCATGCCACAAAGCTAGCGCATCGCGCCCCTCGCCTCGTGCGCGTCCGTCGCGTTACCATCGTCTCAAGGGTCGCAACAGGCTCAAACCGCAATCCCAGCGTAGGCATCCGGTGGCCGGAGCGCCAGCGGCGCGAGAACGCGTCGTGGCTCCGGGCGGGTGTCGCGCGAGGCGCGGGCGGGCTGCGGCCGGGAAACGACAGGAGATCCATCAGATGGACGAGTTCGAAGTACTGACAACGCGCAACCGGATGCAGGTCTCGCGCAGCACCGGGCGCCTCGTGTTCACTGGCATCGTCGCGCTGATAGTGGCGCTGCTGCTCTTCAACAGCTTCTTCACCGTCGACCAGGGCTACCGCGGGGTGCACCTGCGCCTGGGCGCGGTCGTCGGCATCGCGCAGCCCGGTCTCGGGTTCAAGATCCCCTTCCTCGACCGCGTGGTGATGATGCGGACGCAGACGAACTCCAAGGTCTACGACCAGATGGAGACGTACTCGCGCGATCAGCAGCTGGCCGAGCTGCGCATGTCGGTCACCTACCGGCTCGTGCCCGAGCTCGTCGACGAGGTGTACGCCCAGTTCGGCAGCGAGGACGGCCTCGTGCAGCGCCTCATCGACCGGCGCGTCAACGAACTGGCGCGTACCGTCTTCGGGCAGTTCAACGCCGTGGAGGCCATCCAGCAGCGCAGCTCGCTGAACCTGCAGATCTACGAAGAAGTTATCAAGGCCATCGACACGCCCTCGGTGATCATCGAGTCGGTGCAGGTCGAGGACGTCGCCTTCAGCACCGCCTACGAGCAATCGGTCGAGGCGCGCATGATGGCCGAGGTCGAGGTGCAGCGCCGCAGCCAGGAGCTCGAGCAGCAGCGCATCCAGGCGCAGATCGTGGTGACCCAGGCCGAGGGCGACGCCGAGGCACGCGTGGCCCAGGCGCGGGCGCAGGCGGAAGCCACCATCCTGGCGGGCGAGGCAGAAGCGCAGGCCATCCGAGCCAAGGGCGAGGCGCTGCGCGATAGCCAGGAGCTGATCGCCCTGGTGACGGCCGAGGCGTGGGACGGCGCGCTGCCGACCACCATGCCGCCGGGCGGGACGGTGCCGTTCATCAACGTCGGGCGCTAGGCGCCTGAGTTCTCGATCGTGGGCCCGCGGCTGCAACTTGGCCGCGGGCCTTCGCGTGGCTGCTTCCAGCTAGCCGGACCAGCCGGGTTGACTCTCCGAATGCTTTCGGAGTACGGTCGGGCATCACGTAGAGATCTTGGAAGGAGCGCGATGCGCATGAGCGGAGCCGTAGGAACCGCGCGCCCAACGGAGCGCGAACTGGACGTCCTGGAGGTGCTATGGCGCCGCGGTCCCTCCACGGTACGAGAGGTGCTCGACGACCTCGGCGAGGCGCACGAGGCTGGCTACACGAGCCTGCAGAAGATCATGACGATCATGCTCGACAAGCAGCTCGTTACGCGCCAGCCTGAGGGCCGGCAGCACCGCTACCGCGCGCTGGTGGCGCAGGACGCCGTGCAACGCCGCTTCGCGGGTGAGATGCTCGAGCGGCTCTTCGGCGGCTCCGTCGCTGCTTTCGTCCAGAGCGCGCTGGCGTCGCGGCCGGCCAGCGCCAGCGAGCTCGA
>CAZVCT010000025.1:0-28184 GCA_964625655.1 uncultured bacterium
CCTAAGCACGCGAGCGTGAGACGGTCCGCGGAACACCCGCCCCACCCACTTCGTTTACGGGTGATTCAGTGAGGCTGGGGTCGTGGCAGAGCTGACTACGGGATCGGCGGGCGTAGGTCTTGGGGCTAGGGAAGTTGGGTTCGGACCCGGTGGTACAGAAACGGTGGTTCGGGACCGGTGGTCCAGCCCCGATGGGAAGGAACCGATACGACGAAGCTCGGAGCGTTGAATTGTGCTCCGAGCTCTTCTCGTTCCGGTGGGCTGGACTGGTGATTATCGAGACGGGTCGTAACCTCTCCCCCGCATGGTCGGCTCGAACTCTCGACCACCGACCCTCCGTTCGGCCAAGCTCTGGCGCCAACCCTGCCCCGCCTCGTCACCTTGGGCGGCGTGGGTCGGGCGGGCGTTGCGCGTGCCGTTTCACGCTCGCGTGCTCAGGCACGCGCAACGCCCGCCCGACCCACCACCACGCAACCGACAACCGAGACGCGGGCCCGAACGCCTAACTCAGAGGCGAGATCGAGAGCTGACGCGCCTTCGACGCGAGGCTGAGGTGTTCCACGAACGCGGCTTCCGGCACCCCGTTCTGGTTCGGCTCCTTGCGGCTCCGGAAGCTGACCGCGCCCTGCTCGAGCTCCTTGTCGCCCAGGATCACGATGTAGGGGATCTTGAGCAGTTCGGCTTCGCGCACGGCGGCGTTCATGCGCTCGCCTTCGTCGGCGACGCCGGCGCGCAGGCCCGCCTCCTGGAGGCGCTTGACGAACCCCTGGGCCGCGTCGCGGTGCCGGTCGGTGATGGGCACTATGCGCACCTGCTCGGGCGCCAGCCACAGGGGCAGGTCGCCGGCGAAGTGCTCGAGGATGACGCCCATGAAGCGCTCGGTGGAGCCGGTCACGGCGCGGTGCAGCACGACCGGGGTGCGCTTGCTGCCGTCCTCCGCCACGTACTCGCAGCCCAGGCGCGAGGGCTGGATGAAGTCGACCTGGATGGTCGACAGCTGCCACTCGCGGCCCAGCGCGTCGCTGGCCATGAAGTCGGCCTTGGGGCCGTAGAAGGCGGCCTCGCCGCGCGCCTCCACGTACTCGACGCCCTCGCTGTCCAGCGCGTCACGCAGCGACTGGGTGGCGCGCTCCCACTTCTCGTCGTCGGCCACGTACTTGCCTTCGTCGCCGCGCAGGCTCAGCTGGACGTAGTAGTCCTTCAGGCCGTAGGTGTCCAGGGTCTCGCGCACTATGCGAAGCGCCAGCGCGAACTCCTCCTGGATCTGCTCCTCGGTGCAGAAGATGTGCGCGTCGTCCTGGGTCAGCGAGCGCACGCGGGTGAGGCCCGCCAGCTGCCCCGACCGCTCGTTGCGGTACAGGGTGGCGAACTCGGCCATGCGCAGCGGCAGGTCGCGGTACGAGTAGAACTGGCTGTTGAAGAGGGTCATGTGCGACGGGCAGTTCATCGGCTTCAGCCGGTAGGTGACGTCGCCGTCGTGCATGGGCGGGAACATGTCGTCGGCGTAGTTCGCGATGTGCCCGCTGCGGTGGTACAGCTCCTCCTTGACGAGGTGACCGGTCCAGACGTGCTGGTAGCCGTGCTCGGTCTGCTTCTCGCGCACGAAGCGCTCCATCTCGTGCCGGATGATCTCGCCGCGTGGCAGGAACAGCGGCAGGCCCGCGCCGATATCGTCGGAGAAGGTGAAGAGCTTCAGTTCCTTCCCCAGCTTTCGGTGGTCGCGCTTGCGCGCCTCCTCCAGCTGCCACAGGTGGTGCTCCAGCTCGTCCTTGGTGGCGAACGCCACGCCGTAGACGCGCTGCAGCATGGGGCGGGTCTCGTCGCCGCGCCAGTAGGCGCCGGCCACGCTCATCAGCTTGAAGTGGGGTGGCACGGCGCCGGTGCGCGGCAGGTGCGGACCGCGGCACAGGTCGGTGAAGCCGTCCTCGCCGCCCTGCTCGTAGAAGGTGATCTGCTCGCCCTCGGGCAGGTCCTCGATCAGCTCGACCTTGTAGGGGTCTCCCTGCTTCCGGAAGCGCTCCAGAGCCTCTGCGCGCGGCAAGGAGAACTTCTCGAGGGGCATGTCGGACTTCACTAGCTCGTGCATGCGCGCCTCGATCTGCTCGAGGTCGTCGGGGTTGAGGGTGCGGGGGAGGTCGAAGTCGTAGTAGAAGCCGTTCTCGATGACGGGGCCGATGCCCATGCGCACCTCGCTGGCGTCGAAGCCCTCGGCTACGAACAGCTCCTTCACCGCCTGCGCCATCACGTGCGCCAGGGTGTGGCGCGCCAGGAACATGGCGTCGGCGTCGCGCTTGGTGACGACCTCCACCTTCGCGCCGCTCGGTACACCGCTCTGCAGGTCCGATAGCTTCCCGTCGATGCGGACGCCCAGCGCGGCGCGCGCGAGGCCGGGGCCGATGGCTTCGGCCACGTCCTTGCCGGTCGCGTGCTCGGGAACGTCCAGCTGCTTGCCGTCCGGCAACAGTACATGCATGTGAACACCTCTGATCGGAGATGGTTAGGGTCGGGGTTGTCTTTAAAGTTGGGCCTTACGAACTACGCGTCAGCGACGCGTTCGCGTGCCGGCGAGCACGGCAGCGGGGCGCCAGGTGGCGCGGCTGACGGTGGCGAGCAGTGCGAACATCCCGGGATGGTACCACAGCCGCCAGTTGGTAAGCTTGACCACATGCATCTGGTGGCGCTGGTCTCCGAGGACGCCGATCTGAAGCACGCCCTGCTCACGTTCAGGGACGGCGCCGGGCGCTTCCACCTGCACCCCGCCCCCGGCGGACCGATGAGCGACCTCCTGCGGTCGCTGCAGCGCCTGGGGTTCGCCGGCGCGCTCGTGACGGGCGACGCCCAGCAGGCCGAGGCGCAGCGCCTCGCCGACCGCAGCTCGCTAGAGGCGCAAGAGCTCGGGGCTGCAGACGCGCTCACCGTCACCCCGGCCGGCATCATCGCCGACCACACCCTCGGGCGCGCGGTCGCCACCACCCTGGCCAGCCGCCGCTGGCACGCCGACGGGGCGCACGCCGTGATCCTCGGCTCCACCACCGAGGCCAAGGCCGTCGCGCGCGAGCTGGCGCGCCTCGGAGTGGCGAGCCTCACCGTGCTGGCCGCCGAGCGGGTGGCCGCCGAGCAGGCGCTACCCTCCGCCGCTGGCACCAACTTCGTCGGCCGCTCGCGGCACGACCCAATCGCCTCGACCTTCCTCGAGAGAGCCGACCTGCTCGTGCGCGTCGAAGCCGACGCGCGGGTGGCCGACTCCGTGCTGGGCCCGCACCTGACGGTGATCGACTTCGCCGACATCAAGGCGCCCGAGCTCAGGAAGCGCGCGCTCGAGATGGGCTCGCTGGCGTTCGGACGCCGCGACGTGGAAGCCGTCCGCTTCGAGCACGCCCTCAGCCAGGTGCTGGGCGGGCCGGTTGGCCTCGAGCCGCTGCGGGCGCTGTTCCAGAAGCTGTGAGCCCGGCGCCGGGGGCGCGCCTGCTTGAACCGCTGCCGGTCTCATGCAGCTAAGGGCAGCTACTGCGAGACTCGCCTGCATGTTCCGCCGCCCCCACATCCTCGCGCTCGTGCTCCTGACGCTCGCTTTCCTCGTGCCCGGGGCGGCCTTCGCGCAGGACGACGGGTCGCTGTACTACCGCCTGCCGGGCGCCACCAGCACCCTCACCGACGACGCCATCACCATCCGCTACGGCGCGTACCACGAGACGTACGTGTCCGGGCTCGGCTGGCTCTCGGGGATCGAGGCCGACCCGCCCGTCGTGCGCGACGACGAGGTGCTGGTGAACGCCTCGGTCCTGGACGCGCTAGGGGTGAACGCCCCGCGGCTGACCGGCGTGCGCACCAGCGGCGGCGCCGAGGTCCGGGTGGTGCTCGACCTGCCGGACCTGACGCCCGCGCAGCTGTCCACGCTGCGCCTGAGCGGCACCGTCGCGGCGGGCGAGGTGCTCGAGCTGCGCCTGCCGGCGCTGCTCCTTCCCGAGATAACGCCGGAGGACGTCGGTGGCGTGGCGCTCGACCTGAGCACGGACGTCTCGGGCACGCGCCTCGTCGTCTCGGGGCCCGAGATGAGCTACCAGGTCTTCCCTCTCTCCGACCCCACCCGACTCGTACTGGACCTGGCGCCCGAGCGCGACCTGTCGCCCGCCTTGCAGCTGGAGCGCGAACTGGCGCCGGGCGTCAGCTACCGCCGCTTCACGGTTCCCACCCCGACGGGCGGCAGCGTGGTGCACGTCGTGGCGATCGCGCCCGGCAGCGGCGAGCTGCGCGTGGTGGGCGAGAGCCGCGTGGCGCGCACGGTGCGTGAGCTGGGCGCGGGCGGCCTGGTGGCACTGAACGCCGGCTACTTCGACACCACTACCTTCGCCGCGATCGGCTACCTGCTCGTGGACCACGGCCTGCTGTCTCTTCCAAGCCGCAACCGGGCGAGCATCGGTTTCACCCCCGGGCAACCCCCCATGATCGACAGGCTCGACGTCAGCGTCAGGCTGCATACCGCCCGCGGCCCCATCGACGTCGGCACCACGTCGACGGCCGGGGTGGACGTGGTGCGAACCGCGGGCGCCTTCGCGGGCAACGCGACCCGCGGCGTCCTGCTCGTGCAGGACGGCGTGGTGACCGAGAACAAGATCGGCCCTCGGCGCGTCCCGGAGGGGGGCTATGCCCTCGTGTACCCGCCCGACAACCGCGAGCTGGCCCTGCTCGACGAGGGCGACGCGGTCGCTCTCGACACGCGCGTCCAGCCCTCGGCGTTCGCCCTCGCGCGTTACGCCGTCGAGGCCGGGCCTCTCCTCGTGCAGAACGGCCGCCCGGCGTACGAGCCGGAGTTCGAGAGCTTCGCGCTCGGGCAGCGGATCCTGGACGGCCTCACGCAGCAGGCCGCCGTCGGCGTCACCCACGACGGCACCACGCTGCTCGTGGTGGCCGAGACGATGCGCGCCGCCGAGCTGATCCCCCTGTTCCTGACGCTGGGCGCCGAAAGCGCCATGCGCCTCGACAGCGGCAGCAGCACGACGCTCGTGATCGACGGCCGGATCGTCAACCGCAGCGGCGAGCGGCGCGTCGTCAGCGCCATCGTGCTCGTGCCGCAGCGCGCGGGCAACTGAACGGACGGAGCAAGACCAACCACGCAGGCGCCCGCTCGTATACTTCAGTTCCGTTATGCGAACGATCCTGCGCTCCCTCGCTCTGCTGTGGGCGCTCCTCGCGCCCGGCGCCGCTCTGGCGCAGGGACAGGTGGCGCGCTTCACGCTCGGCGTGGCCGGCCAGCCCGTGGCGGAAGCCTGGAACCAGCTGCGCCTCGAGCTGCGCGACGCGCCGCCGGCCACCCTCACGCTCCAGATAGACCAGGGAACGCTCCGTTCCGGCGAGGTGCCGCTCACCATCACCCACGCGGTGCGCGGCGGCGCAGGAATCTCGATCTTCGAACGAACCATCTTCCTGCCGCGCTTCGCGCGCCTAACCTGGCGCCTGGCCACGACCGACCGCGTTCTGGCGAGCGGCAGCCTACCGGGCCGTGAGGTCGACACCCGGCCGCTCGACCTGCTGCTCTCGGGCGCCCCGGGCGCCTACCGCAGCGCTTACGAGGGCGCCGTCGGCCCTGGCGCGCGCCTCGTGGACGTAGCGGCAACCGACCTGCCCACCGAGCCCGCCGCCTACGACGGCGTGCGAAGCCTGCTGATAGACGGCACCGCTGCGGCGCCGCGGCTCGAGGCCGTGGCCGCGGCCGCAGCCGGCGGCGCCGTGGTCGTCCTAAGGGGCCCGCTCCCGTCGAGTCACTCCGACCTGTTGCTGCTGCTGGGGGGCGCCGAAGCGACGCGGCTGGGCGCAGGCGCCGTGCTCCACGTCGAGGCCGACGCTCAGGCGGCGGTCGAGGCGATGGCCGCCCTGCAGATGCCCGGGCGCGAGGCCCTGTTGGCTGCCCTGCTGGCGGAGCCGCTCGTGCGGCCGGACGCCCCGGTGAGGCAGCTACAGGTAGCGCTCGTGCTGGCTGCGTACGCGCTGGCGACGTTGCTCCTGCTGCGCTGGGCGGGCACTCCCGGCCTGGTGGCCGCCCTCGCTCTGGCCGGCACCCTGTCGCTGGTCGGCTGGCGCCTGCTGCGCCCGGCGGCGCCCCAGCTCGAAGGCCAGCTGACGCTCGCGCTCGCAGGCGACGGGCTCGCTCTCGAATCGGGCGCCAGCGAACTGCTGACCATGCCCCGCGCGACGCTGAACCTCTCCGGTCACCGCCGCCCGCTGCGCCCGACGCCGTACCTGGTGGACGACGGCGGAACCCACGTTCAGCTGGAACGCTGGCGGGCCGTAATGTTCGAAGCCGCTCCTACCCTCAGCGAGTCTCCCCTGGTGTTCACGGGCGCCAGCGTAGGCAACGTCGGCAGGCAGCCCGTCTTCGATCTCACGGTCGTCGGTACTGGACCCGTCGGCGACCTGCCTCCCGGTGCCGCCACGCCAACGCCCACCGAGTCGGGAGCTTGGCCCCGCTACGAGGCCTTGATCCCGCTTCTCCCCGATGGCGCCGTCGTGGGGCGCTCCGCCTGCGACGCCACATGCACCGTCTGGGTCCTCTTCCCGCCCCTTCACACGCCGGGCCCGGAGGCGGACGACGCCGCAACCGCGGCGCTGCCGCCCATCGGGGAGCTCGCTTCGGAGCAGCTTGCGGATATGGGTCGGCTGCAGCAGGCGCGGGCCGCGTCGGAGGGCGTGCGCGATCCCTTCCGCTCCGCGCCCGCGGCCGCGCAGGAAGCGGAGGCGCCATGAGTGTGCTTGCCGCGACCGCCGAACGCCTCACGCGTTCGGACATGCTCCAGGCCCTGACCCTGCTCCTGGCGGTCCTGTTCGTGGCCACCAGCATCAGCTGGCCGGCAGGCAGCAGCCTCGTCAACGAGTCGTGGTTCGCGGTGGCGCCCGTCCGCAGCGCCCTGCTCGCGCTGGCAGCGGTGGGTTACGGGGCCGCGGTCGCCGGGCGCCGGCGCGCCCCACCGCCGCAGACGGCGCCGCGCGGGGAAGCGCTCGCGACCCTCGCCGCCCTCGTCGTCTGGGCTCTGCTGACGCTGCCGCTCGAAGTGATCGTGCACGCCGCCAGCTACCCCGCCGTCTCGCTCGGCTGGAGCGCGGGCGTTGCGCTCCTGGCCGTGCCCGCCTACTTCGGCCTGGGCCTGCTGCTGGCGCGATTGGCCGATGCGCTGCGCGCCTCGTGGGCGCTGCCCCTCGTGGTGCCGGCGTCTCTCCTGCTGCTCGCCTGGTTCGACCTGCAGGTCGGCCGGACGATCTTCAACCCGTGGACGGCGCCCCTCGCCTACTCGGTGCCGCACCTCGCGGCGGTCGGGGTGGGCGGTATCCTCACGCTGATGTACCTCGTGCTGAAGGCGCGCCGCTCGTCCCTCGCCGGTGAACCCGCATGATCGGCGCCAGTCGCCGCCAGGGCGGAAGCACCCCCGACGGGACGTTCACGCTTCACCTGCGCGTGGCGCGCGGCGCCACCTGGCACAGGCGCCTGCTGCACGCCTCCTTCGCCGCCCTCGCGGCGGCGTTGCTCTCGCTCCTGCTCCCGCTGGAGCTTCCCGCTCGGGTGGGCATCGTGGTGGCCGCGGCGCTCCTGGGCGCGGCGTGGCCCCTTCGCGGGCGCCGCGCGGCCGCGCTTCGTGGCATACGCGAGCAGACGGGCCTGAGCTACGAGACGGCGTTGTCGCTCCTGGAGCGCCGCGACGCCACCGCGATCGCTGCCGGGGCGGACCCCTACGGCTTCGAGGACGCCGTCCTCGAGCGGGCACGGCTGGCGGTCCGCTCGTACCAGCAGGAATCGCGCCCGCCCTGGTGGTTGCCGGCGCTGCTGGTGGCCGCGGTGCTCGTCGCGCTGCCCGTGGTGGCGCCCGCGTCCTTGCCCGGCTCCCAGCCGGCCTCCGCGCCGGGTACGACGGGCGGCACGGAGGCGGACCCGAGCGATCCTGCCGGCGCTTCGCAGCCCGAGGCGCCCGAACCGCCCGCCCCCGGCAGGTCCGACCCCCCCATAACGCCACCCGAGCAGGACGGGCAGCCCGACGCGCCGCCCGTCGCCGAGCCGCCCGAGGGCGGCGCCGGCAACGACGCCCCGCTGTCGCGCTACCTGGATTCGCTGCGGGAACGCACCGCCCCCGAGGGCGGGGCTCCGGACCAGGGCCAGGGGGCCGACGAAGGCGCTGACGAAAGCGAACGCGACACCGCCGGCGCTCCGGAGGGCGACCCGGGCGAGGGGGCCGAGCCGGGCGGTGACCGAACCGCGTCGCAGGAAGACAGCTCGGGCGGAGGGGCCGAAGATCAGGGCGCCGAGTCGCAGCAGGATGGCGCCGAAGCCGAAACCGAGGCCGAGGCGGGCAGCTCCGAGGAGGGCGGCCAGGAGACCGGTGTCGGCGTCGAGCCGCGCGCGGGCGAGGAGAGCGGTGAGGAGGGCGCCGGCGAGCAGCTCGAGGAAGGGGGCCAGGAGGGCTCCGAGGGCGGCGAGCCCGGCGAAGGCGGCGCGAGCGGCACGGGCGAGGGCGCCGACGGCCAGGAAGGCTCCGACAGCGCGGGGATCGGCGGCGGCAGCGATGCGAGGGTCGACGATTCCGAGGCCCAGGCGGGGACAGGCGAGGCCGAGCAGCTGCCGGGGGTCGTGCAGGAGGGCCCCGAGTCGATAGCCGGCAGCGTGCGCCTACCGGGCAGCGACGAGGTTCAGCTGCCGGCCGGCACGAGTTACGCCCCGTACCAAGGGGCAGCCGAGGAGGCCCTGTCGGAGGGCGACATCCCCCTCGACTACCAGGAGATCATCCGCCGTTACTTCCGATGACCAGCGAGTTGATGAGGTAGGGCAGCTCGGCGAGCAGCGACGAGGCCAGCTCGGGAGCCAACCGGTCGCGTAGCGCTTGGACCGTCGGGTCGTCGGTCGGTTCCGGCAGGGGCAGGTCCACCGACTCGACGCGCGAGCCCTGCAGGGTGCGGGTGCGCAACACCTGCACGATCGAGTCGTTGCGCGGGTCCACTACCTGGGCTTCCAGCGCGAGCGAGACGTCGACGCGCCGGCTGGCGGCGCCGCGTGCCTCCGTGACCTCGCGCTCGAGCACGGGCGCCCCGATCATCACCGCGAGGTCAGCCCCCTGGGTGCGCGCGATGCGTGCGGCGCTGGGCGCGGCGCGGCTATGGAACAGGTCGTTGTGCGTCTCGAGGAAGCGCATGGAGAAGGCGGAGACGAAGTCGAACGGCGCGTCGCCGCGGCCCTCCAGCTCGGCCTGCACCGCGTCGGCGCTACCGGGCAGCGACGACTGGGCCGGCGCGTTCAGCATCGCGACCGTGGCCGTCGGCTCGCCGGAGCGGTCCGACTGCGCCGGGGCACAGGCCGCCACCACCAGGAGCAGTGCCAGGATCGCTGAGGTAAGGGTCGGTCTGTTCATGCCCCCATGGTGCCACTAACGCGGGCTCCGTGCGGTGCACCGCGGCCGAACCTCAAGGATCACTCAACGTCGAGGCGCGAAACCTCCGCGGCCCCGCGCGTGGTCTCCGCCAGCGCTTCCATCACGTCCGGCGCCGCCGCCGCCGGGACGGTCAGTTCCAGCTTCACGCCCTCGGCGTCGAAACCGGCCTCGCCCCGGGCCGCGTCCCGAAGCTCCGCTACCATCTCGTCCACGCGCCGCAGCAACCCGTCGACGTGGGCGAAGGGCGCGCGCACGAGCAGTGTCGTCATCTCGACGACCTGGCGGGTGCCGGCGGCGTCCAGCGCCTTGGCCACGGCGCCCGAGTACGCGCGCACGAGGCCGCCGGCACCGAGCTTCTTGCCCCCGTAGTAGCGCACGACCACCGCCGCCACGTGGTCGAGCTCGCGCTTCAGGATCACCTCTAGCATCGGCCGGCCAGCGGTGCCGCCAGGTTCGCCGTCGTCGGAGAAGCGCTGCTGGTCGCCGATGCGCCACGCCCAGCAGTGGTGCGTGGCTTCCGGATGCTGTCGCCTGGCCTCGGCGACGAGTTCGGCTGCCTCGTCAGGGTGCCCGACGCTGGCCACCGACGCCAGGAAGCGGGAGCCCTCGATCGTCTCCTCGTGTCGGGCTGCGCGTGCGACGGTCGTGTGAGCCACGGCGGTACTGTAGCAGCGTGCGCAGCACTGCGGCCCCTAGTACACGTGGTTGGGCTGGCGCGGCCCAGCCGAACCCGGCATGCTAGACTCGGCCGCATGACGGGTTCCCGCCAGCACCCTAGTGGTGACCGCCGCGCCTTCGTCGGCAGCGGCGTGCGGCGATGTCGCGCGGCTCGGCGCTGAGCAGCCCTGCCTGATAACTGCCCACTTACGACCAATTGATGATCCAGAACCGAAGTTCGCTCGACCCGGGCGGCCGCGTGCCGCCTGTACCCGGAGGAGCCGATGGCGCTCGCCCTTTACAACACGTCCAGCCGTGACAAGGAACCGTTCCGCCCGGTGGTGCCCGGCCACGTCGGCATCTACATGTGCGGTCCTACCGTCTACTCCGATCCGCACCTGGGGCACGCCCGCGGGCCCGTAGTGTTCGACGTCCTGCGGCGCTGGCTCGAGCGCTCGGGCTACACGGTGCGCTTCGTCACGAACGTCACCGACGTCGGCCACCTCGTCGACGACGCCGACGAGGGCGAGGACAAGCTCGCGCGGCGCGCGCAGATCGAGAAGCTGGAGCCGATGGAGGTGGCCGAGAAGTACTTCTGGATCTACTTCGACGCCATGGCGCAGCTGAACGTGCGCCGGCCCAGCATCGTGCCGCGCGCTTCCGGGCACATCATCGAGCAGCAGCTGCTCACGGAAGAGCTCCTGAGGCGCGGCGTGGCCTACGAGACCGGCGGCAACGTCTACTTCGACGTGTCGGCCTGGGACGACTACGGCAAGCTGTCGGGCCGCGACCCCGAGGAGCTGGTGGAAGGCACCCGCGTCGAGGTGCGCAGCGACAAGGACGACCCGCGCGACTTCGCGCTCTGGAAGCGCGCCGAGGCCGGGCACATCATGCGCTGGCCCAGCCCCTGGGGCGACGGCTTCCCCGGCTGGCACATCGAGTGCACCGTCATGAGCACCAAGTACCTGGGGGACGAGTTCGACATCCACGGTGGCGGCCTCGACCTGATCTTCCCGCACCACGAGTGCGAGCTGGCGCAGGCGGAGGCGGCGGGCAAGCCGTTCGCGCGTTACTGGATGCACTGGAACATGATCACGCTCGGCGGCGAGAAGATGGCGAAGTCGAAGGACCACTTCGTCACCCTCGAGGAGCTGTTCGACGAGCACGACCCGCTGATCGTGCGCTTCCACCTCCTGCGGTCGCACTACCGCAGTGTCTCCGACTTCAGCGACGAAGGCATCAGGGCCTCGGCGCAGGGTCTGAAACGCCTGCGCGAGGCGTACCGCGCCGCTAGAGGTCAGGGCGTGGAAGGCGAAGCGGACGACGCCCCGTTCGCGCCGTTCCGCGAACGCTTCGGCGCCGCGCTCGACGACGATCTGAACACGCCCCAGGCGATCGCGGTGCTGTTCGATGCCGCCCGGGAGGTGAACCGCACTGTCGAGGACGGCGCTTCGGACGCGTACCGGGCGGGGGCGGTGGCGCTGTTCGACGACCTGTTGGACGGCGTGCTGGGGGTCCCGGTCGAGGAGGACGGCGCGAAGGACGCCCTGGCGACGGTGGATGGACTGGTCGATATGGTCTTGGAGGAACGGCAACGGGCGCGCGACCGACGCGAGTTCGACGTATCGGACCAGCTGCGCGACAGGCTGGCCGAACTCGGCATCCTGATCGAGGACACCCCGTCCGGCAGCCGGTGGCGCCTGCGCTGACCGACCCGACCTGAGGTCGTCGCTAGGCGAAGCCCAGGCTCGAGACTGGCTCAGGTACGGGGATGAACCGGAGCGATCGCTTGTACGGCCGCTGCCTAGAGAACCTAGGCGGCGGCCTTTCTCGTTGATAAGGAACCCCTTGTCATGCGGCAGCATGCGGGTGTGGACTCAGGAACCGCCGAGCGGCCCCAGGCCGAACGAAACGGGAACTCCAGGCTGGCGGCCCTCTACCTGGCTGCGCTGGACACGCCTGGGTTGGGCTTCACGCAGCTGAGGCGTCTGGTGGTGGCGCGCGGCGGCATCGAGGGCGTGGCCGACAGTCCGACACGCGAGCTGGCGAGGGTCGAAGGGGTCAGGGCCGAGGTAGCCGCCAAGCTTCACCGCACGCTGAAACGCGCGTTGCAGCGCCGCGAACGGGACGTCGAGGCGGCACGCGCCGCCGGTCTCGACGTGCTCACGTGGGAAGACGCCTACTACCCCGCAGCACTTCTGGACGATCCCTCCGGCGGCGCGCCCGTCCTGTTCGTAGAGGGGCGCCTCCCGCCCCAGCTCATGCACCCGTCCGATGCCGTCCGCAGCTGCGCCATCGTCGGAACGCGCCGCGCCACGAACGCGGGCATGGCGTTCGCCCGCGACCTGGCGCGCGCCGCTGCGCGCGAGGGCCTCGTCGTCGTCTCCGGCCTCGCGCGGGGCATCGACGGAGCGGCTCACGAGGGGGCACTGGAAGTGGCCGAAGCTTCGAGGGCCGGGGCGGCGGGCAGCCTGCCGGCCTGGGCGCGGCCGCGCCTCCGCTGGGCGGAACCGGGGGAAGGCTTGGGACCGCTGTTCGCCGCCGTTCGTGGCCGCCCGGCGCCGCGACCCGAGCCCGGCCTCACCGTCGCCGTGCTCGGGGGCGGGCACGGTCACCTCTACCCCGCCGGGCATGCTGGGTTGGCGCGGCGGATACTGGCGGCCGGCGGGGCGGTGATCAGCGAATGGCTGCCCGACACCGAGCCGCATCGCGGTCGGTTCGTGCAGCGCAACCGTGTGATCAGTGGGTTGTCGCGCACCGTGGTCGTGGTCGAGGCCGGCGCGCGTTCGGGCGCCCTGCACACCGTCGACCACGCGCTGGAGCAGGGCCGCACCGTCCTGGCGGTGCCGGCAGCTCCCTGGAGCCGCAGCGGCGCAGGCTGCGTGCGGCTGCTGAAGGAGGGCGCCGGCGTGGTGGCGGATGAGGCCGACCTGCTGAGCCATTACCGCGAACTCGTGCCGATTACGCCACCGAAGGAGCACGAGCCCTCGCCGGAACCCGTCACCCAGAAGGCCGTACCGGAAGAGCGAAGCGAGGTTGACGACGGAAGACGTATTACGCGCAGAACCCCTGCGGTGCAGGTGCCGCCCCTGACGGCGGATCTCGCAGCTGCGACCGCCGACGCGGAGGGCGCGTTGGACACGCAGGGCTCGGTGCAGCAGCTGCTGCTCACCCTGCTTGGCGCGGACGAAGAACTCTCGCTCGACGCGCTCCTGGCCGAGCTGACGGAGGCGGCTGTGCGACCCGAAGACGTGGTTCGGCCCGCCGAACTCATGGCCATGCTGGCGCGGCTCGAGCTGGCGGGTGAGGTCAGCGCCACGCCGGCGGGCCGGTACCGCCTGCGGGGCAGATGAGTTCCCTATCAAGGGCGCTAGCACCGAAACGGTGAAGGTTCGGATAGGCGGCTCATGGACAACACGCCGCCCCGATTAGTATCTTGAGGGCACGTTACTGGGGGATTCGCAAGCGCGGTGAGAACCGCGGATGACCCCCACATGACGGTTCTCGAAGGGAGAACAACCTTGAGGAAGTTCCTCGTTGCCGCTACCATCGCCCTCGCCACCTTCGGTGTCGCGTTCGGGCAGACCCTCACCGTCTGGACCACCTGGACCGACCAGACCCTCGATTGGCTCCGGGAGGAGTCCGCGTCGTTCTCGGACGCGTTCGGCGTCGACGTCGAGATCGTTCGCCTCGACGTGAACGAGCTCAAGCAGCAGGCGCTCCTGGCCGCCCCGCAGGGTGAGGCCGGCGACGTCTTCGCAGGCGTCCCGCACGACCAGATCGGCGAGATGGCGGTCGGCGGGATCCTCCTCGACATGTCCAGCTACGCCACCAGTGCGTACCTGGCAGACCTGAGCGAGCAGGCGCGCCTCGCCTACAGCTACGCCGGCCGCCTCTTCGGGCTGCCGATGTACGTCGAAGGCCCCGCGCTGGTCGTCAACAACGAGCTGGTGGACGAAGTGCCGGCCACCTACGAAGAGATGCTGGAGCTGGCGGCCGAGCTAACCACGTCCGACACCTTCGGCTTCATGTACGACATCAACAACTTCTACTTCAGCTACGCCTGGCTCCTGTCGAACGGCGGCTACGTCTTCGGCCGCGACGCCAGCGGCGCGCTCGACCCGAGCGACATAGGCCTCGCCAACGAAGGTGCCGTCGCCGGCGCCCAGGCGCTGCACGACCTGCGCTTCAAGCATGGCCTCATCCCCTCGGGCACCAACTTCGACGTGGCCAACGGCCTCTTCGTCGACGGCGCCCTCGCCATGATCTACACCGGCCCCTGGTCGATCAGCCAGTACCAGGAAGCCGGCCTCGACGTCAGCGTCCACCCCATCCCGGCGCTCGCCGACGGCACGCCGTTCGCCGGCTTCATGGGCGTTCAGGGCGTCCTGGTCAACCAGTTCAGCGACCTGAAGGTCGAAGCCGCGAACTTCGCCAAGTGGCTCTCCCGCAAGGACGCCCAGGTGTCGCTGTCGCGCTTCTCGGGCCGCATCCCCGCCTCCAACTCGGCGCTCGCCGAAGTCGAGGACGACCCGATCATCGCGGGCTTCGGCGCCGCGTTGACCAACGCCGAGCCGATGCCCAACATCCCCGAGATGGGCGCCGTCTGGTCGCCCATGGGCAACGCCCTCAACGTCATCACGGAAGACGCGAACGCCAACGTGTCGGACGTCCTCAACCAGGCCGTACGCGAGATCCGGGGCGAGTAACACCCCCGCGCAGCAGCGCGCACGACTAGGTAAGCTTGCGGCCAGGGGCACGTCCCCTGGCCGCGATCGTTGCGGCCCGGCAGCGGCGCCGCACGCCGAGTCACCGGCGCAGCCGCGCCCGGGCCCGAGGGGGTAACAAGATAGACATCTCGCGTCCCTTGAAGGATCACCTGCCCAAGAGCAGAACCGCTGCCGGTGGGCTCTTCAAGTCGCTCGGACTGATCGCGCTGGCGCTGCTCATCGCCAGCGGCGCAGGCGTCGCTGCCGTCCTGCTGCTGCAGCTCGTGGCGCCCTCTGTTCCGGCCTTCGTCGGCATCCCCATCGCCGCGGTCGTGCTGATCCTCGTGCTGCGCTACATCGCCAGGCGCTTCGCCTGGATCATGCCGTGGTACTACCTGCTGCCGGCGATCATCTTCCTCCTTACCTTCACGTTCTTCCCCGTCCTGCTGACCATCGGCCTCGCCTTCACCGACTACGCGGGCATCCGCAACGGCGAGCTGAACATCAGCAGCGAGACGGCGATCGTGGCCGTCGACGGCGCCACCCTCGAGATCGCGAACGCCACCACGCTGGCGTGCAGCGCCCTGCGCGACGGCTGCGACGGCGTGCGCGCGGTCGTCTACGCTTCGGGCGACCTGCCGATGCCGGCCGTCTCGCTCGAGGGCACCACCCTCACGCTGTCCGAAGAGCCGCCCGCCGGCCGCGACGTGGTCGGCGTCGAGATCGACATGCCCGACCTCGGCTTCGCCGCCACCATCCGCGTGCTCGAGCAGGACGGCAACGTGCTGACGCTCGAACGCGAGCCGCCGTTCCCGCCCGACCTCGAGACGCTGTCTCTCCAGCTCGACCGGCAGGCGGTGCAGCGCACCATCGTCAGCGAGGAAGGCACGTTTCTGACGCTGAACGAGCCCCTTCCCGAGGGGGCCGAGCCCGTCAGCATCGCCCGCTACAACGACTTCGGTTTCGTGGGCTGGCGCAACTTCCGGCAGATCATGGCGTCCGCGCCGCGGGCGCTCTTCCCCGTCTTCGCCTGGAACATCAGCTTCGCGTTCATCACCGTAATCCTGAACCTAGCCGTCGGCATCTTCGTGGCGGTGCTGCTGAACAACAAGGCGCTGCGGTTCCGCAACTTCTACCGCACGCTGCTGATCATCCCGTGGGCGCTGCCCAGCGTCATCACCATCCAGGTCTGGAAGGGCTTCCTGAACCAGAACTTCGGGGCAATCAACCGCGTGCTGGCGCTGCTGGACATCAGCCCGGAGCCCATCAACTGGCTGCTCGGAGACCCGATGGCCGCCCGGGCCGCCGTGATCCTGGTGAACCTGTGGCTGGGGCTGCCGTTCATGATGACCGCCACGCTGGGGGCGCTGTCGGCGATACCCGATGACATCTACGAGGCTGCGCGCATCGACGGCGCCAACGCCTGGCAGGGCTTCTGGAGCGTGACGGGCCCGCTGCTGCGCACCGCTCTCGTGCCCATCGCGCTCAGCGGCTTCGCCTTCAACTTCAACAACTTCAACGTCATCTTCCTCCTGACGGACGGCGGGCCGCCCGTCTCGTGGGGCACGGCAACGGCCCGAGGTACCGACATCCTGATCAGCTGGGCCTACAACGAGGCGTTCCGAAGTCAGGGGGGTTACGCGTACGGCTTCGGCTCTGCCATCTCGCTGATCATCTTCGTGATCACCCTGGGCGTGAGCCTCATGAACTTCAAGGTGACCGGGGCGCTCAAGGAGGACACGCCATGATCAAGGGCAGCCGCATCCACCTTCTCTCGATCGCGGGCGTGGTCCTGCTGGCCGTCTTCGGCGTCTACCTCCTCGCCAGCACCGCGCCCGAGCCGATCGTGCGCGACCGCATGCTCGTGATCCCCGGCGCCTGGTGGCGTTTCCTGGGGATGTTCGTGCTCGTCATCGGCGGCCTCGCCGTCAGCGCCTACCTGTACGGCCTGGCCACGCGCCCGCTGCGCGCCTGGCGCTACGCGGTCACGGCCAGCACGCACATCTTCATCTGGCTGGTCATCCTGGGCGTCTTCTACCCCGTCGTCTACCTGCTCTCGGTGTCGTTCAACCGTAACGACACGCTGGCCGGAGCGCTGCCCCGCGAGGGCAACCTGCTCGTGCGCGCCGGGGTGTTCCCCGACCCGGCGGACATCTCCGTCGTCCAGTACGAGAAGGTGCTGCGCGAGACGCACCTGCTGTGGCATCACTGGCTGCTGGCGGCCCTGCTCGTGACCGCGGTGCTGGTCGTCATCGGCACCATCGTGCTGCCGCGCTTCGGCTTCTACTCGCCCAAGGTCGACCGCGTGCGGGCGATAGCCGGCTGGACGATCTTCGGCTCCGCCGCTCTGCTCGTCCTCACCATCGGCCCCGCGCACTTCTACGGCGAGAGCGCCGACGGACGGCGCCTGCCCGCCAGCATCGGGGGCATGGTGCCTCTCTACATCCGCAACACGCTGCTGATATCGGGCACGACGGGCGTCCTGGCGGTGCTCCTGTCGACCACCGCCGGCTACGCCTTCTCGCGCATGCGCTTCGCCGGGCGCTACGGGACGCTCCTGACGTTCGTGTTCGTGCAGATGTTCCCGACCTTCATGGCGCTCGTGGCGATCTTCTACCTCATGAGCCGCCTCGACCTGCTGAACACGTTCACGGGCCTGATCCTCGCCTACTCGGGCGGCGCCATCGCCTTCTCGTCGTGGATCTTCAAGGGCTACCTCGATTCCATCAGCCCCGCGCTCGAGGAGCAGGCGATGGTCGACGGCGCCACGCGCTGGGGCGCCTTCTGGCGCATCATCCTTCCCATCAGCGTGCCGATGCTGCTGTTCATCTTCCTGAACCAGTTCATCGGCACCTATAGCGAGTTCATCCTCGCCAACACCCTCCTCGTGGGGCAGGAGCGCTGGACGGTGGGGGTGGGCCTGCGCAACTTCACCACGAACCAGTTCGCCACGCAGTGGGGGGCCATGGCCGCCTCGGCGGTGTTGGGCAGCATCCCGATCCTGGCGATCTTCTACTCGTTCCAGGACGCCCTCACGGGGCAGTTCACGTCCGGGAGCGTCAAGGGATGAGCGGCGCGAACGGGATGGTAAACTCGCCCACCATGAGAGGGAGCGAGGGGCTCGGCTACGGCACGCAGATATCGGTGGACGGCGTTCACGCCGACCCGGCGGCGCTGGCAGACCCCGCGGTGGCCAGCGCCGTGCTCGAGCGCATGCTCGGGCAGGTGGAGGCCGACGCGGTGCTGGCCGCCCAGTCTCCGGTCGTCACGGCCCTCGACGCCGGCAGCGGGCTGAGCGCCGCTCTCGTGCGCGGCGAGAGCTCGGCCGTGCTGCACACCTTCACGGACCTGCGGGCCGTCACGCTCCACCTCTTCTCGGCGCACGACCTGCCCCTGACCTCGACCACCAAGGCGTTCCTCGAGGCCTACGCGGTGGGCCGCTTCCAGAGCAGCGTGCGCGCGTTCGGCGTCTACCTGCCGCGCGACGCGCAGGAACTGAAGCGCGCCCTCGTCGGCGAGCGGCTCTACGCGCGGATGCGCGTGGCTCCGCCGCCCACCGTCACCCTCTGAGCGCTGTGGCCGGCGGCTACGTCCTCGCGCTCGACCAGGGCACCACCAGCTCGCGCGCCCTGCTCTTCGACGCGGACGGCGCGGTGGTCGGGGGCGCCCAGAAGGAGTTCGAACAGCACTACCCCCGGCCCGGCTGGGTGGAGCACGACCCGCTCGACCTCTGGTCGAGCCAGGTGGGCGTGGCGGCCGAGGTGCTGGGCCGAACGGGCGTGGCAGCGCGCGACCTGGCCGCCGTAGGCATCACCAACCAGCGCGAGACGACCCTGCTGTGGGACCGCCGCACCCTCGAGCCGGTAGCGAACGCCATCGTGTGGCAGGATCGCCGCACCGCCCCCGAGATCGAGCGGCTGCGCGCGGCCGGCGCCGAGGACCTGGTCAGGGAGCGCACGGGCCTCCTGCTGGACCCGTACTTCTCGGCGACGAAGATCGGCTGGCTTCTCGACAACGTGGCTGGCGCCCGGCAGCGCGCCGAGCGCGGCGAGCTGGCGTTCGGCACCGTCGACGCCTGGCTGACGGCGCGCCTGACCGGCGGGATGCACGTCACGGACGTCACGAACGCCTCGCGCACGCTGGTGTTCGACATCCACAGCCGCCGGTGGGACGACGAGCTGCTGGAGCTGTTCCGTATCCCGCGCGAACTGTTGCCGGACGTCGTGCCCACCTCCGGCGTCGTCGCCCAGATCTCGCACGGTCCGCTGGCGGGCGTCCCACTGGCTGCCCTGGTCGGCGACCAGCAGGCGGCGACGTTCGGGCAGGCCTGCTACGCGCCCGGGCAGGCCAAGAACACCTACGGCACGGGCTGCTTCCTCATCCTGAACGGCGGCGGGAGCGCCGTGCCATCGCCCTCGCGCCTCCTGACGACCATCCTCTGGCAGCTGGGCGACGGAGAGGTCGTTTACGGCCTCGAGGGCAGCATCTTCATGGCCGGCGCCGTGGTGCAGTGGCTGCGCGACGGGCTGGGCATCATCCGCACGGCGGCCGAGGTCGAGCGCCTGGCGCTGTCGGTGCCCGACAGCGGGGGCGTTACGTTCGTGCCCGCGATGACCGGGCTGGGCGCGCCCCACTGGGACCCGCACGCGCGCGGCACGGTGCTGGGCATCACGCGAGGCACGACGTCCGCGCACCTGGCCCGGGCGGCGCTCGAAGGCATCGCGCTCCAGGTGGCCGACGTGGTCGAGGCCATGGAGCGCGACTCGGGCGTACCCCTGGCCGAGCTGCGCGTCGACGGGGGCGCCGCCCGCAACGACCTGCTGATGCAGCTGCAGGCCGACCTGCTGGGCGTCACCGTCGTCCGGCCCGCCGTCACCGAGACGACCGCCCTGGGCGCCGCCTACCTGGCCGGGCTGGCCGTGGGTGTCTGGCCGGATCAGGCGACCATCGGCGGGCTGTGGCGCGAGGATCGGCGCTTCGAGCCGCGCATGCCAGAGCGCGAGCGGCGCGTGCTGCGGGAACGGTGGGGCGAAGCCCTGCGACGCGCGGGTGGCTGGGCCACGCAAGATGGGTAGCGCGCCAGGTGCCGTGCGAAGTTAAGCTGTAGCGGGCCCGCGCTGGCCCATCCGAGCGTGCCGGGATGGCGGAATGGTAGACGCCGCAGACTTAAAATCTGCTGTCCGCGAGGGCGTGCGGGTTCGAGTCCCGCTCCCGGCACCAACTCTCCCTTGGGGTTCCCGGAAGTCAGCCTGCCGACCCGCCATCCGGCTAAGGATTCCGTAATAGACGGCGCGATACAAACGGTACGTCGTGGCTGCCCTACCCCTTCCCCCAACCGCCCCACGTTCTGCTCCTCTGTGCCCCGCCTGCGGGAACCCGTTCGTGAGCATCACCACCTCCGTGCAGGTGTGCTTCCAGGTCGCCGTCGACCCCGACTTCGAAGAGCTGCGCGTTCTGGACGAACTCATGGAGGACGCCGACTGGGACGAGCAGACGCCTGCCACGTGCACGGCCTGCGGCTGGCGGGGCGCCGTCGCAGCGCTGCGGCCGGCGCGGATGCAGGTCTCGAGCCCGGCGTGAACCTCTGAACCGATTCCTGAACCACTGAACCTACTCGTCGAGCAAAGCGAAGGACGCAGCCTCTTGGGAAGCTGCGTCCTCTCTTTGGTAGCGATGGACGGGATCGAACCGTCGACCTCACGATTATGAGTCGTGCGCTCTCACCAGCTGAGCTACATCGCCTCGGTGTTGCCGGCCCGGGCGTAACGCCCCGGGTGCCGAGCTCCGGGGAGGCGGCGCCTGCCCCGAACCACGAGCATGAGATTATACCGCTTCCTGGGCGAAGCGCTACCCCTCGGAGACTACGAGCGCGGTCCCGCCGGCGTCGTATCTACACGGTCTCGGGGACCGTTACCCCCCCGATCGGGTGTGCTCTGCGCCCAGCGCGTAAGTGGTTTGTTCTACGCGGCCGCTCGTTGGCGGCTGGTACAGTTGAACCCATGCTCGAGCCCTCGCTCGACCTCTATGGCTCAACCTTCGACAGCGTCGATGGCATCTTGCGCGAGCTCCTCGCCAAGAGCCGCGCCCGCTACGCGCTCATCGTCGACCGCAAGGGGTTCGTGCTCATGCACGCGCGCGCCCTGTGGGCGCCCCGTCCCCCGTCGCTCGATTCGTTCGCCACGCTGGTCGCCTCCAACTACGCCGCCAACCGCGCCATCGCCAACCTGTTCGGCGAGGACGGCTTCAAGGAGACGGTGCAGCAGGGCACGGAGGTCAGCACCTACCTCGAGGAGCTGGGGCCCGAGGCGCTGCTCGTCACGGTCTTCGATTCGAACGCCCAGCTGGGGCGCGTGAAGCTGGCAGCGAAGCAGGCTGCCGAAGCGATCCGGGAGGAGCTGGCGAACGCCACCGAGGCGCCGCCCGAGATCGACTTCGACGCCGAGTTCCAGGACGGCGCCACGGCGCTGCTGGACGGCCTGTTCGGAGCGAGGGACCGATGAGCACCATCAACTTCTCCGCCCGCGAGATCAACTTCAAGATCGTCTACTACGGCCCCGGCCTGTCGGGCAAGACGACGAACCTCAAGAAGATCTACGACCAGGTGCCGGCAGAATCCAAGGGCGAGATGGTCTCGCTGGCCACCGAGGACGAGCGCACGCTCTTCTTCGACTTCCTGCCCCTCGACCTGGGCAAGGTGAACGGCTTCAAGACGCGCTTCCACCTCTACACGGTGCCGGGCCAGGTGTTCTACAACTCGTCGCGCAAGCTGATCCTGCGCGGCGTGGACGGCGTGGTGTTCGTCGCCGACTCGTCGCCCTCGCGCCTGCGCGCCAACGCCGAGAGCCTGCGCAACCTGCGCGAGAACCTGCTCGAGTACAACCTCAGGCTGTCGGACGTGCCGTTCGTCATCCAGGCGAACAAGCGCGACCTGGACGACGCCATCGACCTCGAGATGCTGCGCCACGTCCTCGACCCCCAGGGTCGCACGCCGGTCTTCGAAGCCGTGGCCGCGAACTTCGACGGCGTGTTCGAGCCGCTGCGGTCCGTCGCCACGATGGTGCTGGAGAAGCTCGCGCAGAAGGCCTGAACGCCCAGGGGATCGCTCTACCGTTACGCCCTTGGGGCGAAAAATGACGCTTCATGCCCGTGATATGGTCGGGCCGATGAGGCGCACTCCCTTGTACGACACCCACGTAGAACTCGGCGCCCGCATGGTGGAGTTCGCCGGTTACGAGATGCCCCTGCATTACCAGGGCGGCATCAACCAGGAGCATCTGGCCGTCCGGCAGGACGTCGGCCTGTTCGACGTCAGCCACATGGGCGAGGTCCGCGTGCTGGGCCCGCAGGCCACGGACTTCCTGCGCTACGCCACCCTGAACGACCCGGCGAAGCTGCGCCTGGGGCGCGGGCAGTACAGCATGCTGCCCAACGACCGCGGCGGGCTGATCGACGACCTGTTCGTCTACCGCTTCGGCGACGACGAGTACCTGGTGGTGAGCAACGCCGCCAACGCCGAAGCCGTGCTGGCGCAGCTCAAGGAGCTGGCCGCGGGCTTCGACGTGCACGTCGTCGACGAGTCGAGCAACTGGGCGCTCCTGGCGCTGCAGGGGCCGGGCGCGCCACTCCTGATTAGCCGCCTGGTCGACGAGGACGTGGGAGCCATCAAGCGCAACGCCACCCTCGACGTGAACATCTCGGGCGTGCCCGCGCGCCTCAGCCGCACGGGCTACACGGGCGAGGACGGCTTCGAGATCTTCGTGCACCCCAACGACGCCGCCGCGCTCTGGAAGCTGCTCGTCGACGAAGGCGCCGTGCCGTGCGGCCTCGGCGCACGCGACACGCTGCGCCTGGAGGCGGGCTTCCCCCTCTTCGGGCACGAGCTGGGCCCCGACACGAACCCGCTGTGCACCCCGTTCGGCTGGGTCGTGAAGGACAAGGAGTTCTTCGGCCGCGAGGCGATGTGGGGCCAGCCCTGCGACCGGCGCCTCGTGGGCATGCGCCTGACCCAGCGTGGCATACCGCGCGCCGGCTACCGGGTCCTGCACGGCGGCGACGCGGTCGGCGAGATCACATCCGGCGCCCTCTCGCCCCTCACCCGCGACGCCATCGCCTTCGCCTGGGTGAAACCCGAGCTGGCGGAACCCGGCACCGAACTGGCCGTGGAGATCCGCGGGCAGTCCGTCGCAGCGTGCGTGGTCGAACTACCCTTCAACAAGGCATGATGCAGGTACGTCCGGCCGGCTCCTTCGAGCTGCCGGCAAGCAGTCCTGGGCCAGCCGCCCGAACCAGCTACCTTTAAGGAGCCAAGATGAACATCCCGCCAGACGTACTTTTCATGGAATCACACGAGTGGGCGCGCCGCGAGGGCGAGGACACGGTCTCCGTAGGCATCAGCGACTACGCGCAGGATCAGCTGGGCGACGTAGTGTTCGTGGAGCTGCCGGAGACGGGCCGCGAGGTCACCAAGGGCGACCAGGTGGCCGTCATCGAGTCGGTCAAGACCGCCTCCGACATCTACAGCCCCGTGTCGGGCGTCATCATCGAGGTGAACGCCAGCCTCGAGACGACCCCTGAACTCATCAACGAAGCTCCCTACCTGGGGGGCTGGATATTCCGCGTACGCGTCGACAACCCCGGCGAGCTCGATTCGCTGCTGGGCAGCGAGGACTACCGGAAGGTGACCGAGGAGGCGTAAGTGCATTACCTGCCCCATACGGCGGAGGACGTCGAACGCGCACTGGACAAGATCGGTGTCGGTAAGATCAGCGACCTCTTCGCCGACCTGCCCGAGGCGCTTCGCGACCCCGAGATGGACGTGGCGCCCGGCATGAACGAAGCCGAGCTGCTGGCGCACCTGCGGCAGCTGGCGGCCAAGAACGACACGACCGGCCCCGACTTCCTGGGCGGCGGCATGCGCCGCCACTTCACGCCAAGCGTCACCAGCCACCTGGCGATGCAGAGCGAGTTCGTCACGGCCTACACCCCGTACCAGCCCGAGGTGGCGCAGGGCATCCTGCAGGCCACCTTCGAGTACCAGACGATGATGTCCGAGCTGACGGGCCTGCCGGTCAGCAACGCCAGCATGTACGACGGCGCCACGGCCGTCGCCGAAGCGGCGCTGCTCGCCGTGCGGCAGACCGGCCGCGAGCGCGTGGTCGTCAGCCGCGGCGTGCACCCCGAGACGCGCGAGGTGCTGGCCACCTACCTGGCGCCGCTCGGCATCGAGATACGAACGCTCGACCTCGACCCGCTGACGACGCCCGTTCCCGGCGAAGACCAGCTGGCGGACTCCGCCTGCCTCATCGCCCAGCAGCCGAACCATCTGGGCTACCTCGAGCCGATGCCTGCCCTGTCCGACGCGGCCCACGCGGCGGGCGGCCTCTTCGTGGCCGCCGTCGACCCGCTGAGCCTCGCCGTGCTCACCCCTCCGGGCTCGTACGACGCCGACGTCGCGGCCGGCGACGGCCAGACGCTCGGCAACCCGGTCGCCTTCGGCGGCCCCTCCTTCGGCTTCATGGTCGTTAAGGAGAACCTGATCCGGCAGTTCCCCGGACGCCTCGTCGGCCAGACCGTGGACGTAGACGGCAAGCGCGCCTTCGTCCTCACCCTCCAGGCGCGCGAGCAGCACATCCGCCGCTCGAAGGCGAAGTCGAACATCTGCTCGAACCACCAGCTGACCGCCCTGATGGCTGCGGTCAACATGTCGGCGCTCGGGCCCGACGGCCTGCGCGAGCTTGCCACGGGCTCCGTGCGGCAGGCGCACCGCCTCGCCACCGCCCTGCAGGACGCTGGCTACGCACCGCGGACGGGCGCGCGCTTCTTCAATGAGTTCGTGCTGCCGGTCGACCAGGCGCCCGCGCGCGTGCGCTCGGAACTGGCCCGCCGCGGCATCAGGGCCGGGGTCGCGGTGGCCGACGAGTACGGCTTCGGCAACGCCGTCCTGCTGGCCGCCACCGAGAGCACGTCCGACGACGACATCGCGGCGCTCGTGGCCGCACTGAGCGACGTGCTGGGCACGCCGAGCGGCGCGCTGCGCCAGGAGGCCGTCCATGGCTGACGCCAGCGAAGCCGCCACCACGCAGCCGATGAACGCCCGCGCCAGAAGCGCAGGCCGTGACGCATCGTTCCCGCTGATCTTCGAGCGCTCGAAGCCCGGCCGCCGCGGGGCGCACCCGCCGAAGGTGGGCGACGTCGACCTGGCCGAGCTGCTGGGCGAGGAGAACCTGCGCCACGAGCCGCCGCGCCTCCCCGAGGTGTCGGAGCTCGACCTCGTGCGCCACTACACGCAGCTCGCCCACCGGCAGATGAGCATCGACGCCAACTTCTACCCCCTGGGCAGCTGCACCATGAAGTACAACCCCAAGGTGAACGAGGAGGCCGCCAAGCTCTTCCTCGACCTTCACCCCTACCAGGCGCCCGAGACGGCGCAGGGGGCGCTCGAGCTGCTCTACAACCTGCAGTCCGACCTGGCCGCCATCACGGGCATGGACAGCGTCAGCCTGCAGCCTGCCGCCGGCGCCCACGCCGAGCTGGCCGGGATCCTGATGATCCGCGCGTACCACGAGTCGCGCGGCGAGGGTGAGCAGCGCCGCATCGTGCTGGTTCCTGACGGCGCGCACGGCACGAACCCCGCCACGGCAGCCATGGCCGGTTACGCGGTGCGCGAGGTGCCCACGGGCCCCGACGGCGAGGTCGACCTGGCCGCCTTCGAGGCCGCGCTGTCGCCCGAGGTGGCGGCCGTCATGCTCACGAACCCGAACACCCTCGGGCTCTTCGAGCGCCGCATCCTCGAGATCGCCGACGCCGCGCACGCGGTTGGCGCCCAGCTCTACTACGACGGGGCGAACCTGAACGCCATCGTGGGCCGCGTGCGGCCCGGCGACATGGGCTTCGACGTCGTGCACCTGAACCTGCACAAGACGTTCACCACCCCCCACGGCGGCGGCGGCCCCGGAACCGGGCCCGTCGGCGTCAAGGAGCACCTGCGCCCCTTCATGCCGACCCCGATCGTGGCGAAGCGCGAGGGCCAGGACGGCCCCGAGTTCTACCTCGACTCCGACTTCCCGCACTCGATCGGCCGGATGCGAAGCTTCTACGGCAACTTCGGGAACCTCGTGCGCGCCTACACCTACATCCGGGGCCTGGGGCGCGAGGGCCTGCGCGACGTCAGCGGGCACGCCGTGATGGCCGCGAACTACCTGCGGGTGCGCTTCAAGGAGCTCGGCTTCCAGATCCCTTACGACCGGGTGAACATGCACGAGTTCGTGGCGCAGCCGCCCGAGGGCCTGCGAACGCTCGACATCGCCAAGGCGCAGCTCGACTACGGCATGCACCCCGCCACCGTCTACTTCCCGCTGGTGGTGAAGGAAGCGATGATGGTGGAGCCGACCGAGACGGAGTCGCTCGAGACGCTCGACGCCTACGTCGACACGCTCGCCGAGATCCTGGAGCGCGCCAAGGACGACGACGGGTACCTGGCTGGTGCGCCGTACCACACGCCCGTGAGGCGGCTCGACGAGGTGCGCGCCGCGCGCCAGCCGGTGCTGCGGCACGGCTTCGAAGACGCTTCAGAGACCGTTTCAGAGACCGTTTCAGAGGACGCGGCCGACTGACCGCTCGCTTCGCTCTGTCCTGGTAAGTGGAATAGCAGCGCCCCGGCCAATACGGCCGGGGCGCTGAACTCATTCGTGAATCCTCGGGTTCTCGCGAACGTCTCCTATGACCCTCGCGAGAGGTGGACCAGCGTCAGCTGCAGCTGGCGTCGGGCCCGGAGGGCGCGGGGCGCCCGTCGGTGCGGAAGCTGTGACCGCAACCGCAGTTGCTGCTGGCGTTCGGGTTCTCGACGCTGAAGCCGCCGCCCATTATGTTCTCGACGTAGTCGAGCTGCGCGCCGCGCAGGTAGGGCCAGCTGCGTTCGTCGACGACCAGCTTCACGCCGTGGTCCTCGAAGAGGCGGTCGCCTTCCATGAACCGGTCCTCGATCGACATGCCGTACTGGTAGCCGCTGCAGCCGCCCGACTTGACGAAGACGCGGATGGCGGCCTCGCCCTTGCCGCTGTTCGCGATGAGCTCGCCGGCACGCTTGGCGCCCTCTTGGGTGAAGGTCATGCGTTCTGTCTCGTTGCTCTGGTGCTGCATGGTCCCACCTTATAGCACGGCGGAGGCGCGCACCGTAGCGCTGCTACAGCACGGTTGATGCGCGCCTGGTAGCGCTGCTATACTCCTACTTCGGTCGTGGCGCACCGGCCCTCATCCGGCCCCTGCCCCGTCGCAACCCGCACACGCGGGGGTATAGCTCAGTTGGTAGAGCGGCGGTCTCCAAAACCGTAGGTCGCGGGTTCAAGTCCTGCTGCCCCCGCCACACGAAGACGGCACTCCGGTCAACTCGGGGTGCCGTGCTTCTATGTTGGCGTAGGCCGGCCGCGCGGCATGGCACGTCGCGGCCCCTACCGGCGCCGGCGCCGCACACCACGAGCCCGAGAAGGCCGCCAGGCGCGTGGTATCCTCGAAGGGTGAAGCTACATCCTGCACCGTCTACGGCGCGGACCTTCCCGGGTCCGACGCTCGCCCCGTTGCTGGTCACGGTGTTCATCGCCACGGCGTTCCTTGCCACGGGCTTCCTGGGAACGCTCGCTGCTGCGGTCGGCTTCTCGGGCGGTTCGGTAGCCCACGCCCAGCAGGGCGCCGCTGCCGGCGGCGAGGTCTGGCTTCTGCCCATCGACACCGAGATCACGTCCGCCACCACCGCTTTCGTGCGCACCCGCGTGCAACAAGCGAACGACGAGCAGCCGCTGGCGCTCGTGTTCTTCATCGACACCCCAGGCGGCTCGGTCGACGCGATGCAGGACATCGTCGGCCTCATCCTCCACGAGGCGCGCGTGCCCACCATCGCCGTGGTTCAGAACGCCTTCAGCGCAGGCGCGCTGATCGCCATGAGCGCCCAGCACCTGGCGATGCTGCCAGGTTCCAGCATCGGCGCCGCGCTGCCGATCCTAGCCACGCCCACGGGCATCGCCCCCGTCGACGAGAAGTTCAGCTCTGCCCTGCGGGGCGAGTTCCGCAGCGTCGCCGAGGCGCGCGGGCGCAATTCTCGTGTGGCCGAGGGGATGGTCGACGAGCGCATCGAGATCCCTGGGCTGTCGACGGCCGACGAGCTAGTCACGCTCACGGCCCGCCAGGCCGTCGAGCACGGCATCGCCGACACCGAGGCCTCGAACCTCGATTCCGCCCTGACCGCGTTCGGCTACGGCGGCGCTCGCGTCGAGCGCCTCGAGCCGGGCCTCACCGAGCGCCTGGCCGGCCTGCTCGCGCGCCCGATGGTGGCCGCGCTGCTGCTGGTGATCGGCGTCGGCGGCCTGCTCATAGAGGTGTTCAGCCCAGGCTTCGGCATCCCGGGCGCCATCGGCATCGT
>CAZVCT010000026.1:0-28164 GCA_964625655.1 uncultured bacterium
CCTTGACTACACCCATGGGGCTCACCTCCTGGCCGAAAGGTAGCAGGCTTCCTCCCGCGCTCAGGGGTCAGTCGTACGGGTGGTTAGGCTCCACGCCCGCGGGCCGCCCGGGAACGCCAAGGGCGCACCGCACGAGGCCCGAGGCCGCGTCGCATCTCGTCACATCTCTTCGGGAGCGGCGATGCCCAGCAGGGCCAGCGTCTCGGCCAGCGTGCGGCGCACCCGGTCGACCAGCAGCAGGCGCGCCTCGCGCATCCCGGCCGGCGAGCGCAGCACCTGCGTGTCGGGCCGGCCGTCGGCCCCGCGGTGGTTGTAGTAGCCGTTCCAGGCCGTGGCCAGGTCGATGGCGTACTGGGCCACCTGGTGCGGCGCCAGCTCGGCGGCGGCGGTCTCGACGACCGTGGCGAAGCGGCCGACGGCGCGCGCCAGGCGCACCTCCAGCTCGCCAAGGGCTTCGAAGTCGGCCCCCGCCTTGGCGGTGGCGATGTCGAGCCCCTCGGCCCGGGCGGCGCGCAGGATGCTGCACGCCCTGGCGTGCGCGTACTGGACGTAAGGCGCCGAGTCGCCGGCCAGCGACAGCGCCTGCTCCCAGCGGAAGTCGATGGCCTTGCGCGCTTCGTTCTTCAGCATCCCGAAGCGCAGGGCGCCGATGCCCACCTGGCGCGCCACGTCGTCGACGCTCGCCAGGCCGGGGTTCTTCTCCTCGACCACGGCGCGGGCGCGGCGCACGGCCTCGACGGTCACCTCGTCTATGGAAAGGGAGATGCCCTTGCGGCCGCTCATCGTCTGGCCCTCGAGGGTCACGACCTCGTACGCCAGGTGGTGCGAGTGCTCGTACGCTTCCTGCCCCTCGGGCGTGCCCGACAGCGCCAGGGCGGTTCGGACGATCGTCTGGGGGTGGCTCTGGCGCACGTCGATGACGTTGATGATCTCTTCGGCGTGCGCGAAGCGCCGGCCGTCGGGATGCAGCTCGCCCGTCGGGCTCGAGGTGTAGAGCGGCCTGCCGTCAGGCTGCTGCGAGAAGCGCGCGAAGGTGAGGCCCTCGAAGATGCCGGCCTTCCAGAACTGGTAGCCGATGTCCTTGGCGACGTACATCGCCGCGCCACCCGAGCGCACGAGCACCACCTGCGGCTCCTCGAGCCCGGGCAGGAACTCGGAGACGTCCATGACGAGCGCGCCGGCGTACTTGCCGCTGTCGGGGCGCGAGACGTAAGGGCTCTTCTCCATCACCTCGAGGCCGCGCTGCAGGAGGCCGCCGTTGACGATGTCCGACTCCCACACGAGCAGGTCGTAGTCGACGCCCAGCGCGTGGTAGGTCTCGAGCTGTGCGCGCAGCACCCGCTCGACCTCGGAGCGCAGCTCGCCGCGCTCGAGGCGGTGCATTACCTCGCTGACGCCGCGCTCGATGGCGTCGGCGTCCTTCTCCTTCGCCTGCGTGAGCCGCACGTACAGCTCGCCCAGCCAGTGGTCGTACTTGCGGGCGCCCGGCGCGTTCTCGTCGTAGCGCGCCTGGAAGTAGGTGACGGCGAAGAGGCTCTCGGCGGCCTGGCGGCCCGTGTCGTCGATGTAGTTCTGGACCTCGACCTCGTGGCCCACGGCGTTCAGGAGGCGGGCGGTGGCGTCGCCCAACACGATGTTGCGCAGGTGGCCGACGTGCGCCTCCTTGTTCGGGTTGACGCTGGTGTGCTCGACCACGACCTTGCGGCGCTCGGCGCTGGGCCGGGCGGGCGCCTGGGCGACGGCCGCTACGAACGCGCCCGGGTCGACACGGAAATTGATGTAGGGGCCGACGGCCTCGGCCGTCCTTATCCCTTCCGGCAGCTCCAACTTCGCTACGATCGTCGCAGCGAGTTCAGCGGGGTTCTGGCGCAGCTGCCGGGCCAGGGCGAACGCAACGGGGGTACCGAAGTCTCCGGGCTTCCCCTCGGGCACTTCCTGGATGACGACCTGCACGTTCGGTGCGTCCTGGGCGTCGAGGGTGGCGCCGAGGGTGGCTACGACGCGCGTGACGGCGTCCTGCAAGGCCTTGACGACGCTCTTCATGACGGCGCACGCTACCACAACAGGCGACGCTGCCGAGGCGCTCCCGTCGGGTAGAATCGCGGCTACCCGCGTGGACGTCAAGCGGCAGTCCGCGCGGCAGCGGGAGCTTCCGGGCCTTGGTACCCCAGGGTTCCCCTGAGCGAAGAATTAACAGTAAACTTGAGCAATGTACGCTCAAGTCTCCGACCGCTCGCGGCTCCCCGCCGCGCCGCGCCCCGAACGAACGCGCGGCCAACGGCAACAGTCCTACGGAGCCCAACCTCCTCCCCGCTACCGACCGGCGGCCACCGCCGCCCGACCGTCCGCCCCCCGCCCGCCTCTTCCGAGGCACAGGAGATGACAATGGCAGACGCCGTCAACAACTTGGATCTGAGCCGCCCGATACCGGTCTGCCCGGTGCGCGGCTCCGTGCTGTTCCCCACCATGGTCATGCCGATCGACGCCGGCCGGCCCGTCAGCATCCGCGCCATCAACGCCGCGCTCGACCGCGACCGCACCATCGTCATCGTCAGCCAGCGCGACCGTGACATCGAAGAGCCCGGCATCGACGACCTCTACACCGTCGGCACCGCCTGCAACATCATGCGGATGAAGAAGAACCCCGACGGCACCATCCAGATGCTCGTGCGGGCGTTCGCGCGCGTGACCGTCGACGACTACGAGCAGGAAGGCGGCCTCATCGAGGCCACCGTCAGCCCGCTCGAAGTGCCCGAAGGCGACGCCGTCGAACTGGAAGCCGCCTTCCGCGAACTGCGCGACAAGTTCCGCGAGCTGATCGACAGCGGCAGCCGCTCGATCCAGAGCGAAGTGGCGCAGTTCGTCATGAACCTCGAAGACCCCGGCCAGTTCGCCGATTACGTGGCCTACCACCTCGACTTCCGCCTGGCCGACAAGCAGGCGGTGCTCGAGTCGCCGTCCATCGCCGCGCGCATCAAGCACGTGCTGCTGCTGATCGACACCGAGATCGAGCTGCAGGAGACGCAACGCCGCCTCCAGCGCGAGGTCAAGGAAGAGATCGACCGCAACCAGCGCGAGTACTTCCTGCGCGAGCAGATCAAGGCGCTGCAGAAGGAGCTGTCGGGCGGCGACGACGAAGAGGACGAGGTCGCGGCCTTCCAGGAGAAGCTCGAAGAGCTCGAGCTGCCCGAGCCCGTCATGAAGGAGGCGCAGCGCGAGCTGAACCGCCTGGCGCGCATGCACCCCGACTCCGCCGAGGCCTCGGTGATCCGCACCTACCTGACCACCATCACCGAGCTGCCCTGGAACGAGCGCTCCGACGATCGCCTCGACATCACCAAGGCCGCCGGCATCCTCGACGAGGACCACTACGGCCTCGAGAAGGTCAAGGACCGCGTGCTCGAGTACCTGGCGGTGCGCAAGCTGAAGAGCGAACGCGCCGAGAAGGGCGAGCTGGAGGCGGGCGAGGTCAACCGCGGCCCCATCCTCCTCTTCGCCGGCCCTCCCGGCGTCGGCAAGACGAGCATCGCGAAGTCGATCGCCAAGGCGCTCGGCCGCGAGTACGTGCGCATCAGCCTAGGCGGCGCGCGCGACGAGTCCGACATCCGCGGCCACCGCCGCACCTACATCGGCTCCATGCCGGGCCGCATCATCCAGGGCATCCGGCAGGCCGGCACCAAGAACCCGGTCTTCCTCCTCGACGAGGTCGACAAGCTCGGCGTCTCCTACCAGGGCGACCCCTCTTCGGCACTGCTAGAGGTGCTCGACCCTGCCCAGAACTCCACCTTCGTCGACCACTACCTGGGCGTGCCGTTCGACCTCTCCGAGGTCCTGTTCGTCGCCACCGCCAACTACGTGCAGCAGATCCCCGAGGCGCTCCTCGACCGCATGGAGAGCATCGACTTCTCCAGCTACATCGAGCAGGAGAAGCTCGAGATCGCCAAGCGCTACCTCGTTCCCCGGCAGCTGCAGGAGAACGGCCTCGAGCCGAAGCAGGCGAGCTTCACCGACGGCGCCCTCTCGCGCATCATCACCAGCTACACGCGCGAAGCCGGCGTCCGCAACCTCGAGCGCATCGTCGGCACAGCGCTGCGCAAGGCGGCGCGCGCCATCGCCGACGGCGACGCCAAGCGCGTGCGCATCACCGAGCGCAGCCTCGAGAAGTACCTCGGCGCCGAGCGCTTCACGCCCGAGTCCGAAGCCGAGGACGACCTGGTTGGCGTGGCCACCGGCATGTACTACACCCCGGTGGGCGGCGACATCCTCTTCGTCGAGACGTCCGTCACCAAGGGCAAGGGCGGGCTGGTGCTCACCGGTCAGCTCGGTGACGTCATGAAGGAGTCGGCGCGAGCCGCACTGACGTACGCCAAGACGAACGCCGAACGGTTCGGCATCGACAAGGCCACCATCGACGAGTCCGAGATCCACGTCCACGTCCCGGCCGGGGCCACCCCGAAGGAAGGCCCGAGCGCCGGCATCGCCCTCGCCACCTCGCTGATCAGCGCCCTGACGCACGTTCCCGTTCGCAAGGACGTCTCCATGACGGGCGAGATCACGCTACGCGGCCGCGTGCTGCCCATCGGCGGCCTCAAGGAGAAGATCCTGGGCGCCAAGCGTGCGGGCATCAAGCACATCGTCTACCCCATCAAGAACGATGCCGACATGAAGGACATCGCCGTGCACCTGACCAAGGGCCTGCAGATGCACCCGGTCGAGAGCCTCGACGACGTGCTGGACGTGGCGCTCGTCGGCGGCCTGGCGGCGCTCGAAGCCGGCTCCGTCGACGGCGGCGCCAGCGGCACCGAGGAGGGCGGCAAGCCCCCCGCCCGCAAGCGTCCGAAGACCGTCGACGGCGTGCGCGCCTGAGCGACCCGCCCTGACGACCTTCACCCCGATTCGCCCCCGCCGGCAGCACGCCGCGCGGGGGCTTCTTCGTGGCGATCCGTGCGTCCAGCCCAGCGCCCGCCTGCGGTTCCCCGGGTCACGAGACAGCGCACGCGAGCGCCTGCCCGCCACCGACCCTGACCGACCCTGCGGTATCTTTGCGCCATGGACAGCGCGGAAGGACCCATCACCCCCCTGATCGCCGGCAACTGGAAGATGAACAAGGCGCCCAGCGAGGCGACCGCCTGGCTGCGCGAGCTGCTCGGGCGCCTCGACGAGCCCGAGGGCCAGGAAGCCCGCTCCGAGCTGCTGCTCTGCGTGCCGTTCACCCACCTGCCCGGCATGAGCGAGCTGGCGTTCGGCACGACCGTGGGCATCGGCGCGCAGGACGTCAGCCGCTTCGGTTCCGGCGCCTACACGGGCGAGGTGTCGGCCGCCATGCTGGCCGACCTGGGCGTCAGGTACGTCATAGTCGGCCACTCCGAACGCCGCGAGTACCACGGCGAGGACGACGCCACCGTGAACGCCAAGGCGCGCAAGGCGGCCGAACACGGCCTCGTACCCATAGTCTGCGTGGGCGAGAAGCAGGAGGAGCGCGACGCCGGCCGCGCCAGCGAGGTCGTGCTGGGCCAGCTGGAAGGGGCGCTCGACGGCCTGGCGCCCGCCACCCCGACCGACCTGGTGATCGCCTACGAGCCCGTGTGGGCCATCGGCACCGGCCGCACCGCCACCGCCGAGGACGCCCAGGAGATGGGCGCCGCCATCCGCGGCGCGCTCGTGCGCCGCTTCCCCGAGGTGGGCGCCCGGGTGCGCATCCTCTACGGCGGCAGCATGAAGCCCGGCAACGCCGCCGAGCTCCTGGAGAAGCCCGACGTGAACGGCGGCCTCATCGGAGGCGCCAGCCTCGAGATCGACGACCTGCTAGCCATCGAGCGAGCCACGGCTCGACCCTAAGGAAGGCCACGAACTTGAACCGACTAGAGAGACTCAGGAACAGCATCCGCGAAGCCGGCGCCGACGCCCTCCTCGTCACCGCCCCCGCCAACGTCCGCTTCCTCTCGGGTTTCGGCACCCCCGAGGACGCGTCCGTACTCGTCACGGCCGAAGAGGCGATCCTCTTCACCGACGCCCGCTACACCGCGCAGGCGCAGGAGCAGTCGAGCCTGCCCTTCGAGATCGTGGCCAGCGCCAACGACGCCGTCGCTGCCAGGGTCGAGGGGCGCAAGCTGGCCGTCGAGGGCGACGCCATGACCCTCTCGCAGTACCGCACGCTGGCCAGACGGCTGGGCAACGACCCGGTGGTCGCGGACGGCGTCTTCGCGCCCCTGCGCCTCGTGAAGACGCCGGCCGAGGTCGAGAAGCTGCGCGAGGCGGCGCGCGTCACAGACCTGGCCTACGAGGCGGCGCTGCAGGTGATGAAGCCCGGCGTGACCGAGGTGGAAGTGGCGCTGGAGCTGGAGCGCGCCATGCGCCTGAACGGCGCCGAGGGCAGCGCCTTCGACATCATCGTCGCCAGCGGCGTGCGGGGCGCGATGCCGCACGGCGTGGCGTCCCAGAAGCGCCTGGCGGCAGGCGAGCTGGTGACCCTCGACTTCGGCGCCGTCGTCGACGGCTACCACGCCGACATGACGCGCACCGTCGCCATCGGCGAGGTCGGCGCGGAGGAGCGACGTCTCTTCGACGCCGTGCTGGAAGCGCAGAAGGCGGCCCTCGCCGCCGTCGGTCCGGGCAAGACGGGCCGCGAGGTCGACCAGGTGGCCCGCGACATCCTGGCCGGTCACGGCCTGGCCGATGCGTTCAGCCACAGCCTCGGTCACGGCACGGGTCTCGTCATCCACGAGGGCCCGCGCCTGAGCCAGAAGAGCGACGACGTCCTGGAGCCCGGGATGGTCGTCACCGTCGAACCGGGCGTCTACTTCCCCGGCTTCACCGGCCTGCGCATCGAGGACCTGGCCGTGGTCACCGAGAGCGGCCACGAGGTGCTGTCGAAGAGCCCGAAGGAGTTCAGGGCGCTATAGCCAGCTGGCGCGCCGCTTCCAGGGCGGCCGCCACCGCCGCCTCGTCCGGAGCCTCGCAGTAGATGCGCAGCAGCGGCTCGGTGCCGCTGGGCCTGACGAGCAGCCAGGCGTCGTCGGACAGGTTCAGCTTGATCCCGTCGAGGCGCTCGACGCTGCTGACCGGGCGCCCCGCGAACTCGAGCGCCCCCTCTGGAGCGTCGAACGCCGCGAGCGCGCGCCTCTGCTGCTCGGCGCTCCCGAGCTTCAGGTCGAGGCGGTCGTAGGCGTGGCGCCAGCCCGTCTCCTGCTCGAGCTCGGCGAAGCGCTCCGCCAGGCCCACCCCTTCGGCGGCGACGGCCTCTAGCAGCAGCAGCGCGTTCGCCAGGCCGTCGCGCTCGGGCAGGTGGCCCTGCACGCCGAGCCCGCCGGACTCCTCCCCGCCGATCAGCACGTCGCCGTTAAGCATCGCGTCGGCCACGTACTTGAACCCCACCTTCGTCTCGATGACGGGCAGCCCGCGCAGCGCTGCCAGCCTCTCGACGATGCGGCTGACGGTGAACGTCTTGACGACGCTGCCGCGCCTGCCGCTGCGCTCGAGGCGGTCGAGCAGTACTGCGAAGATCTGGTGCGAGTCGAAGAAGGCTCCGCCGGGCAGCACCACCCCGAGGCGGTCGCCGTCGCCGTCGGTGGCGACCGCGAAGAGCGGCGCGTTCTCGACCTCCGTCATGCGGTCCATGGTCGCCTCGAGGTTGCGGGCGATCGGTTCGGGGTGCACGCCGTAGAACATCGGGTCGGGTTCGCCCCGCAGCTCTACGACGGCGTCGGGCAGCCCGACGTGGCGGAAGAAGCCGGCCAGCCAACCCGCGCCGGCGCCGCCCATGGAGTCGTGCAGCAGCGGCCCGCCTGCGCGCGCCAGCAGGTCGACGTCCACTAGGCGCGCCAGCGCGTCGTAGTACTCCTTGCGCACGTCGAAGCGCTCGAGCGCGTGACGGCCCTGCTCGAAGCGCGCCACGTCACCTTCGCCCACCTCGCCGACGGCCGCCGCCACGCCCTGGTAGGTGGCGTCGCTGGCGGAGCCGCCGTAGCTGCCCTTCAGCTTGAACCCCTGGTACTCGGCCGGGTTGTGGGAGGCCGTGAGCATCACGCCGCCGTCGGCCCCATGATGCTTGACGGCGAACGACAGCGCGGGGGTGGGCAGGTAGCCGGCGCTGACCGCCACCTCGAGCCCGTTGGCCGCCAGCACCTCGGCCGCGTGCCGCGCGAAGCGCGCCCCCAGGAAGCGGGTGTCGTGGCCCACCAGCACGCGGCTGCCGCCTGCGGACTTCAGCTGCAGGGCGTACGCCTGCGCCGCGCGGCCGACGTTGGCGAAGGTGAAGCGTTCGGCGATCACGTCACGCCAGCCGTCGGTGCCGAACACCAGTTGGTCCACTCGTCCGTTCATCCGTTCCCATCCCCAGGCCTGTTTTCAGGGCGCGTCAGCGCCGTGCTGGCCGGCCACAGCCTAACCTCCTGAGTGCGTAGACTGGCGCCGTGAGCATGGTCATCAAATACGGCGGCAACGCCATGACCGACGCCCCCACCCGCCGCGCGGTGGCGGCCGGCCTGCGTGAAGCCGCCGAGACCGGCACGCCGCCGGTCGTGGTGCACGGAGGCGGCCCCTTCATCCAGGCGGCGCTGGACGCGGCCGGGCTCGAGCACCGCTTCGTGCGCGGCCTGCGCGTCACCACCGCCGAGAGCCTCGAGGTGGTCGAGCGCGTGCTGACGCTGCTCGGGAAGGGCCTGGCGCAGGAGATCGGCCCGGCGGTCGGCCTCACGGGCCGCGATGCGGGCCTGCTACTGGCCGCCGCACGCGAGCCGGAGCTCGGCCGCGTCGGACGCATGGAACGGGTCGACACCCGCGCGCTCCTGGCGCTGCGCGGCGCCGGCCTCGTGCCCGTCATCGGCTGCCTGGCGCGGTCGGAAGACGGCGCGATGCTGAACGTCAACGCCGACGAGGTGGCGGGCGCCGTGGCGGGGGCGCTGGGCGAAGGCGTCGTGTTCCTGACGAACGTGCCCGGCGTGCTCGACGACCCGGGACGTCCAGACAGCCTGCTGCCCGAGCTGACGCGGGGTGAGGCGCTCGCACGCATCGAGGACGGCCGCGTGGCGGGCGGCATGATCCCCAAGGTCGAGGCCGCCCTCGAGGCGCTGGCGCAGGGCGCACCGTTCGCCGTGATAGCCGACGGCCGCGACCCGGAAGGCGTGGCGCGTGCCCTCGCCGGCGGAGGCACACGCGTGGTGGAGGGCTGAGGGAGGTTCGCTCCGGCTCCGGGTGAGAGTCCCGTAAGACGCGGGTTGATACCTTCCGTCATCCGAAGGAAGGGGCGCCCAGAGAACGGAGCCCGCTGAAGGAGCACCTGCGATGCAAGAGAACGTCACCGCCCTCCCCACCCCCCTGCTGGTCCTCGAAGCCGAGCGACTGGAGCGGAAGCTGATGCTGGGCAACTCGACCCCGATCGAGACGGAACTCTACTTCGTCATACAGATGGAACTCGGCGGCCGCCTGGCGCGCGAGATGGTGCTCGACCCGCGCGATTGAGCGTCCAGGACGCAGTTTCTGCCACGCCCACGCGTCCCAGGCGCCATCCGCGTGACGAATGCCGCTTTTTTACGCTTGCGCGCTCGCGCTTCTTTGGTACATTTGACCAGATGCCTGCCAAACGTCTTTCCCGCGCCCTGTTGGGGCTGTTCATCTCGTCCCTAACCGCGGGGGCGTTCGCTCAGACGATCACGGTTCAGCACGGCGACTCCCTCTGGAGTCTGGCCCGCAGGCACGGCACCGAAGTAGAGGTGCTGAGGCAACTGAACGAGCTCCAAAGCGACACACTCAGAATCGGCCAGACACTGGTCCTTCCCGGCGGCGACGCCGACGCGCCGCTCCCCGAGACGGTCACCGTCCGCCCCGGCGACACGCTCTACGAGATCGCCCTGGCGCACAAGGTGAGCGTCGAGGACCTGATCGCCTTCAACGACCTCGACGGCACCACCATCCACCCCGGACAGGTCCTGCAGCTCGCGGCGGGCGAACAGGTGCCCGAGCCGCTAACGGTCACCGTCGGCTTCGGCGATTCGCTCTGGATCCTGGCGCGGCGCTACGACTCGACCGTCGACGCCATCGCCGCCGCCAACTCGATCGACCGGTCGGCGACGCTGCGGGTCGGCGACCTGCTGCGCATCCCCGGTCGCTACGCCGCCAACAGCGTGGACGTGGGCGGCCCGGCTCCGGTCGAGGTGATCGTCGGCCCAGGCGACACGCTGTGGGGCATCGCCCAGCAGCACGGCAGCAACGTCTCGGCGCTCATGAGCGCCAACAGCCTCTCCTCGACCGCCCTCAACGTGGGACAGCGCCTGCGTATCGTCCCGGCCGAAGAGGTGCGCGCCACGCGCGCCACCGCACCCGCCCCGGTCATGCGCACCCAGGAGGGCGCGCCGATGGTGTGGCCACTCGACGGCGCCATCACCTCGCGCTACGGCTACAGGCAGCTGCGCGTCAGCGGCTCCAACTTCCATACGGGCCTCGACATCGACGGCAACACGGGCGACCCGATCGTCGCCGCGGTAGGCGGCATGGTCACCTTCGCCGGCTGGCGCGGCGGCTACGGCTACCTCGTCATCATCACCTCCGACGACGTCGAGTACTTCTACGCCCACGCCTCGCAGGTCCTGGTCTCGGCCGGCGAGTTCGTGTCGGCGGGCGACCAGATCGCGCTCGTGGGCAGCACCGGCAACTCGACGGGCTCGCACCTCCACTTCGAGATGCGCGTCGACGGCTCGCCCGTAGATCCTCTGCCCATCCTGGAGTCGACGGCCGTCCGCTGAGCCGGAGCCGTAGAGCCGGAGATACCCTTGCGTCTCGTCGTCATCGGCGACATCCACGTCCAGTCCGAGAAACTGTGGCACATGCTGCGCGAAGCGGGCCTCGCGGACGCGCAGAACCGACCGACCGACGCCATGCGCGACGGCAGCACACGACTGGTGCTGCTGGGCGACCTCGTCCACGCCAAGAGCCGCCAGCGCTACGCCGACCTGATCAACGTCAGGCGCTACGACGAGTACAACCCCCGTCACTTGGAGCGCGCCGAGCAGGTCCAGGAGCGCTTCCTGCGCGAGGTAAAGGGCTTCGCCGACCGCGTCCCCGGTGACCACATGACCGTGCTCATGGGCAACCACGACTTCAACGCCGTGACCCCCGAGCAGGGCCCGCTGCGCACCGACGACGTCTCGCACCTAGAGTGGAAACCCGGCTACGGCAACGAGCTCGACCCGCAGATGCGCGACTGGATCCTCACGTGGCCTTCTGAACTGAACGTGGAAGGCATCCACCTGGCCCACGTGGGCCCACTGCCCGAGCACAACATCTACGACCAGTCGTTCTACGTCGAGAACCGGCGCCGCTGGCTGCAGGAGGAGCGCGACTTCTTCGACGGCACGCCGTACCGGCTGGGCGTCTACGGCCACACGCCCGTGCGCGGCGGCGTGAACGTGGCGTCGCAGGGCCGGGCTCTGCTGCTGGACACGAACGGGCACCTGGGCGAGTACGCCTGGCTCGAGGTGGACGTCCAGCCTGACAGCTACCGGCTGAGGATGCACGGGAACTTCTTCGACGAGGTGATGCCTCGGGACGAGTGACCTCTGGTGCTTCGGGCCCGGGTTACTGGCGGTCGGTCGTGATGGTCGGTGGGGAGGGTGTCGCACGTGCCTAGGGCCTCGAGAGGCAAGACGGCACGTGCGACACCCTCCCCACCGACTTCGCCTGCTTGTGGCGCAGTGAGGCAGGGCTAGAGGCTTCGGTCGGTCATCGCCCCCGGTCGGTTCGCCGGTGGTCGGTTCGGACGGTCGAGCTGCCTGCAGCCGACGCCGAGGGCCAGATGTACATCACCGCCGGCGCCAGCCGCCACATCGGGGAAGCTGGTGTATGAACGAGATCATTGCCCTCGACATGCCCCTCTGGGAGATCCTGCTGCGCGGCACGCTGACGTACCTGGCCATCAACGTGGCGCTGCGGATCATCCCCAAGAGGCACCTCGGCGTCCACTCGCCCAGCGATCTCATCGCCCTCGTGATCGTAGGTGGTCTGGCAACCGACGCGATCGGTGGAGGATCGGAATCCACCCTTACGTTCCTGCTCATGGCCATGGTGGTGTTCCTCTGGAGCTACGTGTTCAACGTGCTGGATTACAAGTTCCCGAGCCTGCGAAGCATCACCCAGGACTCCCCGACCCTGGTGGTGCACGATGGCAAGCTCCTGCGCTCCAACATGCGCAAGGAGAAGCTGACCGAAGAGGAGCTGGAGGCCGATCTGCGCGAGCACGGCATCGAGGACCTCTCTGCCGTCAAGCTGGCCGTGGTCGAGGTGGACGGACAGCTGAGTGTCATCCAGTACGACGAAGCCGACGAGCGCTCATGAGGTGTCGGGTGCGTAGCTCTAAGAGCCAGGCGGTTCTTGAAGCAGCTCCCCGGAGGGAACGGGCTGACCTCTCATCGCATGTCCAGCAACCACCCGAGTTCCTCGGCCTCAATCTCCCACCCCAACAGTTCCTGCGCCTCGCGAGCCTCGGGCGGGTCACCCCATGATTCGAGGATCGCGCTGCTGGCTCCCAACTCTCCGAGGCGCGAGCCAGCCACACCTAGCAACGCTGCGTAAGCCATCGGAGTACGGACGCTCGGCGCCAGCCCCGGTGCGTCGAAGTACCCTTCGCCCGACTCCAGGAGCAAGGTCCGCACCACGCCCACGGCGCGGCCGCTCGCGTCCACCACCGCCAGGTGACCAGCAGGCCCGAACACCTCGAGCGCCATGGCCACGTTCTCGGGCGTGGCCGGCTTGTGTCCTGGAAGGTCGCTCCAGGCCGCGTCGATCGCCGCCATTGCTAGGTCGGCTCCCGTTGCGCCACCACATGGCTCGAGCCGCCACCCAGCAGGAAGGGGCGGTGCGGCCAGTAACCGCTGCAAATCGGCACGTAGGCGCGCGTACCCCGCCACCTGCCGCGCGCCGTGCGACGCCAGGAGCGCCGAGGTGACCGAGTCGGCCGGACCGACGAAAGCCAGCATCGACTCGGCTGCTGTTCGCCGTGCCATGTCGAGCGCCGCATCGATAAGTAGAGTCAGTTGGACCTCGTCGGCCTCAGGATCGAGCACGAGCGACACGTCCGCTTGCCGAGCCCCGGGCGCCAGGTACACATCAACCCAACCCAAGAGCTCCCCCTCCGGGCCGATGGCCACGACCGCGTCGAGTCCCGGTTCCGCTCCAGGCCGCGCCGCGAGAGCGCGGATCTGCTCCTCGTCGACCGCACTCGCAAGGCCCACTCGGCCCCGGCGCTGGAACAAAGCAAGGAGCTGCGGCAGGTCGGAATCCATGAGGAAGGGCCGAACCACTGTATGCATCAGCGCGACCGTATCACGCACCCAGTTGGCGCTTATATCGGCTGGCTGAACGCCTGCCGGCACGCTCGACCCAGATCGATCGAGACCTACCGCCTACCGTCAGCTCAGCACTGCCACGACCCCTGCCCCGTCAGACCGCCTTGAGCGCGGCCTTCGGGCAGCGTGTCGCGCGTACCGTTTGCCTCCCCGAGGCCCCAGGTACGCGCGACACGCTGCCCGAAGGCCCACACGAAGTACCGCAAGACGCGCAGGCCAGTAGCTCTCTACTGCTCCGACCGGTTGTCGTAGGTAGGCGTCAGCATCACCCAGGTCCGGAAGGGTGCCAGGTCCACCAGTTCGCCAGCCGCCGTACGGAACCGGATCCCGTTCCCTTCGCTGATCAGCCAGGTGCCCCGCTCGGCGCGGCCCCTCAGGTAGAGCGTGGCGTCGCCGCCTTCCAGGGGGATGTAGAGCCGGCCAGCGGTGTCGCCTGGCTGCAGCCGGGCCGTGATCTCGCCTACCAGGACGGCGTCCATCAGCACGATCTGCCCGTCCGGATGGTTGGCCGGCTCGCCGTCACGCACCCAGCGGTAGGCGCCCAGGGTGGCGTCGTAGCGGAAGCCCGAGCCGTAGGCGCCGCTGTAGCGCACCTGAACCTCGTTCACCCGGCGCGCGCCTTCGTTCGGAGAGAACACGGTGCCGCCCACGATCCGGTCGGCGCCCGGCAGCATCCGGGTGACGGCGCTGCGCAGGTCGGTGCCCACCGTGTAGAGGTTGTAGGGCGCCGAGCGCTCGCCGGCGCGGGCGAAGAGCTCGCCGCTCGTGTAGGCGTTGAGGGTGGGAACGCCGGAACCGCTGATCGCGATCATGGCGCCGGGCGAGCCGCCGTCGTGGACGAGCACGGCCGCGCTCCGCTCGGCGAGCTGCACGAAGTAGTCGCGCGCGCTGCGCACCGGCCCGACGCGTGCGGGGTCGTTGCGGTCGTAGATGGTCATCAGGCGGGTCAGGCCGCCTTCGACGGGCATCTCGACGATCATGCTCGCCTCGCGCAGCCCGTGCTGCGGGTAGCCGCCCACGTTGTCCAGCAGCACCGCCAGCGGCTGATCGCGCCTGGTCGAGAAGGGGGGCCGGGACGGGGGCGGCGGCGCGCCCGTGCCTTCACCCACGCCGTCGGGTCCGGCGGCGCGGCCACGGCCTTCGGCGGTGGCCAGCGGGTCCAGCGGACCGGTCTGTCCGGCCGTGGCGGCGTTGCCGCCCGGCTGCCTGGGCGAGGTCACCGTCGCCTCGACGTCGGTGGCTCCGGCCGCGCGGCCGTCATCGCCGGGAGCGCCGGACTGGATCTCGGGCGCCAGCACCTCGGCGCGTAGCGTCGGGATGGGCACGTCGCGGACCTGGGCTACCTGGGCCTGCGGGGTGACGGCTACGTCGCGGCGGGAGCCGACCTGGGCGCTGACCGCAGGCGGCGCCAGCGCGGTCTGCCCCGAGACCGCGGCTTCGACGCCGGTCGTGCTCAGGTCGACGGCGCCCGCCACCTGTGCTTCCACGCCGGGGGTCTCCAGTTGGCGCGCCTCGGCCACGGAGGCCGACACGTTCGGAGCTGCCAGACCGGTCGCCTGGGAGACCGCCGCGCTCGGCTGCGGCACCTCCAGCGGTCTGCTCTCGGCGACGGCGGCGCTGGCCTGCGGCGAGGTCAGCTCGCGCGCTTCGCTGACGTTGGCGGTGGGCTGCATGGCGACGGCGCGCGCCTCGCTGACCTCAGCCCGGGCCTGCGGCTGTGGCAGCGAGATGGGGTTCGCGAGCGGACGGGGCGTCAGCGTCACGGGGTCGATCTCGGGCAGCGTGGTGGCCGGCACCTCGGCCAGGGGCAGCGGTGCGTCCAGCGGCGCCGCCTCGGCCACCTGCGGCTGGGGCAGCGGCGGGGCCGGCACCTCGGCGGCCTCGGCGGGCTCGGCGGGCGCCTCGGCGGCCTGGGCTGGCGGCGCGGCGGGCGCGGGTGGTTGCGCCGTCATGGGTTCGGGCTCTGGGGCGGTGGTCGCCTGCTGCGGCGCCGCCAGTTCCCGCGGGTCGCCGATCTCGTCGCTGGCAACCTGCGGCTCGGGCGCCGGCAGCGCCGGGTCTTCGGCCGTCGGGGCCTGGACGCTCTCTTCCGAGAACGCCGGCGTGCCCACGTCGATGACGATGTAGGGCGGCAGCGGTTCCGGGCGCGGTATGAGGCCCACGATCATCAGGACCAGGAAGACGAGCAGGTGCAGGACGACCGACAGCGCCATGGCCCGGCGCTTGTCGGGGTCGTTCCAGAGCTTCGTGGCGGCGCCCGTGGGCGCCTGGCGGTTCGCCTGGCGGTTCACTGCTTCTTCCTGCACTTCTATTCCCTCAACCGCCCGTGGCTATCACTATGCGTTGCGCTCCGCCCTGCGTCAGCAGGTCCATGACCCGCACGGCGGTGCCGTGCGGCACGTCGCGGTCGGCGCGGAGCACTACCGTCGTCTGGCCGGTAGCGTCCAGCTCCTGCCGCAGCAGCAGCGCCAGTTGCGACTCCTGCACCTGGGCCCCGCCGAAGAAGACGGCGCCGTCCTTGTTGACGGTCACGGTCGGCAGGTTGGAGGGCTCGGCGACGGTCGTCTGCGAGTCCGGCAGCTCGACGGGCAGGCCCGACTCCAGGGTGATGAACGTCGTCGAGACCATGAAGAAGATGATCAGCAGGAACACGACGTCCACCATCGGGGTCAGGTCGAGGCCCGGCGTGACCGCCAGACGCTTGCGGGTACGGCTGGTGCGCATGCCGGCTCAGCTCTGGGGCAGCGGCCGGGCGCCCGGGCGCGGGCCGCTGCGTTCGCTGCGGGCTTCGCTTATGTCGGTGTTCGACTGGCCGCCCCTGGCGCCCGGCTCGTCGCGACGGGTGGCGACGGCCTGGACGACGTTGCCCATGAGCTCCTCGCGGCGCCGGTCGATCTCGGAAAGGATCCGCTCCACCTGGCTGGCCAGGTAGCCGTGCGCCACCAGTACGGGGATGGCGACGATCAGGCCGGCGGCGGTGGTCACCAGCGCCTGCCCGATGCCGGTGGCCAGCAGGCTGGGGTCGCCGCTACCGAAGCGCGCGATCTCGGAGAACGAGATGATCATGCCCGTCACGGTGCCCAGCAGGCCCAGCATGGGCGCGATCTGCGCGATGATCGCCAGCGGCCGAAGGCCTCGCGTCAGGTTCTGCTCCTCGACGAGCGTGGCCTCCTCGAAAGCAGCCTCGACAGCCTGGCGGCCGTACGGGAGACGCTCCAGGGCAGCGCGCAGCACGCGCGCCACGGGGCCGCCCTGGCGCTCGGCCGCTTCGAGCGCGGTCTCGAGGTCGCGCTCGCGGACGGCGGCGTTCACACGGGCCATAAGGGCCGAAGAGTCGACTTTCTCGCGGCGCAGCTTGAGGTAGCGCTCGAAGAAGACGTACACGGCGAAGACGGAGATCAGGATGATCGCGACCAGTACCGGTCCGCCGCTTACCAAGAGTTCGGTGAAATTCATGCCACGCTCCTAGTGTGTCCGTCGGACACACGTTTTTTACGCGTCGACGCACACTGTATGCAGCCTCTGTATGAACGCAATGAGAGACGGCGGGCCGCAGCTGGCGGCCTGGTGCCGCCCAGGAAACTGTACCCTTTCGGCGGGCCGAAGCATGTCATGGCCCCCGGCTTCAACCCGTGTTGCGCATACCGGCCGACACGCCCGTCAGCGACAAGCGCACCGCGTAATCGAGCGCTTCCCGCTCGGGCGCCCGCTGCGGCGCGCTGCGCAGCCTGCGCAGCAGCTCCACCTGCAGGCGGCTGATGGGATCCACGTACGGGTTGCGCAGGTCGATGATGCGTCTCAGCACGGCGTCCCCGGCCAGCAGCGGCGCACCCGTCACGGCTTCCACCTGCTCCACCGCCACCCGGTAGCGCTCCTGCACCTCCTCTCCCAGGCTCCTCGAAGGCGGTTCCACCAGGTCGAGGTAGGCGCCGAACACGCGCATGTCGGCCTTGGCGAGGCTCATCTGGGCGAAGTCGACCATCGTGCGGAAGAACGGCCACTCGCGGTACATCTCGGCGCCCAGCTCGGCCCCCACCGCGTCCAGCGCGGAACCGATGCCGTACCAGCCCGGCACGTTGGCGCGGCACTGGGTCCAGGCGAACACCCAGGGGATGGCGCGCAGGCCAGCCACCGACCGGTCCGAGCCGCGCCGCGTTGGGCGCGAGCCCAGGTTGAGGCGGCCGAGCTCGAGGATCGGCGTCACCTGCTCGAAGAAGTCGACGAACCGCTCGTGCCGCACCAGCGCGTGGTACGTCTCCATGCCGGCGGCGGCGGCCGCGTCCAGCGCCTGCCGGTAGCGCGCGTCCACCGCCGGCAGCGGCTCCGCGTCGCGCGCCGAGGCGAGCACGAAGGCGTGCAGCACCTGCTCCAGGTGCCGGTGCGCCAGGTCCGGATCGCGGTAGCGGTCGGCGAGAGCTTCGCCCTGCTCGGTCAGGCGCATGCGTCCCGCCAGGCTGCCCGGCGGCTGCGCCAGGATCGCCTGGCCGGCGGGCCCGCCGCCGCGTCCGATGCTGGTGCCGCGCCCGTGGAAGATCCGCAGGGGCACGCCCTCGTCGCGGAAGAGCGCCGCCAGCCGCTCCTGTGCCCGGTAGAGCGCCCAGGTCGCGGCTACGAAGCCCACGTCCTTGTTCGAATCCGAGTAGCCGATCATCACCTCCTGCACGCCCCGGCGCTCGACGTGAGCGCGGTACGGCTCGATCTCCAGCAGGCTTCGCATCACGCCATCGGCGCGGTCCAGGTCATCAAGCGTCTCGAAGAGAGGGGTGACGTCGATGTCCTGCACCCCCGCCTCCTTGGCCAGCAGAAGCGCCTCGAGAACGTCCGACGCCCCCTCGGCCATGCTGACGATCGTGCTTCCCTGGGCTTCTGGTCCGTACAGCTGACGGGCGCGGCGCATCTCGGTAAGGAAGGCCAGGGCGCGCTCCGCTTCCTCGGACGGCTGCGCGCTTGTCGGCAGCAGGGGGCGCGGCGTGCTCAGCTCCTGCGTCAGCACCTTCACGCGCTCGCCCTCGGGCAGCGCGGCGTAGTCGGGGTGCACGCCCGCCAGCGCGAGGACGTCGGCGACGGCAGTCTCGTGGTTACGCGAGTGCTCCCGCAGGTCGAGCGGCGCCAAAGCGAAGCCGAAGGTGGCGGCGCGCGCCGCCGCGGGCCGCACGAAGGCGCGGGCGGGCCGGGCGCCGTGCACCTGCTCGAGGGCGCGCTCGAGCAGCGCCAGGTCGTCCTGGAAGCCGGCGCTGCCGCCGGGGTAGCTGCCGGCCCGCTCCCCTTCCGCCACGAGGCCGCGGTGGACCAGCTCCAGCCAGCGCCGGTACGGCTCCCCTTCGAAGCGGTCGCTGGCGCCCAGTTCGTGCTCCCTGCGTTCGAGCGCCTCGCGTAGCGCGCCCGTCAGCGGCGTGCGGTTCTCCCATTGCGACAGGCGCTGCACCAGCCCGTCGATGTCGGCGAGGTAGGCGTGGTTGGCCACCTCGGCCTGCAGCCGGTAGGCGGTGCGGGTGACGTCGGGGGTAACGAAGGGGTTGCCGTCGCGGTCGCCGCCGATCCACGAGCGGAAGCGCAGGATGGGCGGCAGCGGGCGGTGCGTCCGCGCGGGAGCGGCGACGTCGTCCTCCCCCTCGCCGCCGGGGAAGTAGGTCTCGAAGGCCCACTCCAGGTCGCGCATCAAGCTCGGCGCCGTCTCCAGGAGGCTGCGCCGGAAGTAGTAGAGGGCGCTCTTCACCTCGTCGAGCACGCCGGGGCGTTCGTCGACGACCTCGCGCGTCAGCCACAGGGTGGTGATCTCGGCGTAGATCGCCTCGCGCAGCCGCCGCGTCTCGCGGGGCGGCAGGCTGCGGTCGCCGAGCCGAGCGAGCGCGGCGCCGATGCGCTCCAGCTTGAGTCGCACGGTGTAGCGCTTCACCTCGGTGGGGTGCGCCGTCAGCGTCAACTGCAGGTCGAGCCCGCTAAGGAAGGTGCGCGCCTGGGGGGCGCTCCAGCCCCGGTCGCGCAGCTCCTTGACGGCCGCCGCGAGGCTCTCGGAGCGGGGCGCCTCGGGGGTGGCCGACAGCGAACGGGTGCGGTTGACGCGCACCCGGTGCACCTCCTCGGCCAGGTTCACGAGCTGGAAGAAGACGGTGAACGCCCGCACGAGCTTCTCGGCGTCCTCGGTGGTCGCGCCGTGCAGTACCTCGTCCAGCTCCAGTTCGGCCTCGCGGTCGTCCGGGGCTTCCCTGAGGCGCTTGTTCAGCCGCCGTACCCGCTCGACCAGCTCGAAGAGGCGCCGACCCTCCTGCTCGCGCAGCACGTCGCCCAGGGCCGTCGCCAGGAAGTCGACGTCGGCACTAAGCAGCTGGAACTCGCCCGTCACCATCTCGCCTCCGTAAGGACTAGCGCGGGGCCTTCACTCCTCCGCGCGGCTCGCCACCCACCGTAGCCGTTCGATGTGCGTCGCGCGGCGGCCGTCGAGCTCGACCACCACCGCGTTCAGGGTGGCGCTCCCTTCGGCGGGCTTGAAGCGGCGCGGCAGCTTGTCGACGAAGCGCGAGTGCACCTCGTCGAAGCGCATGCCTATCGACGAGTGCTGCACGCCGGTCATGCCGACGTCCGTGATGTATGCGGTGCCCTTGTAGATCGTCTCGTCGGCAGTGGGGACGTGCGTGTGGGTACCGATGACCGCGCTGACGCGCCCGGCCAGATGGAAGCCCATCACCTTCTTCTCGCTGGTGGCCTCGGCGTGGAAGTCGACGATCACCGGAACACCGTCCGGCAGGCCGTCGAGCACGTCGTCGGCGACGCGGAAGGGGTCGTCCAGCGCTTCCATGAAGACGCGGCCCATCAGCTGCACGACGGCTACGCGCTCGCCGCCCTTCGCCTCGTACACGTGAGCTCCCAGGCCGGGCGTGCCGGGCGGGTAGTTGGCAGGGCGGATCAGGCGGGGCGACTCTTCGAGCAGCTCTTCGGTGCCCGGCTGGTCGAAGCCGTGGTTGCCCAGGGTGACGACGTCGGCGCCCACGTTGCGAAGCTGCTCGAAGTGGCGCCGGGTGATGCCGAAGCCGCCGGCGGCGTTCTCGCCGTTGACGATCACGAAGTCGTAGTCGGCGCGGTGTTCGCGCAGGAACTCCTGCACCGCGCGCATGCCCGGCGTAGCGAAGACGTCACCGATGAAGAGGAGGCGCACGCCGCAGGGTAACAGGCGCAGGGCCCGCCAAGGCGCGTGATACGCTTCGAAGCCATCATGGAGTTCGACGCCGTCGACCGCAGCATCATCGCCATCCTTCTGCGCGACGGTCGCGCCAGCCACGCCGCTGTCGCGAAGCTGGTCGGCCTGTCGGCGCCGGCGGTGGGCGAGCGCGTGCGCAAGCTCGAGCAGGCGGGCGTCATCCGCGGCTACCACGCGGCGGTCGATCCGCACGCCCTGGGCCTGGGGATCGCCGCGTTCGTGGCCATCGCGCCGCAGCCGCGCAAGCCGGCGCAGCGCCTGGTGGAACGGCTTCTGGAGATGCCCGAGATCGAAGAGCTGCACGCGGTGGCAGGCACCTACTCGTTCATCGCCAAGGTGCGCGTGCCCTCGACCGCAGCGCTGGACGCCTTCCTGGACCGGCTGTTCACCACCGAGGGCGTCGAGCGCACCGAGACCACGATGGTGCTGCGCACGAACGTGGAGCGGCCCCTGCAACTGCCTGTCGGCTGACGCCGCTCTGCCCCAGATCGCGGCCGCCGCGCCGTTCAGAGGTTCCCACCCGGAGAACCCGTTCAGAGGTTCCCGTTCATCCAACCCTGCCTACTCGAGCGCTTCCAGGAACCAGCCCGGCAGCCGGCGCTGCTGGCGCCGCATGAAGTTGGGGAAGTCCGCGTCGAGCAGGTAGGTGACGGCGTGGTCGGTGTCGGAGCGCACCGAGCGGCCGTAGGCCTGCACCACCGCCAGCGTCGTGCGCCAGTCGTACCAGTCGCGGTCGCGCTCCATGCGCGCAGCCACCTGCCGGTCGCCCAGGTACGGGTAAGGCACCTTGCACAGCACCTGCCAGCGGGCGCGGTCGTCCGCCAGGTCGATCCCCTCCGTCATGCTGGGTGTCAGCAGGATGGTGGGCGCGCTGTCCGTCAGGTGCCGCGTCAGCGCCGCGTCGCGGCCGTCGGCGCTCTCGTGCGTCACCAGGCGCCACCGCACCTCGCTGGGCAGGTTGGTGGCCAGGTAGGTGGCGATCTTGTACGAGTGGGCGTGGATGACGCCCTTCTCGTCATCGTGCCGCAGGGCGAGCTCGGTGATGGCGTCGGCCAGCTTCGGCAGGTCCTTGTCGAGGTGGTGGCGCGTCAGGCGCGCTGCGGGCCGCACCACGATGGGGCGGTTCTCGGGTGGGAAGGTGGAGGGCACGCTGATCACCTCCGCCTCGCTGGGGTCCACGCCGAGGCTGCGCAGGAAGGTGCGCGCGTCGAGGATGGTGGCCGACAGCATCAGCACGCGCTCGGCGTACGTGAACAGGAACGGCTCGGCCAGGGGGCCCACCTCGACGGGCTTGAAGACGAGCGCCTCGCCTTCGCGGCTGCGGAAGCGTTCGACCACCCAGTCGACGTCGCCGCCGTAGTGCGTGTCCAGGAGGATCGAGATGCGCTCGACCTGCGAGTCGAGCCACTGCTTCACGCGCAGCTGCTCGACCGCCGCCGAGCTCTGCAGCGAACCCTTGGCCAGCTCCAGGTCCAGCTCGCCCGCGCGCCGCTTCAGCTCGGGCAGCAGCCGCTCGGCGAACTCGAACAGCAACTCCTCGCCCAGGTTCGGCGGCAGCGGCATGTCGAGGCCGGCGCGCAGCAGCTGCGTCTCGGAGAGGAAGACCTGGGCGAAGCTCATGAGCGCGCCCTCGGCGTTGTGGGCCTCGTCCAGCACCAGCAGCTCGCGGCCGCGGAAGCCGCCGGCGTAGTTGAGCTCGGCGAGGAAGTAGGCGTAGTTGAGGGTGGTTACGTTGGCCGAGACCGCGATGTCCTTGGCCGTGAAGTAGGGGCAGTCGTCGCAGGCGGGGAAGCGCTTGCCGGCCAGGCAGGGCGCGGCGGCCGCGTGGGTGGGCGCCACGAGGCAGTCGTAGTTGGCGCGCCCCTTCATCAGGGCCAGGTCGGGGAAGTCGGTGACGTACTGGTCCTGCAGGATCTTCTGGTTGGTGAGGACGAAGGCGCTGCTGGCCTCGCGCGCCAGGGCGACCGCGATGGCGCTCTTGCCGGCCCCGGTGGGCGCCTCGACCACCACGAACCGTTTCCCCTCGGCGAAGGCGGCCCGGGCGCGTTCGAGCGCCTCGGCTTGCCCGGCACGGAAGCGCGGGAACGGGAAGGATGGTGGTGGGAGGACGGAGCCGTCCGGCTGGCCGGGCACGGCTCACGCTATCACTTCGGTGAAGGGGCGCCGGGAGGCGCTGGGCGGAAGCCTACGCCAACGAAGAAACCGGCCGCTGGGGCCGGTCTCAGTGGTTCTTCCTGTGGTGCCGAGGAGGGGACTTGAACCCCTACAGCCTTGCGGCCACCAGCCCCTCAAGCTGGCGCGTCTACCGATTCCGCCACCTCGGCTTGGGTACCTTGCGCATACCAGAACCGCTGCCTGGACTCGTGCGAGGCGAAGGGGATGATATCGCCGCGGCAGCAGCCTAGTCAAGCTGCCATGAGTCATGGAAGGCCGCGGCCAACCGCCAGCCGGCAGCCTCGGCGGCCCGCCTCCCGCGCCCGCCTCGGTTATCCTCGCTGCCATGACCGAACGCCGCCGCCGCCGCATCTTCGACGTCCTCGCGCGCCGCCAGCCCGATCTGACCGTGCTCGCCGAGGAGGTCTACAAGCCCCACAACCTGTCGGCCATCCTGCGCAGCTGCGACGCCGTGGGGATCGGCGAGGTCCACGCCGTCAAGCCGACGGGCGGCGTGGCCACCTTCAGCGCCACCAGCGCCAGCGCCGAGAAGTGGGTCGACCTCGTCGTCCACGAGAGCACCCAAGCCGCCGCCGCCGCGCTGAAGGAGCGCGGCATGACGCTCTACGCCGCCCACCTCTCGGACGGGGCCGTCGACTACCGCGACGTCGACTACACGGTGCCATGCGCGGTGATACTGGGCAACGAGAAGGAGGGCGTCAGCGACGAGGCGGCCGAGCTGGCCGACCGGCACGTCGTTATCCCGATGCAGGGGATGGTGCAGTCGCTGAACGTGAGCGTGGCCGCCGCCGTCATCCTGTTCGAGGCGCAGCGGCAGAGGCGGGCCGCCGGGCGCTACGACACGCCGCAGCTTGGGAGCGAGCGCATCAGGCAGATCGCGCTGCGCTGGCTGTCGGCCGCTGACGCGGCGCAGCTGGAGCAGGAGCCACTGGAGCCCGGCTGACTGACGGTTGACCAGGGAAGTCGGCGGAACGTCCGCTACGCTAGCCGTCATGAGCGAACGTTCCGATAACACCGCTGCAGGCGCCTCGCGCCCGTTCCGCCGCGCCCGTTGGGTAGCGGCGCTCCTGTTCCTGGTTCTAGTAGTCGCGGCTTGCGGCAACCCACCACCCCCCGGGGGCGATCCGGGTGGCCCTAGCGGACCTGGCGAGCCGCCCGACCCGAGCTCTCCCCCGCCCACGGGCGAGATCTCCCTGGTCAACGTGGTCGACGGCCTCGCGTTCCCCTCGGGCATCGCACACGCCGGCGACGACCGCCTGTTCGTCATCGAACTGGGTGGCACCGTCCGCATCGTCCAGGACGGCGTCCTGCTGCCCACGCCGTTCATCGATATCTCAGGCCAGATCGGTGAGGGCGGCGAAGGCGGCCTGCTGGGCCTAGCCTTCCCGCCGGACCACGCCACTAGCGGGCTCTTCTACCTCTACTACACCGACACGAACGGTGACAGCGTCCTCTCGCGCTTCAGCGTGAGCGCCGACCCGAACGTCGCCGACACCGCGTCCGAGGAGCAGCTGGTGGTCGAACCCCAGCCGGCCGCCAACCACAACGGCGGGCAGCTGGCGTTCGGCCCCGACGGCTTCCTCTACTGGGCGATGGGCGACGGCGGCACCGGCGGCGCCCCGGCCCAGGAGCTGGACACGCGCCTGGGCAAGATCCTGCGCCTGGACGTCAGCGGTACCAGCGGCTACGCACCGGCGGCCGGCAACCCCTTCGCAGGCCAGGGCACGCCGGCGGACGAGTTCTGGGCGTACGGGCTGCGCAACCCCTGGCGCTTCTCGTTCGACCGCACGACCGGAGAGCTCTACATCGCCGACGTCGGCGAGGACAGCTTCGAGGAGGTCAACGTCGAGCCCGCCGACTCTGCGGGCGGCAACAACTACGGCTGGCCCCTGATGGAAGCGAACGAGTGCTACTCCGACCCGAACTGCGACGCGGCGGCGCAGGGCCTGACGCTGCCGACCTTCTACTACCCGTGGGGCGAGGAGTGGGGCCGCTCGATAACGGGCGGTTACGTCTACCGCGGCAACGACGTGCCCGAACTGCAGGGCTTCTACGTCTTCGGAGACTTCATGACGGGTCGCGTCTGGGCGACGAGCGCGGGCCTGGACTGGGAGATCCGCACGCTGCTCGAGACCGACTACCGCATCACGAGCTTCGGCGAGGACGCCGAGGGCGAGCTCTACCTGGTCGACGCCCCCGGCGGCACGCTCTACCGCTTCGTCTCGGAGTAGGCGGGTAACCCACTAGCCGGAACGAGCGGGAGAACCGTCATCGTCCGTCCGTCGTACCGCCAGCGCTACTCGGTCTCGTCCGGGTAGCGCTGGCGGTACGCTTCCATGGCGCGGACGATCAGCTTGTGGGTGTCGTCCATGCCGTGCCAGTCCTCGACGATCGTCTCCTTGCCCTCCAGCTCCTTGTAGATGCGGAAGAAGTGCTCGATCTCGCGCAGGCGGTGGCGCGAGATGGAGTCGAGGTGACGGTTGCCGTCGTAGCGCGGGTCGTCCACGGGCACGGCGAGGATCTTCTGGTCGCGCCCCTTCTCGTCGCTCATCTCGAGGTAGCCCAGCGGGCGGGCGCGCAGCACGGCGCCCGGGAAGGTGGGGCGGTTCATCAGGACGAGGACGTCGAGCGGGTCGTCGTCCTCGGCGTAGGTGCTGGGGATGAAGCCGTAGTCGCCCGGGTAGTGCATGGGGCTGTACAGGACGCGGTCGAGGCGGAAGATGCCGAGCTCGGGGTCGAACTCGTACTTGTTCGAGCTGCCGACCGGCACCTCGATGACGGCGTGCACTTGTTCGGGCGCCTTCTCCCCGGTGGTCAGGTGGTAGAGGTTCGTCATCCGGTTCTCCTTGGGGTTCGTTCGGTACCAGCGCGCCATCCTGCCACCAGCGCCCGCGCCACGACCTCCTGGACGGCGATCGACAGGGCGGGCAGGGGCACGGACGGCCCCAGCCCGGTGGAGAGCACGAACGCGCTGTCGCCGTCGAGGGGGGTATGGGAGGGGCGCGTGACGCGGGCTATGCCCACGTGGGCGCTCTGGCTGAGGGCGCGCGCCTCGCTCTTGGTGATGGGGGCGTTGGTTGCCACCACCACCAGGGTGGTGTTGGCGCCCGGCATGGCCGCGAAGCCGTCCGCGGCGGCCAGACCCTCGGTGCCGGGCACCCCGGCCAGCATGGCGCCACTGTCGGGATCCACGAGGTTGCCGACGGCGTTGCTGATGGCCAGGGCGGCCACCTGGGCGCCGCCGATGGTGACGAGGTGGCTGCCGAGGCCGCTGGCGACTGCCAGGTCGGGGCCGCGCAGCTTGCCGACGGTGGCGCCCGTGCCCGCGCCGAAGCGGCCCTGCTCGACCGGGCGCGAACTCGCGGCGGCGGCCGCCGCGTAGCCTTCCGCCGCACCCGGGCGCACCGTGGCGGAGCCGACGGCGAGGTCGAAGAGCACGGCTGCCGGCACTATCGGCACGCGCGCCACGCCGGTGTCGAAGCCGCGCCCCTGCTCCTCCAGCCAGCGCATCACGCCGTCCGCGGCCGCCAAGCCGTAGGCGCTGCCGCCCGACAGGACGACGGCGTCGACCTTGCCGACCGTCTTCTCGGGGTCCAGCAGCGCGCTCTCGCGCGAGCCGGGCGCGGGCCCCAGCACCAGACCCGAGGCCACGCAGCCGCCCGGCGGCGCCAGCACGACCGTGCAGCCGGTACGAGCTTCGAGGTCGGTCTGGTGACCGACCTCGAAGCCTTCTATCGCCGTGATGGTTCCGTTCACGCGCTCATCCTCCCCCGCTGGCCCCCTCCAGGTAGCGCCCCACGTCCTCCGGGTCGACCTCGATGATCTGGATGCGGTCGGCGGGCGTGTCGACGGTGGCGCGGCGCCCGGTGGCGGTGTCGATGGGAAGGTTCAGCTTGACGGTGCTACCCAGCGTCTGGGCCGCCAGGTCGTCCGTCTCGCGGAACGCGGCGCGCACGCCGCTGCTGCTGGGGGCGCCGGTCTTCAGGTCCATCTGGTGGAACACGATGCCGGGCGGCACCGGGAACTCGGCGCCGGAGCGGCCCTGCAACGCGCCGGCCACGAACTCGTTCCAGACGTAGATCGGTTGGCGCGAGCTGTTGACCTGGTCGGAGGTGCCGTCGGACAGCGTCATGCTGCGCGGCATGCCGCGGCTGCTGTCGTAGCCCAGCCACACCGAGGACGCCAGGCCCGGGGTGAGACCCACGAACCAGAGGTCGACGTCGTTGTTCGAGGTCCCCGTCTTGCCGGCCACCCAGCGGCCGGGCACCACCGCGCGGTTCGAGAGGCCGTAGGCCGGGTCGCGGTCGACGACGTTGCCGTGCATGAGGTCGAGCATGATGTACGCCGTCTGCTCGCTCCAGACGCGGGCGGAGCGGGGCGAGGCCTCGAAGAGGACGTTGCCGTCGGCGTCCTCGACGCGCTCGATGAAGTACGGCTCGTTGTAGACGCCGCCGTTCGCGAACGCCGCCATGGCGGCGGTGTGCTGCAGGGGCGTCACCTCGTACGAGCCGAGCGCCATGGCGTAGTACGGCATGACGTCGTAGCCCAGCTGGCGCGCCTTCTCGGCCACCGCTTCTGGCCCCGCGGCTTCCAGCGCCTTGACGGCGGGGATGTTGCGGCTGCGGTTCAGGTTGGCGCGCACGGTCTGGTAGCCGTCGTACGCGAAGTCGTGGTTGTCGGGCTCGTAGGGGGGCTGGCCGGGGATGTGGAACGCGGCGGGCTCGTCGACCAGGATGGTGGACTGGTTGAAGCCGCCCTGCTCGATGGCCGTGGCGAAGACGATCGGCTTGAACGAGCTGCCCGGCTGGCGCATCGCCTGCGTGACGCGGTTGAACTCCTCGGGCGGCACGCCGGGCTGCAGCTTCTGGCCCACCATGGCGAGCACGGCTCCCGTCGCCGGATCCAGGCCGACGATGGCCAGCTGGGCGCCGTCGGGCACCTCGGCGTTGACGCTCGCCTGGTTCGCGGCCAGCTGCGCCTGGACGTCGATGGTGGTGGTGACCCTCAGGCCGCCGCGGCCCCAGACGACGCTGTCGCCGTAGCGGGCGGTCAGCCAGTCGCGCACAGCCAGCACCACCGCGCGCGACAGGTCCGAGCTGACGCTCGACTGCACCAGCACGTCGGCGCCCGTGCGAACGGCGCTGACGACGCCGCCGCTGCCGTCGTACTCGACCTCCCACCCCAGCGGCTGCAGGGGGTAGCGCCAGGCGCGCTCGGCCATCTCCGAGCTGACCATGCCTAGGCGCACCATCTTGTCGAGCACCTCGCGCATGCTGCGGCGCGTGGCCTCGAAGTCATCGTGGCGCGAGTTCGGTGCCGGCACGAGGCGCGCGAGGTAGAGGCCCTCGGCCAGGTTCAGCTCGATGGGGTCCTTGCCGAAGTAGGTCTGGGCGGCGGCGCCGATGCCGTAGACGTTGCCGCCCCAGAACACCACGTTGATGTAGTGCTGCAGGATCT
>CAZVCT010000027.1:0-20556 GCA_964625655.1 uncultured bacterium
GCGAGGACTGCATCGACTACGCCTCCGCGCACGGCATCGACGTGCCGGTGACGAAAGAGAAGCCGTACTCGATGGACGCCAACCTCTTCCACATCTCCTACGAAGGCGGCGTCCTCGAGGACCCGTGGGCCTCTCCCCCCGCCGGCATGTGGCGCCTGACCGCCGACCCGCAGCGGGCGCCCGACGAGCCGCAGGAGGTCATCGTCGAGTTCGAGCACGGCACCCCCGTGGCCATCGACGGCGTGCGCCTGCCGCCCGTCGCGCTGCTGGAGCGGGCCAACGAGATCGCCGGCAAGCACGGCGTGGGCCGCATCGACATCGTCGAGAACCGCTTCGTGGGCATGAAGTCGCGCGGCTGCTACGAGACCCCGGGCGGCACCCTGCTCTTCCACGCCCACAAGGCCGTCGAGAGCCTGACCCTCGACCGGCAGGTGCTGCAGCTGCGCGACGAGCTGGCCCCGCGCTACGCCGCCGCCGTCTACAACGGCTTCTGGTACGCGCCGGAGCGCGAGGCGCTTCAGAGGCTGATGGACGACATCCAGCAGCCGGTGACGGGCGAGGTGCGCCTGAAGCTCTACAAGGGCAGCGTGACCGTGCTCGGACGCCGCTCGCCCAACTCCCTGTACCGTCACGACGTGGTGACGTTCGAGGAAGACCACGTCTACGACCAGGCCGACGCCGACGGCTTCATCAAGCTGAACGCCCTGCGCCTGCGCATCCGCAACCAGTTGGCAGCCAAACAGGCCGCCGACTGACCCGGGCGCGGCTCCGGAGTCCCCATGCCCAGCACCGCGCTCCTCCCCAACCGGCCCGTCACGGGCTTCACCTCTCCGCGCCTGCGTGAAGCCACCGTCGCCGACGCGGCCAAGCTCGCGGAGCTCTGGTCGCGGGCGCGCCCCGGCGCCGGCGTGAGCGCCGCGCAGCTCAAGCAGTGGCTGGAGTGCGGCCGCGCCGTCCTCGTCGAGGACGCCGAGGGCGACGTGCTGGCGGCGCTGCGCTTCCGCGCTGAAGACGACGGTTGGCGCGTCGAGCCGATCGTCACCGACCCGGACCAGCGCGGCCAGGGCTTCGGCCGCTGGCTGATGACGATGCTCGAAGCCGACGCCATCAAGGCCAACGTCGCGTTCCTGGCCATAGCGCTCGACGAGCCGTCCACCCTCTCGTACTACCGCCGCCTCGGCTACCGCCAGGACGGCGACAGCGAGCTGCAGCTGCGCAAGCGCGTGGGCGGCGTGTGGCAACGGCAGGAGGGCCACTGACGTGAGCGCCGACGACGTTCAGCGCGACGACATTCAGCGCGACGACGGACAGACGGACGGCACGCAGCACGAGGGCAAGCAGCGCGAGAACGCACAGCGCGACGCCCGGATGTGGGGCGGCCGCTTCGAGGAGCCCACCGACGCGCTCGTGCAGCGCGTCAACGCCTCCATCAGCGTGGACAAGGCGATGGCGGAAGAGGACCTTCTGGGCTCCCTGGCGCACGCGCGCATGCTGACCGAGCAGGGAGTCCTGAGCGAAGCCGAGGGGGCAGCCATCGAGGCCGGCCTCGAAGAGCTGCTGGCCGAGGTGCGCGCTGGCGCCATCGAGTGGCGCGAAGAGCTCGAGGACGTCCACATGAACCTCGAGCAGCTGCTCACCGACCGCATCGGCCCCGTGGGCGGCAAACTGCACACCGCCCGCAGCCGCAACGACCAGGTGGCCACCGACATGCGCCTCTACCTGAAGCGTCGCGGCGCCGAGGTGAGCGGGCTGATCGGACAACTGCGCCGCGTGCTGGTGGAGCTGGCCGAGCGCCACATCGAAGTCATCCTGCCCGGCTACACCCACCTGCAGGTGGCGCAGCCCGTCAGGCTGTCGCACCACCTGCTGGCCTACCACGAGATGTTCCGCCGCGATCAGGGCCGCCTGCACGACGCGCTGGCGCGCGCCGACGTCTCGCCCCTGGGCGCCGGAGCGCTGGCCGGCACCACCTTCCCCATCGACCGGCACCGCAGCGCCGAACTGCTCGGCTTCGGAGGCGTGGCCGCCAACTCGCTCGACGCCGTCAGCGACCGCGACTTCGCGCTCGAGGCCCTCTCGGCGCTGGCGATCCTGATGATGCACCTCTCGCGCCTAAGCGAGGAGCTGATCCTCTGGTCGAGCCAGGAGTTCGGCTTCGTGACGCTGCCCGACGCCTACACCACCGGCAGCTCGATCATGCCGCAGAAGAAGAACCCCGACGTCGCCGAGCTCGTGCGCGGCAAGACCGGCCGCGTCTACGGCGCTCTGATGGGCCTGCTGACCGTCATGAAGGGCCTGCCGCTCTCGTACAACAAGGACATGCAGGAGGACAAGGAGGGGCTGTTCGACGCGCTGGCCACCGCCTCCGACTCGCTACGCCTCTACGTGGGCATGCTGCCCCGCATGCAGGTGAACGAGGGACGCATGCGCCAGGCCGCCAAGGCCGCCTACTCGAACGCCACCGACCTGGCCGACTACCTCGCCAGGAAGGGCGTGCCGTTCCGCGAGGCGCACCACGTCGTAGGGCGCCTGGTGGGAGAGGCCCTGGCGCGCGGCGTGCCCCTCGAGGGGCTCTCGCTGGAAGAGCTGCAGGCCGCCGAGCCCCGCATTCATGCCGACGTGTACGAGGCCCTGGCCGTCGAGGCCGTGGTGGACGCGCGCAGGAGCTACGGCGGTACCGCGCGCGAGCGGGTGCTGGAGCAGATCGAAGCCGCGCGCCGCGAACTGGACGCCCAGTCGGAAGCCGCGGCAGAAGGGGTGACGCCATGAGCAGCGCCGACGCCGCCGGCCTCGAGCTGCCCACGCTCGCGGCCGCCGCCCGTTCCGAGAGGCCGCAGCCGCACGACCAGACGCAGGTCCAGCTGAGCGTGCGCCCTGCACGCGCGTCGGACGTGCCGCTGATCTTCGAGAACATCGGCCACTGGGCCAGCCAGGGCCGCATGCTCGTGCGGCCCATGCAGAACATCTTCGAGAACTTGCGCGACTTCTTCGTCGCCGAGGTGGACGACGGCGACGGTCCCCGCTTCGCGGGCAACGGCGCCATGCACATCCTGTGGGGCGACATCGCGGAGGTGCGCGGCCTGGCCGTGGCGCCAGGCGTCCGCGCCAAGGGCGTGGGCAAGGCGCTCGTGCAGGCGTGCGAGGCCGAAGCGCGCCGCGTGGGCATCCCCGTGCTGTTCGCCTGGACGTACGAGGTGGGCTTCTTCGAGCGCTGCGGCTTCACCCTCATCGACAAGAGCCGCGACCTGCACCCCCGCGTCTGGTCGGAGTGCCTGCGCTGCCCCTTCTACGTCGGCTGCAACGAGAACGGCGTGGTGAAGCGGCTGGACGGCGTGCCGATGCCCGCCAACCTCCCCGAACCGCCGCCCGCGCAGGTGCCGCCCGGCATCAGGTGAGCCGCCCCCGGTACAATCCGGCGTGTCACGCAAGGTACTGCTAGCCCACACGGGCGGGACCATCGGCATGCGCCGCGGCCCCCGCGGCTTCGAACCGCACGCCGGCTACCTGGCCGAACTGCTGAGCCGCATGCCCGAGCTGTCGGATCCGTCCATGCCGGCCATCGAGCTCGTGGAGTTCGAACCGCTGCTCGACTCGGCCGACAACCGCCCCGCCGACTGGCAGCGCATGGCGCGCGAGATAGCTGCGCGCTACGACGAGATCGACGGCGTGGTGCTGCTGCACGGCACCGACACCATGGCGTACAGCGCCGCCGCGCTCGCCTTCCTGCTGGAGGGGCTGGGCAAGCCCGTGGTGCTGACGGGCTCGCAGGTTCCCTTGGCCGAGGTGCGCTCGGACGCCCGCGAGAACCTGCTCGCCTCGCTGCAGCTGGCCGCACGCCCCGACCTGCACGAGGTGTGCATCTGCTTCTCGGGCGTCGTCCTGCGCGGCTGCCGCGCCACCAAGGTGTCGGCCAGCGGCTTCGACGCCTTCGACTCGCCCAACGAGGCGCCCCTCGGGCAGGTGGGCATCGAGATCGACGTGCGCCCCGGTGCCCCCCGGCCGCCGCAGCCGGGCCCCCTGCGAGTGCCGCAGCTGGCCGACGTCACCGTCGCAGCGCTGCGCCTCTTCCCCGGCATCGACGGGCGCTTCGTGCGCCACGTGCTGCAGGAGCCGCTGCGCGGCCTCGTGCTGGAAACCTACGGCGCGGGCAACGCCCCCAGCCGCGACCCCGAGCTGCTGGCCGCCCTCGCAGAGGCCACCGAGCGCGGCGTCGTGATCGTCAACGCCACCCAGTGCCTGCGGGGGCGCGTCGACATGCGCGGCTACGCCACGGGCTCCGCACTGCTCGACGCCGGCGTGGTGGGCGGCGCCGACATGACGCCCGAGGCGGCGCTGGGGAAGCTGATCTACCTGCTCGGCAGCGGCTTCGAGCCCGCCGAGGTGGCGCGCCTGATGCAGAAGAACCTGCGCGGCGAGCTGACGCCGCTCGACTGATACGGCACGAGTACGGCTCTCGAGTACGCCCACGACTACCGCGCCCGACTGGTCGAACGCGACGAACGTCGCTCGGGCGCCGGTGCTGACGCCTGGTTATGCTTGGCGGGTGACCAGCCTGCCGCCCGACCTGCCGCACGAACTCGCTGGGGCCCAGCTCGACCACGTCGCCATGGCCGTCGCCGACCTGCAGAGCGCCACGGACGCCTACCTCCTGCTCGGACTGGTGCAAGCCGAGGCCGACGAGGAGGTGCCCAGCCAGGGCGTCACGGTGCGCGCGCTGCGCGGCGGCCCCGTCCTGATCGAGCTGCTGGCACCGCTGGGTGACGACGGCCCCGTGGCGCGCTTCCTCGCGAAGCGGGGTCCGGGCCTGCACCACGTGGCGCTGAAGGTGGACGATCTGGCCGCCGAGCTGAAGCGCCTGGCGGCCGCCGGCGTACCCCTTCTGGACGACGAGCCCCGCAGCGGCCGCGCAGGCACGCGCGTCGCCTTCGTGCACCCGCGCTTCGCCGGTGGGGTGCTGATCGAGCTTGTCGAACATCCCTGACCGCAGCGGGCCGCTGAACCTGCCACGCTGGGTCCGCGCGGCCGGCTGGGTGGGCGCAGCGCTGCTGGCCATCGCCATATTCGTTCAGTCCTCCTCGACCGCCGCCGGCGACCTGCTCTCGTGGTTCCCCGAAGGCTCCGACAAGGTGTTCCACGCTGGCGCCTACGCCGTGCTGGGCGCATTACTGACGCTCGGCACCGGACGGCCGTGGCTGGGCGCGCTGCTGGCGACGCTGTACGGGGCGACGGACGAGTTCCACCAGTACTTCGTGCCCGGCCGCGCGGCCGACGTGCTCGACCTCGTGGCCGACGGCGTTGGTGCCACCCTTGGCGCCGCCGCCGTGGCTTTCCTATCGCGGCGGCTTCAGGGCCGGCGGTAGGATGGCGGCCGTGACGACCGCGAGCAACGAGCCCGGCGCGCGCCTGCGAGCTCGGTCAGGAGGAACGGTGACGCGACCCCTAACGCGCGCGGCGAGGGCCGCTGCGCTTCTGTTCACGCTTCTGCTCGGCGCCGCCTGGGGTCAGGGCTACTACCCGGCCGCGCCCGGCTACAGCTGGACCTACTCGTCCGGCGAGACGCAGGCGCTGCAGGGCCCCCGCGACATGGACGGCCGCCAGGTGTACGTGCTCGTGCACTACCTGAACGGCGTGCCTATTTCCGAGGACTACCTCGAGTACGGCCCGCAGGGCGTGCTGAGCCACGGCGCCGCCGCGGGCGGGCAGCTGTACAACTACGAGCCGCCGCTGCTCGTCTACCCGCCGGAGCCACTCTCCCCCGGCATGAGCTGGACGAGCACCACCCGCCTGCCCGGCTTCGACCTGACCCTCGACTCGCAGGTCATGACGCTGCGCGGCGTCGAGACGCCCGTCGGCCGCTTCAACGCCCTGCTCATCCGCCAGACCAGCCTTACCAGCAACGGCGGGCAGACGGTGCTCGACCTCTACTTCGTGCCCGGAGTCGGCCTCGTGCGCTTCGTGACGCAGGACGGCACGGTCATCGACCTGATCGAGAAGAGCTTCTAGCCCGCCCCGGCGGCGTCGCCCGAAGGGCGATGACGCCCGAACGGAGCGAGTAGGGACAACCCAGCTCCGCGCTTCGGCTATCGCGGGCGGTTCAGCCCTCGACAGCCCCAGCCAGCGTCTCGGCCCTGAGCTCGTCGAACGTCCCGTCCGCCAGCGACGCGCGGATGTCGTCCATCAGCCGCGCCATGAAGCGCAGGTTGTGGATGGTGGCCAGCTGCGGCCCCAGCTGCTCGCCGGCCTTGAAGAGGTGGCGCAGGTAGGCGCGCGTGAAGTTGGTGCACGTGTAGCAGTCGCACCCCTCCTCCAGCGGCCGCAGGTCGTCGGCGAACGCCGCGCTCCTCACGTTCAGGCGGAAGCGCCGCGCCGGGCGCCCCTCATCATCGCGCCGCACCATGATCGTGGCGGTGCGGGCGTTGCGGGTCGGGGCGACGCAGTCGAAGGTGTCGATGCCCCGCGCCACGGCCTCGAATATGCCCGGGACGTCGCCGATGCCCAGCAGGTGGCGCGGCTTCTGCGCGGGCAGCAGCGGCACGGTCCAGTCGAGGATGTCGTACATCTCCTGGTGCGTCGAGCCGAGGTTGCCCCCCACCGCCACGCCGTGGAACGGCATGCCGCCGATGACCCTGGCGCTCTCCTCGCGCTGGTCGCGGAAGGCTCCGCCCTGCACGATGCCGTAGAGCGCCTGCGGGTAGCCGTGCAGCGCCTCGCTTCCCTCGAACGCCTGCAGGCTGCGCTCGGCCCACCGGTGGGTGCGCTCGAGGGAGGCGCGCGTGTACGCCTCGTCGTGCAGCGGGCTGGTGCACTCGTCGAACGCCAGGACGATGTCGGCGCCCAGGTTCCGCTGGATCCCTATCGACTTCTCGGGGGTGAAGAAGTGGCGCGAGCCGTCGATGTGGCTGCGGAACTCGACGCCTTCCTCGCGCACCGTCACCATGCCGCTGCCGCCGCCGCGCCGCTGCGCGCCGCCCGCGTCCTCGCCCGGGAAGATCGAGGCCACCTTCCCCACCCCGTGCTCGATGGACGCGCCGAGCGAGAAGACCTGGAAGCCGCCCGAGTCCGTGAGGATCGGCGCGTCCCAGCGCATGAAGCGGTGCAGGCCGCCGTGGCGCGCCACGAGCTCGGCGCCGGGCCGCAGGTAGAGGTGGTAGGTGTTGGCGAACAGCAGCTGCGTGCCCGACTCCGCCACCACGCGCGGCGCGACCCCCTTCACGGAGCCCTGCGTGCCGACGGCCACGAACGCCGGGGTGGAAACGACGCCGTGCGGAGTGCGCAACTCGCCGAGGCGCGCCGTGCCATGGGTGGCCTGCACCTCGAAGGTCAGCGGCCGCTGGGCCGTCAGTTCCGGGGTGGCAGGCTCGTTCTCAGGCTGATGTCCGTGCTGGCTGGGTTCTGTCATACGCGTGGCCGAAGCCTCTACGGCATGCTAACCCAAGCCCTTCGCAGGACCGTCGCCCATGGTTCTCCGGATGTTCACATTCCCCCCTCATGGTTATGCTAGAGTTCACATATAGGGAGCGAAGCTCCCTGCTTGGACGCTGAGAAACCTGCCTCGTACGTGGGCGCTTGAGTCAGGTGGAGCTAGTAGCGCAACCGGCCAAGGACGAGTAGTCCCCTCATCCATTGCCGCGGCGTTCCAGGCACGTGCCTTCCCACGAAGGTCACGTTGCCCGAACCGTTCGGGCGCCGGGTCTCGTACCCGGTCGTTGGAAGCGATGAAACCTGTTCTGCATTTGGGCGCTTGGAACAGGTGGAGCTAGTAGCGCAACCGGCCAACGGGACTCCTGTAGCACGCGGGCGACCGCGTCTCTTGACATAGCCGGCGAAGCGCCTCAGGACCGAACCGGTCCGAGGTCGAGATGCACGCCAACCTCTCCAGGCTCCTCCAGAGCACCAACCGCAGGCCGCGCCTGCGTCGCCTCTTCACCGCACTCGCAGCGGCGCTGGCCGTCACGGCCCTCAGCGCCTGCAGCGCCCAGGATACCGAGCAGCACGCGATGCTCGACACCCGGGTGCCGTCGGCCGCGCACCAGGGCGACGTCCTCGGCGACACGGTGATGTTCGGAGCCTTCACCTACGGAGGCGTGTGGCGGGGCATGGAGCCCGTCCTGGAGCTCGAGACGGACCTGGGACGCAGGCTCGACATCGTCCACTGGTTCACCAACTGGGAGAACCCCTACTTCCCCGAACTCGTCGAGATGGCCTCGCAGGGCGGCCGGCGGCCGCTGATCAGCTGGCAGCCGAACCGTCAGAGCATGGCCGACATAGCCGAAGGCGTCTACGACGAGTACGTGCGCGAGTGGGCGCGCGGCGCGGCCACCGCCCCCGGCCTCGTCTACGTTCGCCCCTTCCCCGAGATGAACGGCAACTGGACGAACTGGCATGGCAACACCGATACCTTCAGGATCGCGTGGCGCCGCGTGGTCGACCTGTTCGCCGAGGAGGGCGCCGACAACGTCCGCTGGGTCTTCAGCCCCAACGTGACCGACGAGCCGCGCACCGAAGAGAACCGCATGGAGCACTACTACCCAGGCGCCGACTACGTCGACGTGCTGGCCCTGGACGGCTACAACTGGGGCGACACCCGCCCGCACATCGGCTGGCGTCCCTTCGCCGACGTGTTCGCCGAAGGCTACGAGCGCATCACCCTGCTGGGCGAGCAGCCCGTCTGGATCGCCGAGATGGCCTCTTCCGACGAGGGCGGCGACAAGGCCGCCTGGGTGGAGGACATGTTCGCCACCCCCGGCTTCGACCGCATCGAGGCGCTCGTCTGGTTCGACGAGGACAAGGAAGCCGACTGGCGCATCACTTCCGACGTCTCGGTGCTGCACGCCTTCCGCAGCGCCCTCTCGGCCGGCAGCATCGTGGCCTCCACGGGGTCGCCCTCCAGCGTCGACTGAGCGCTCCGGCCGCCCCTTCATGGGGCCTTCATGCCCGTCTTCATGGGCCCTTCATAAGGGTGGCCGTTGTCATCGTCGCAGGTGGAAGGCCCGGTTAAGGTGGCGGCCAGCCGTAAGACCCTCGGCCTTACCTACTTCGTCTTCCCTGCTGGAGGCACCTTTGTTCGGCAACCTGATCTATCACCTGATCGGTAACCGTTCCACCCCCGGGCCAGCGCCCGCAACGTCCCACCTGAAACCGACCACGTCCCTGCGCTTCTGGCGCAGCGTGGGCTTCTCGGCGCTCCTGCTGTCGTCGTTCACCGGCTGTGCCACCGTGCCCGCCACCCTCGGACATGCCAGCTACGACCGCGCCCCGCTGGTCGGCGCCTACGTGCCGGCCGGCTTCTGGAACGACCTCTCGGGCTTGCGCCACCTCGAGCAGAGCGTGGGGGGCCGCTTCGACATCGGCCACTGGTACACGTCGTGGGACTACCCGTACGACCCCGAGCCCGTCGACGACCTGCTGGCCGAGGGGCGCATCCCCGTCGTCAGCTGGCAGTCGTTGGGCACGACCGTGGGCGCCATCGCGGACGGAGCGCACGACGACTACATCCGCAACTGGGCGCGGCAGGCCGCAGCGGCTCCGGGCGTCCTGTACGTCCGCCCCTTCCCCGAGATGAACGGCGACTGGGTCCCGTGGCACGGCGACCCCGAGGGCCTGAAGGCCGCATGGCGTCACCTGGCGCGCATCTTCGACGAGGAGGGCGCCAGCAACGTGCGCTGGGTGTTCAGCCCGAACGTACGCGACGAGCCGAACGAGGCCTGGAACGCCATGGAGAACTACTACCCGGGCCACGAGTACGTCGACGTGCTGGCGCTGGACGGCTACAACTGGGGCAGCACCCGCTCCCACATCGGCTGGCGCAGCTTCGAGGACATCTTCGCGGAGGGCTACGACCGCATCGTCGCCTTAGGGCCGCAACCGTTCTGGGTTGCCGAGGTCGCCTCGGCCGAGCGCGGCGGCGACAAGGGCCGATGGATCCAGGAGATGCTGGCCAGCACGAGCTTCGGCCGGCTCGAAGCGATCATCTGGTTCAACGAGGACAAAGAGGCCGACTGGCGCATCGAGAGCTCGCGCGGGTCGCTCGAGGCCTTCCGCGGCTGGTTCGGCTGGCGAGCGTCGCTCGAGCAGCCGCCACTGGGCGTCTCCCGCGCCGCGCTCCAGGACGACGACCGGATCGCGGAGGGGGCCCAGTAAGCCTCGTCCCAGTGGGAGTTGCGCGCGGGCCCACAAGTGAGCCCGCGCCCACTTGCTGGCCCGCGCCCGAGCCTGGCATCTCACCCCGCCGGGAGGCGAACTTCGGGGCCGCGATAAGCTGACGCATGCGTCTTCTCCTGCCCCTTCTCCTAACGCTGGCGGCGGTATCGGCTGCGCAGGGCTACCCCGCCCAGGTCGAGCTGCCGCCGGTGCACCCGGCCACCTACGCCTACGAGGCGCGGCCCTTGCTAGAGGGCTTGCAGGTGCCGGTCTCGGCCGTGCCGCTGAAAGACGGCAGTGGCCGCCTGCTGATCGTCTCCCTGGGGGGACGCGTCTGGCTGTCCGACCCCAACGCTTCCGGCGCGAACGGGGGCGGAGTGCGTGAGCGCCCCTTCCTGGACCTCTTCTCGCGCGTGACGGCCATGGAGGGGGAGCAGGGGCTCTTCAGCGTCGCGCTGGAGCCAGAAGGCAGCGCTACGGGCCGCGGAGGCGAACGCCTGCTGGCAGCGGCCTTCACCGAGAAGGGAACGGGCGACGTGGTCGTCGCCGTCTACCCCGTCGCGCCGGACCTGAGCTCCGCCGACCCCGCCGGGGAACGGCTGCTGCTGCGGGTGCCCGTCGAAGAGCCGTTCCACCACGGCGGTCAGGTGGCCTTCGGCCCCGACGGGATGCTCTACGCCAGCATCGGCTCGGGCGAGCGCAGCGTGGCAGCGCTGCACCGTACGCCCCCGACTTCGCAGGACCTGCGATCGCTGCGCGGGAAGCTGCTGCGCATCGACCCGTTCGACGGCACCCCCTACGCGGTCCCCGAAGACAACCCCTTCACCCCCACGTCGGACTTCGCCGCCGCCGCGTCGGGCGCCCGCGAGGAGATCTGGGCGCTGGGCTTCCGTAACCCCTGGAAGTTCACCTTCGGCCCAGGGGGCGAGCTCTACCTGGCGGACGTGGGCGAGGACCGCTGGGAGGAGGTGAACCTCGTCGAGCGCGGCGGCAACTACGGCTGGCCCGCCCGCGAAGGGAGCGAATGCCTCTTCTTCCCAGACGCGCCCGGCCACGTGCAACCCGGCTGCCCAGAGATGGAGTTCGCCGATCCGGTGGTGGAGTACGCCCACCTCGCGCTCGACCCGCAGGGCGGCCAGTCGGTGACCGGCGGCATCGTCGTCACCGACCCCGAGCTGCCGGATCTGAACGGCAAGTACGTCTACGGCGACTTCGTGACCGGGCGGGTGTGGTCGTTCGACCCCGCCACCGGCCGGGTGGAACTGCTGCTGGACACCGACCTGGCGCTGACCGAGATCGCCGCCGGCGAGGACGGCGAGGTGCTGCTGATCAGCGTCAGCGGAGTGCTGGCGCGGCTGGTGCGGCTGCCCTGAGAGGGCCGAGAAGACCCTCGATTTAAGCGCAATCTAATGCCCTGCTCCCTAGGCTCCTGAGGAAGCGTCGATCGACTCGGACGCTGCCAAGGGAGCATGGATGCCGCACTCGACGAGGAACCACGTTCGCAAGCGGCGGGCCGACGGCGGTCATCGCCTCGCCCTGAGCATGATCACCGCAGCCTGCCTGGCGGCGGTCCTGGTCGGCTGCACGGCCGGCAGCGGCCCGACCCAGCCGCCACCGCCGGATCCGCCGCTGCCTGGTAACAGCAGCCTCTACCTGCTGGCCAGCACGTCCCGGTACGCCCTGGCCCTTCACTCGGTCGACACCACGACCGGCAAGGCAACGCAGGTGGGCGACAGCTACACCAGCGAGTGGGACACGAGCGGTCCGGGCCTGGCAGCCAACACCCGCACTTCTGAGCTCGCCGGCGTGCACGCCTTCAGGCTCGTCCAGGTCTCGCAGGATGGCCGGACCTGGCATGACCCCAGTCCGGATGGCGCTCCCTTCGCCGAAGGCGCTGCCTTCGACGACGAGCGCGACGTGCTCTACTCGGCCTCCAACGGCTTCCTCCAGACGCGTTCGTCGACCGACGGGGCCTTGGTCGAGGGGCTTCTAGGACCGCCTAACGAACAGGACATCGAGGGGTTGGCCTTCGACCCCGAGACCCGCACCTTGTACGGCCTCGCCCGTGGTCACACCGAACAACCTCAGTTCGACGATATCTGGGAACAGCTCTACGCCTTGGACGTCGATGCGGCGGATCTGGCTTGGGCCGGCGTGGGTAGGACCGGTCATCTATGGGCTGGGGCCGGATTGGCCTTCGATCCGGAGGCCCGCGTGCTCTACGCGGTCGGCAGCCAGGACGACCCCGGTGCGCTGTTCCGGATCGATCCCGAGACGGCCGCGACCGTCAAGGTCGGCGACACCGGACTGACTACCGCGGCGGGTGGCCTGGCGTGGATGTCCGACGACGAGGTGGGCGACTGAAGGGCAGATCGCGATCGTGACTGCGGGGCGCGTTCCGGACCGGCGCTTCAGCCGTTCCGGAACACGGGGCGCCGCCGGGCCGGCGGTCAGTCGAGCGAGGCCGAGACGCTCTCGCCCATCCCGAACAGCTGCTCGCGGACGGCGCGGTACAGGTCTACGTCGTGCATGCCGGAGCGCTCCACCAACGAGCCGACGGTGTCGTAAGCCGAGCGCAGGCCGACCTCGCCGGCCGCCACGCCCTCGTAGATGGCGAACAGCTCGCGTTCCTGCGCGGTCAGGCGCGCCGGGTCCTGGCGGTACATGGCGAAGGCGTTCAGGAGCGCCCGCGACAGCGGCTTCAGGTCTTCGATCGCCACGACCAGCTCGGCATGGACCGGGTTCAGCACGCCCCGCTGCACCCCGTCCAGCGGGTTGATGTAGCGGGCGTAGGCGAAGGACTCGTCGTCGCCGCCGGGCTGGGTGCGCGCCCACGCCAGCTTGGCGGCCCCCGCGCAGATCGAGAAGTCGGGGTCGAAGACGTTGAACGGCCCGGCGAAGAAGCGCGGGTTGGCGAACGTCGACCTCGGGTCGACCGAGATCTCGCGAAGCATCGTGAGGGCGTCCGTCGTCACCTGCGACAGCCCCAGGTCGTTCGTCGGGCCAACGGCCAGCGGATCGAGGGCGGACTCGTTGATCAGGATGCGCAACAGCAGGTCGACGGGCACGTCGTAGGCCGTCGCGGCCTCCTCGACGTAGGCCGCCAGGGGCACGAGGCGCGCCAGCATCAGCCGCTCCCAGTACGTCAGCGGCTGGTACGCGGCCGCGTCGCCGGTCAGCAGGCGCGGCGCGGTGGAAGGCTGGGCGGTGTAACCGATGTTGCAGTATCCCGACAGGGGCGGCCTGCCCAGCGGGTCCGGCACGGCCACCACCAGCTGGAGCTCTGCATCCTCGGGCCGCTCGCCTGCACCGCCGGCGGGTCCGTTCCCCGGCGGGTTGCCCCCGCCCGCCTGGAAGCCCCTTCCCTGCTCGTCGAGCAGCGCGGCGGCTGCGAACGACAGCGGCAGCGCGTTGTGCTCCTCGGCGCGCACGGGCGAGGCGGCGTTGATCAGCTGCCACGTCTCCTTGTAACCGGGCCTGAGCACGCTGCCGAGGTAAGCGGCACCCGCGAACAGCGCAAGGTTGCCCACCATGAGGGTCGAGGCGACGGCGACGGCGCGGATGGGCAGCTGACGCCCCCCGGCCCTGGGCCGCTGCCAGGTGATCGTCACCCACGGGTTCGGACCCTTGCGCTGGCTGCGGATGAAGGCCGGCAGCGTCCGGCTGGCGGCAGCCACGTAGGAGACGGCGTTCAGCAGGCGCAGCGACAGCAGCGCCGGCGCCGACGTCAGGGTCGAAGCGGTCACCTGCCGCGCGAGGCGCCAGCCCCTGGCTCCCTGGCCGCGCCACAGGCGCCGGAACCCGAGGCCCACCAGCAGGAGGGTGGCCACGAGGTCGAAGCCGATCCACGCCACCATCCCCTTGAGGGCCGTGCCGTGCCCTGGCACCGAGAAGTTGAAGCCCAGCGCCAACGGCAGGGCCAGCAGCAGCAGGAGCAGGCCGAACACGTTCTCGAACTGCGACGCCAGCACCGCGAACGCCACGTTGGGCCGCAGGCGCCGAGCCGCCCCCGGCAGCAGGTAGCGCTTGAACAGGTTCTCGAGCCCGCCGCCGTTCCACCGTTCGATCTGACGCATGTAGCCGGTCAGGTGGGGTGGGTCCTCGGTGTACATCAGCGCGTCGCTCACGAAGCGCGCGTTGCCCGTGCGGCGCAGCAGCACACGCTCGGTAGGGGCCAGGTGTTCGGCGATGTCGACCTCTTCGCCGTTCACCTTCACGCGGAAGCCGCGCAGGCTCAGTTCGGCCGCGTCGAGGCGCTCCACCTCCGGCGGCGTGTTCTGAACCTGGAGGGTGAAGTCGTGATCTTCGGTCGAGGTGTCCGAGGGCATCGGGAAGCTGGTGCTGCGCGCCGAGAAGCCGCAGCCCACCACCGTGTAGAGCCTGGAGGCTCCGAACATGCGCCCGCGGCCCAGGCGCGCCGTCTGTCCGGCGCGCAGCAGCGCCGCCACGGCGTACTCGCCGGCGCGCGCCCGCGAGATCAGCTCGGCAACGGGCTTCTCCACGCCCGGCGGCAGCGAGGTGACCGCGCCCGACTGGATGGCGTGATCCTCGAGGACGTAGCGCCGCTTCAGGCCCTTGCGCTCGACCCTGAGACGGTAGAAGTTGTCCTTCAGGCGCGTCAGGAAGTGACGGTCGAAGATGGTGTCGCCGTCGACCACCAGGATGCGTTCGCTGCTCAGGTAGTCGCCGCTGACGACCGCGTTGATGCTGTGCGACTTGGAGATGGGTTCGGAGTGATCGAGCAGGACGATCGTGGGTCCGCTGGCGCGGTACCAACGTTCGAAGGTAGCGGGCAGCCCCGGAGCCGGCGCGGCGTACACCTTGGTGAAGCCGTGCGAGATCAGCGTCTCGCGCACCACGTCTAGCGTGCGGTCGGTGCCGCCGTTCACGCTGACGGCCATCTCGTCGAAGGGCTCCGACTGCTCGAGCAGAGACGCCAACGCCTGGGGCGCGCCGTCCTCCTCGTCGAACATAGGAGAGACCACGGCGACCCTGTCGCGACCACGGACCGGGACGGACCTGTCCGGGACGAAGCTGAGAAGGGCGTTGGCTAGCACGGTCGGCATGGCCAACAGGCCTGGAACGAGTGGCAAGAGCTGTCCGTCCTACGCGCCGCCCAAGAGTTCTCCCATGAGGAACGACGCGTCTCCCGCCTAAGAGTCTACTATCCCAGCGCCCACGTGCTGTGCCATTCCTTGCAAACGCCGCCTGCGACGCTTCGGGAAAGGGTGAAAGGAGCGTTAACGTGCCTGCCTCATCCTGTGCGCGTTGTGTGCATTTCGCCACACTCTCGGTGCTAGAGTGCGGCGGTTCGGAGGTGCAGATGACCCTGCACATCAGCGGCAAGCTCGCGTCCATCGGGATCGTGGTAGCCGCTCTCATCACAGCGTTCAGCGCTCCAAGGAGCGAACTCACGGGGTTCCTGGTGGATTTCGTGGAACCCGAGGCGATGGTCGCCGTGGTCCCCCTGGCGGTGACCCCCACGGCGGTGGTCACCCCCACCACCCGCGTCATCTCCGAGTTCCACGCGGTGCAGCAGGGGCCCCAGACCAACCCGCGCTTCGTGCTGCGCGCCACCGGCTACAACTCGATGGAGAGCCAGACCGACTCGACGCCCCACATCACCGCCACGGGCGCCCGCACGACGTTCGGCATCGTGGCCGTCAGCCGCGACCTGCTGGGCACCGACCTGCCGTACGGCTCCTTGGTTCGCATCCGCGACCTGGGGGCGTTCCACACGGGTTACGGCGTGGGCAAGTTCCAGCACCTGCTCGACTCGCAGCAGCTGTTCATAGTCGAAGACACCATGCACGCCCGGAAGCGCGGCCAGATCGACGTCTGGTTCGAGTCGTACGACACGGCCGTCAACTGGGGCGTGCGCAAGGTCGAGGTCGAGCTGGTGCGCTACGGCCGCGAGGGCACCGAGTTCCTGCCCGCACTGGCCTCCGGCTTCCACGCCACACCGGTGCTGCTCGCCTCGCGCTGACACCCCCGCCCCGCTTCGCGGCACCCGCTACGCGATAACCTGACCATGTGAAGTCCCTGGTCCCCTACCTGGCATGGCGCCACGTGCGCCGCCGCGGCCTGCAGTCCGGCATCACCGTGCTCGGCGTCGCCGTCGGCGTGATGGTGCTGATCGTGGCGCTGTCGCTGACCAACGGCTTCATAGACGAGCTGATAACGAGCACCCTGCGCGCCACACCGATGGTGACGCTGCAGTCCTACCTGGCCGGCGACGTGCTGCATGACGACCGCGAGCTGCTGGCCGACCTGACGCAGCAGCGCGAGGTGGTGGCGGCCGCGCCGTTCCTGGCGGGCCAGGCGCTCATCGCGCGCCGCGCCTCCGCCTCGCTGGGCATCGCTGGGCGACAGGGCTTCACACAGCTGATCGGCATCGAACCCCACCTGGAAACGGCCGTGCTCGACCTGCCCGTGCTGGCGGCGCAGGCCGAGGCGCTGGCGCAGGAGGGCGGCATCGTGCTCGGCGCCTCGCTCGCCCAGCAGCTGGGCGTGCTGCGCGGCGACCGCGTGATGCTGCGCGACATCGGCGGCCGCACCACCGAGCTCGAGGTGGTGGGCACCTTCCGGGTCGGCAACGAGCTGATCGACGCCGTAACGTCCTACATGTCGCTCGAGAACCTGCAGGCCTACATGGGGCTGGAGGACGCCATCAGCGGCTACCACGTGCGCCTGGATGACGCCACGCGCGCCCAGGCCGTCGGGCTGAACCTGGCCGACCGCTACTCGCTGCGGCCCATCTCGTGGGAGGGCCTGTTCGGCACGCTCGTCAGCCAGCTGCGCCTCCAGAAGGCCGTCATCAGCGTGGTGGTCTTCCTGATCGTGCTGGTAGCTGCCCTGGGGATCACCAACGTGCTGGTGCTGACGGTGGCCGAGAAGACCGAGGAGATAGCCATCCTGCGGGCGCTGGGGGCCAGCGAGAAGCAGGTGTTGGGCATCTTCACCCTCCAGGGCCTGATCCTGGGCGGCGGCGGCACGCTGTTGGGCGCGCTGCTGGGGCTGGGCATCAGCGCCTACTTCCGCGTGCAGCCTTTCCCACTGCCCGGCGACCTCTACTTCATCACGCAGCTCCCCATCCAGCTGCAGGCGTTCGACGTCGCCTGGGTGTGCGCGGTGTCGCTGGCCACCAGCGTGATCGCCGGCCTGATCCCCGCCCGCCGCGCCGCCCGGCTCGACCCGGTGGCGGTGCTGCGCTGATGGCCGGTGGGCGCAGGCGCTACGGCCGCCGCGGCGGTGCGCCCGCCGGCGACGGCAGCACCGAGGGGGCCGAAGCCCAGCGCCCCCGGAAGCCGTTCACGCCCGAGCGCGCCTGGGAGTACCTGCTGTTCATCCTCGCGCGCCGCATGTACACCGTGGCGGAACTGCGCCAGCGCCTGGCGCGGCGCGGCCTGCCCGAGGCGGACGCCGAGCCGCTGCTGGCCAGGCTCGTGGAGCTGCGCCTCGTAGACGACGCCCTCTACGCCGAGCAGTACGTCCACTCGCGCAGAACGGGGCGCGGGCGCATCGCCCTGCGGCAGGAGCTCAACCGCAAGGGCGTGGACGAGGAGCTGGTGGAGCAGGAGCTGGAGCAGCTGACCCCCGAGCAGCAGGCGGACGCCGCCACCGACCTCCTGCGGCGCAACGCGTGGCGCTACCGCCCCAGCGACGACGACGCTGACGCGAATGGCGACGAGGAGGCGTACGAGCGCCGGCAGCGCCTCTACAAGGCGCGCTCCAAGGCGTTCGCGTTCCTGGCGCGCCGCGGCTTCGGCGCCGACGCGGCTGCAGCGGCGCTGGAGAGCGTCGGGTGGTTCGATGCCGACGACTAAAGACGCCATGACGCCAGCAATGGCAGCGACGCCTTGACGCCAGCGCCGCCCCGGCTGCCCGACGGGCACGAGGTGCAGGGCGCGCCCGCCCGGGCCATCGTGGGCTTCCACCAGGACGACGAAGGCCACTGGGTGGCCGACCTGGAGTGCGGCCATACGCAGCACGTGCGCCACGACCCGCCGCTGGTTGAGCGGCCGTGGGTGCTGAGCCCCGAGGGGCGGGCGGCACGCCTGGGCGCACTTCTGGCTTGCCTGAAGTGCGCCGACCCCCAGGGCTAGAAGGCGAGCCGGCGCTCATGGCGGCTTGATTCGAGGTGGCCGCTCGGATAGACTTCTACGTTGCGTCGGGGCGTAGCGCAGCCTGGTAGCGCACATCGTTCGGGACGATGGGGTCGGAGGTTCAAATCCTCTCGCCCCGACCAGCGAGGCGGAGTCCATGTGGCTCCGCCTTTCCCTTTGTAGGTTCTGTCTTGCCGGGTAGGTTCTGTCTCCCCGGTCGCTGGCCCCTGTTGCCGGGGCTGCCGCGATCCGCTCCCGTTCTCTGCAGCCTCAGCCGCCGCGGCCCGCCAGCACCGCCATGGTGCAACGCGAGACGCACACGAGTCGTCCCTCCTCGTCGCGGATCTCCACCGACCACACCTGCGTGCTGCGCCCCTTGTGCAAGGGCGTCGCCACCGCCACCACGCGCCCGTCCCTGACGGAGCGGAGGTGGTTGGCGTTGATCTCGAGCCCCACGGCGCGCTGGAAGCCGCCACCGGGCAGCAGCGTGGCGCCGATGGAGGCCACGGTCTCGGCCAGCGCCACCGACGCGCCACCGTGCAGGAGGCCGTACGGCTGGTGGTTGACGGGCCCGACCGGCATGCTGGCCACCACCCGCTCCGGCGTGGCCTCCAGCACCTCGATCCCCAGGGTGGCCATCAAGGTGTTCGGCGCCGTTCCCAGCACCTCGTAGTCGGCCTCGGACGGCGCTCCAGCTTCATCTGCCATGGCGCTCACGATACTCTGGGCCCCGGACGCGAAGGCGCGGGCGGAAGCCTTCTGCGCACGCTGGAACCCGAGACCACCATGGACCGAGCGAACCTCTCCCCCACCGACCCGGGCGCTGCTGTAGCAGGCACACGCCCAGCTGCCACGCCCCGTGCCGTGGTCGCGCAGCTGGTCGTAGGCGTGCTTCTGGGCGCGGGGCCTGCGCTGCTCGCCTACCTCTCGCTCTTCGGGCCCACGCCAGCCGAGCGCCTGCCGTTACTGGCCGTCGCCCTGTACGGCCTCCTCTTCGTGGGCTCGCTCTACGACCTGTGCGCCGGGCTCGCGCGGCGCCGCGCGGCTGCGCGCCTGGCGGGCATCGGGGTCATCGCTGCGCTGGCGACGGTGGCCACGGCCCTGGGCGACTGGGGCGAGTGGCGCTACCTGCTGGCGCCCGCCACGGCCGTCGTCGTGAGCGCCCTGCTGGTGGCGGGCTCCGGGCGCCGCCGTGGGCTCGTGGCGGCCGGAGCCGTCTACCTGAGCGCCACGCTGCTCGCGAACTTCACGCTCGACGCCTTCCTGCCCCTGGGCGACTTCTTCCTGGTGAACGTCGGCACGCTCTTCTTCGGCGTCACGTTCACCATGCGCGACCGCCTCCACCGCTTCGGGCGCCGCGCCGTGTACGGCACCATCCTCACGGCCGCCGTCACCAACGTGCTGCTGGCCGCGTCGCTCGGCACGCCTAGGCGCTTCGTCTTCGTCAGCTTCCTGACCATCCTGCTGGCCGAAGCGGCCGACACCGAGATCTACCAGCGCCTGCTGGGGCGCCGCTGGCTCGTGCGGGTGGCGTCGTCCAACGCGGTGAGCGCGCCGCTCGACACCGTGCTCTTCACCGTGCTGGCCTTCTGGGGGCAGCCCTACGCCACGGGTGCGTGGATGACGCAGGTGATCGTGACGGACGTGATCGTGAAGTACGTGGCCGGCATGCTGGCGGCCTTCGGGATGCTGGCGCTCGTGCGCTCGGTGTGGCCCGGCGCCCGCCTGGGCGAGGAGCCGCCGGAGCGCGGCTGATACGCTGGCGCTGAACGCGGCCACGGGCCGCCAGGAGGAAACGCATGGCATCCACCACCTTCGCCGGCCTGCCCGGCCTCGTCGGCACCAGCTTCGGCCCTTCCCCCTACGTGCAGATCGACCAGGCGCGCATCGACGCGTTCGCCAAGGCGACCTTGGACGAGCAGTGGATCCACGTCGACCCAGAGCGCGCTGCGCAGGGCCCGTTCGGCACCACCGTGGCGCACGGCTACCTGACGCTGTCGCTGCTCGTGAAGATGGTCGACGACCTGGGCGTGCTGCCGCCTGACGCTCAGCTGGTGGTGAACTACGGCCTCAACAAGACGCGCTTCCCGGCGCCCGTGCCTTCGGGCGCCCGCGTGCGCTGCCGCGCCGAGCTGACCGCTTGCGACCCCAAGGGCGACGGCCGCCTGCTGCTGACACTGGATTGCACCGTCGAGGTCGAGGGCTCGGAGACGCCCGCGCTGGTGGCGCAGGCGCTCTACCTGGTCATCGCCTGAGGGTCATCTACTGAGGCTCGACGACCGAGGCTCATCGGCCGTGGGTTCCGCCCTGA
>CAZVCT010000027.1:20656-28117 GCA_964625655.1 uncultured bacterium
GGTCATCTACTGAGGCTCGACGACCGAGGCTCATCGGCCGTGGGTTCCGCCCTGAGGAGCGTCGCTCGAATCCGAAGTAGCGGCACGACCGCTCAGCTGCCCGCCCAGCGCGAGCGCCAGCTCCTCCTCGCCCGGGCGCGTCACGATCATCAGGCCCACGCTCTGCGCTGCCCCGGGAACAGTGACGGGCACGCTGGCGGCGGGGCTGCCCAGCACGTTGAACGGCGCGGTGTTGCGCAGCATCATGCGGTTGGCCACGTGGTACGCCTCGTCGGAGGTGATGTCTTCGATGAAGGGCGGCAGCTGCGGGATCGTCGGCCCCACCAGGGCGTCCACGCCGACCAGTTCGGGCCAGAAGCGCTCGATCAGCTTCGCGCGGCCGTAGGAGAGGCGCAGGTAGTCGGACGAGGGCCGCCTGCTGTCCAGAAGCACGCGGTTCAGGACGCGCGGGTCGACGTCAGAGCCGTGCTTTGTGAACAGCTCCTCGAAGTTCGCCCACACCTCGTGGCCCGCGAAGCTGCCGTAGCGCTCGTACAGCGCGGCCGCCTCGGCCAGCAGCGGCAGCGCTTCGCGCCGCACCTCGTGCCCCAGCGCCTCGAGACGTGCCAGGGCGTGCTCGTAGCCGGCCGCCACCTCGTCGTCCAGGTCGTCGAGCAGCAGGGTGGTGGGCGCCAGCAGCGTCAGGCCGCGCGGCGCGGCCGTCAGCGGCATGGGCGCCAGCGGCCGGTGCGGCTCCGCTGCCATGGCCAGGAAGAGCGCCCAGGCGTCGTCTACGGTGCGCGCGATGGGGCCGAGCGTGTCGAGGGTCGTCGACAGCGGCACGGCGCCGTCGGTCGGCAGCCGTCCGTCCGTCGTCTTCAGCCCCACCACACCGTTCGCGGCCGCCGGGATGCGCACGCTGCCGCCCGTGTCGGAGCCGACGGCCGCAGCCGCCAGCCCCGCGCCCACGGCCACGCCCGAGCCAGACGACGAACCGCCGGGTACACGCCTGGCGTCCGGAGCGGAGCCGGGCGTGCCGAAGTGGGGGTTCAGCCCGAGGCCCGAGTACGCCATCTCCGTCATCGTGGTGCGCCCGAGGAAGACGGCGCCCGCGGCGGCCAGGCGCGCAGCGACGGGCGCGTCGCGCGTGGCGGCTGGCCCGCGGGCCAGCACCTTCGAGCCGGACGCGCTGACCTCGCCCTCGGTGTCGAGCAGGTCCTTGATAGCGATGGGAACACCCTGTAGCGGGCCCAGGTCTAAGCCGCGCTCGAAGAGGCGCGCGGCCGCCCGAGCCTGCCTCAGCGCCCTCTCGCGCATCACCACCCGGAAGACCTTGGCGCCCTCGGGGTGCTCGTCGATGGCCTGCAGGTACGCCTCGGTGACGGTGACGGGTTCCAGGGAGCCGTCGCGGTAGCGCGCCGCCAGCTCCAGGAGCGTCAGGCTCGTGATGTGGTGCATCCCGCGCATGCTACCGCGGGTCGGTTAGTAGCGCCGCGCTGAGCTTCGGACGACTCGGCCCCGTAGGGGCAAGTGCGGCCGGCCCCGCGGTAGAGTTGGGCATGCAGCGCACCAGGGCCGAACTCGAAGCGATGAGCCACGAAGACCTCGTGAGCCGCGTACTGGAACTGCAGGAGATGCTGCGCGAGGGCCTGGCCGTCAGGGCCTCGTTGCACGCCGTGCTGAACACCGTCCTCAACGCCAAGAGCGAGGAGGTGGCGCGCTACGCGGAGGCGCCCGACGCCACCCTCGACCCCGAGGAGCTAGAGCTGAAGCGCGCCTGGGCGGCCGCCCGCCACGCCGTCTCGAACCCGCTGGGCGCCGCACGCAAGCGGGCCCAGACGGGCTAAGGCACACCCGAAACCGAGCTAAGCCGAAGCTAAGGCCGCCTGGGTGTTAGCTCAGGCGGCCTTCGGTTTGGCCGCGGTTGGCCGGGGCTCCGGCCGCCCGCGGCCTGCTTTCAGTCTCCAGAGTCGGCGCCGCCGGGCAGCTTCGCCCAGCCGGCGCCGCCTGGCACGGGACCAGTTCCCGCCTGGCCGGCACCCGCACCCGGGCTTCCAACACCACGCAGCGGGATCTTGTCGACGCGCTTGGCACCCACCGCCTCGAGCATCTCGGCCACCTCAGAGAGGTGCTCGTAGAAGATCGCCACCAGCGCTCCATCCGCCACCTCGGGCAGCAGCTCCTTCAGCGCTGCGCAGGCCGACGGCTCCACCTCGACCCTCGTCTGGGGCGCCACCCGCTTGACGGTGTCTTGCATCAGCGTGGGCACCTCGCCCTTCTCGCGACCCCTGAGGTCGTCGTCTTCACGCAGGATCAGGCGGGGGAACGCGCGTGCTGCGGCCTCCGCCGCGGCGGCGACCAGCTCGTCGCTGCGGTCGCCGGGGACGCCGACGATCCCGATCCGCGGCCCTTCCCAAGGCGCCAGCAGCGCGCCGGCGGCCTCGATGGCGGCGGCGTTGTGCCCGTAGTCGACGAACACGTAGCCACGGCCGTGCGAGAAGACGTTCACGCGGCCCGGGTTGTGGGCGCTGCCGAAGGTGGCGAGGCCATCGGCGATGCGTTCGTGCGACACGCCCATCGCTCTCGCCGCGGCGGTGGCCGCCAGAACGTTCGCCACCTGGAAGCGCGCCATCCCGTCCATCGCCACCGGCACGTCAGAGAGGCGCGCGATGGAGCGGTCGTAGCCCCGCCGCGCCTCCACCACCCAGCCGTTGCGCACGAAGTAGCCACGACCGCCGGCCTCGAGGTGCGCCGCCATGGCGGGCGCGTTCGGATCGAGAGCGAAGAGCGCCAGCTCGAGGCGCTGCACCTCCACGCCCTCGAGCCGCGCCACCGCCATGGCGCCCTCGTCCTCGGCGTTCAGCACCAGCACGCCACCGTCGCGCACGCGTTCGGCTATAAGCGACTTGATCCACACGAGGTCGTCCAGGGTCTCGAGGCCGTCCTGACCGAGGTGATCGGGCGTGATGTTGGTGATCACACCAACGTCGGACCAGTCGTAGCCCAGGCCTCGCCGGAAGATGCCGCCACGCGCCGTCTCCAGCACCGCCGCGCCGACGGTGGGGTCCGCGAGGACCGTGCGCGCCGAGGCAGAGCCCGTCAGGTCGCCCTCGCGCACTAGGTCGCCGCCGATCTGGATGCCGTCGGTGGTGGTCATGCCGACGCGCTCGCCCGTCTGGGCGACCAGGTGGCCGATTAGGCGCGTGACGGTGGTCTTGCCGTTCGTGCCGGTGACCGAGCAGATGGGGATGCGCCCGGTGACGCCCTGCGGGAAGAGCGTGTCGACGATGGCGCCTCCCACGTCCCGCGGGGTGCCGCTGCTGGGCGCCACGTGCATGCGCAGGCCCGGCGAGGCGTTCAGCTCCAGGATGCCGCCGTCGAGCGGCTTGGAGATGTCGCTGGTGACGAGGTCGACGCCGCAGACGTCGAGCCCGATCAGCGACGCTGCCCGCTCGCAGATGCGTTGCGTGGCCGGGTGCACCAGGTCGGTGACGTCCACGGCCGTGGCGCCCGACGAGAGGTTGGCGTTGGCGCGCAGCACGACGCGTTCGCCGGCCGCGGGCACGGAGTCGAGGCTCAGGCCGTTGCGTTCCAGCCGCGCGAGCATCGGGTCGTCGACCTTCACCTTCGTGAGGGGCAGCTCGTGGTCCTCGCCGCGCAGCGGGTCCTGGTTGAGTTCGTCGATGAGCTGCTCGATGGTGCTGCTGCCGTCGCCCACCACCTCGCAGGGGCGACGTTCGCTGGCGGCGACCATCTTGCCGCCGACCACCAGCACGCGGTAGTCGCGGCCCGACACGGCGCGCTCGACGATCACCAGTTCCGAGCGCTCGTTAGCGTGGGCGTACGCCCGCTCCAGCTCCTCCTCGGTGCTGACGCCGACCGCGATGCCCTTGCCCTTGTTCCCGTCGAACGGCTTGACCGCGACGGGCACGCCGATCTCGCGGAACAGGGCGCGCGCCTCCTCGAGGTCGTGCGCCACCCCGCCGTACGGCACGGGGATGCCCGCCTCGTGGAGCACCTCCTTGGTCAGCGACTTGTCGGCGGCGGTCTCCACGGCGATCATGCTGGTGCGGTCCGTGACGGCCGCCTGGATCAGGCGGCGGTGCTTGCCGTAGCCGAGCTGCACGAGGTTCCCGTCATCCAGGCGGCGCCAGGGGATGTTGCGCTTGGCGGCGGCCTCGACGATGGCGCCGGTGCTGGGCCCCAGGTCGGTCTCTCCGCTGATGCGCCGGTACTCGGCGTGCACGGGGGCGAGGTCGAACCCTTCGCCCTCGAGGAGGGCCTCTACGAGCGCCACCGATTGCCGCAGCAGGTAGCGCATCCCCTGCTCCGACTTGAAGCGCACGGCCACGAAGTACGAGCCTGTCTCGCCGGCGCCGCGCGTCTTGCCGTGGGTGGCGCGGCTGCCGTTCATCGATTCCAGTTCGATCGCCACGTGTTCGATCACGTGGCCGAAGAAGGTTCCTTCCATCATCCGCTCCACGAACCCGCCCGGGCGGCCCAGGGAGCAGTGATGCTCCGTCAAACCGGGAAGGAGGTGAAGCAGGCGTTCGACGAAGTCGGGACGCTCCGCCGTGGTGGTCGCGCTCAGATCCTGAAGCTGGAGCCGCATGACCACCATCGGTCGGTGATGGTAGACGTTGGGGCCGCTCAAGGTCCTAATCTCTTCGATCAGCATCGGCTGCCTTTCTGGTCCGCTCGGGCGGACGCCAAATCTTGCACACCGTTACCTAGTCTTAGAGATGGAACCGATGAGTTATGTGCATATTGCCAACGGCGGCATGAACCCCTCATGACACAGTGTGCTGCAGTGCGTTCGGGCGCCTCGGAAGCGAGTGCGTCCCGGACGAAGGAAGGAGCCAACGTGCCGAAAGGCGATCAACCGCGGCGCGGGCATCTGCTTCTCATAGGCGGTGCGGAAGAGCGCGATACGGACAGCGAGATCCTCCAGCACTTCGTGGAAGCGGCCGGCGGCAACAAGGCGCGCATCCTCGTGTGCGGCGCGGCGACCCGCGAGCCGCAACGGGCGCTGCCCAGGTACAAGAAGGTGTTCGAAGAACTGGGTGCCGAGCACGTGGCCACGGAGGCGTTGGGCAACCGTGCCGACGCCGAGGACGAGAAGGTGCTGAAGGACCTGGACGAGTCGACCGCGCTCTTCTTCACGGGCGGCGACCAGCTGCGGTTGACGACCCTCATCTCGGGCACGACCTTCGGCGAGAAGATCCGCGAGCGCCACAACCGCGGCGACTACCTGATAGCCGGCACGAGCGCCGGCGCCACCGCCATGGGCAGCGTGATGATCGAGGGCGGGCCCGGCGGCGGTAGCGTGAGGCGCTCCGACGTGCGTGTGGGCATCGGCCTCGGCTACCTGCGCGACGTCATGATCGACACGCACTTCAACGAGCGCGGCCGCACGTACCGCTTCCTGACGGTGTTCGCGATGAACTCGCAGACGCTGGCGCTGGGGATCGACGAGAACACGGCGGTAGACGTCCACTTCGGCGAGCCGTACCGCGTGCTGGGCAGCGGCGCCGTGACGATCTTCGACGGCCGTATCGACTACACGAACGCCGCTGACGCCGACGAGGACGACATCCTGGCCGTGTCGGGCGTGAAGGTGCATGTGCTGCCGCGGGGGTACGGGTTCGATCCTAAGACGATGGGGATCGTACTGCCGAGGTAAGGACACATCGGCGCAGGGAGCGAGGAAACGGCAAAGAAGAAGCCCGACCTCGAGACTGCTCGTCCAGGTCGGGCTTCACGTTTGGCTCGGCGGGCAGGATTCGAACCTGCGACCAATCGGTTAACAGCCGATCGCTCTGCCACTGAGCTACCGCCGAATACGCGCTTCGCGGGCGGTGGCAGGCGCCCTTCCTCGAAGCGAAGCGTAGTGTACCAGAGCGTTTCCAAGCTTGGCAACAAGCCGTGTGGCACGGGGGCGCTCTACCCTCTTGCCGGCCCGGCTCCACTGCGTTGGGCAGGAGTTACCATCGCCCCATGACGCTCGACGAGTACCAGACCGGCGCCCGAACCACGGCGCTCTACCCCGACCACGCCCGCGTCCTCTACCCCACTCTCAAGCTGGCGGGCGAGGCGGGCGAGGTGGCAGAGAAGCTCGGCAAGCTGATGCGTGACGAGGGTTACCGCCCCGGCGACGAGCTGAGCGCCGCCCAGAAGGAGGCGCTGTCGAAGGAGCTGGGCGACGTGCTCTGGTACGTGGCGAACCTGGCCGCCGACCTGGGCATCACGCTCGAAGAGGTGGGGCAGCAGAACCTAGCGAAGCTGGCGAGCCGCCAGGCGCGCGGGGTGCTGGGCGGCAGCGGGGACGATCGCTGAGCTTCCAGGCGGCCAGCCGCTCAGATCTCCTCCAGCAGCTCCTTCAGAACGACCGCGTGGTTGTGGTCGTCGTCGTCCGAGGCGTAGAGCAGGGTGAGGGCGCCCGACAGCATCAGACCCTCCAGCTTGGGTAGCGACTCGTTCCCCTCAAGCTCGCGCCTGTAGCGCACGCCGAACTCCTCGAAGCGACCTGGGTCCTGGCCGAACCACTCCCGCAAGTCCGAACTGGGGGCCAGCTCCTTCGCCCACCAATCGACGTCCGCCCGATCTTCGTCCACGCCCTTCGGCCAGGAGCGCTCTATCAGGACCCGGGTGCCGTCTGCCTCGGAGCTCTTCGCATCGACGCGCTTTATCTTGAGCATGCAACGACGTTAGCGCCGCCGGAGGGGCGGCGAGCGTCCGACCTCACAACGGGCCGTCACCCGCACCACGCCGACCTGCGATCAGTCGCTTCCGTCCAACAGGAACTTCAACCGGCTCAGGCAGTCCGTCCACCCGACCCTATGGTTCTCGAGGGATTGCACGTCTTCATGACCCGAGTGGGTGAGTGTTACCCGCGTGCCGCTGTCTTCCCTGTCCGAGAGCACGACGCGGACTCGCGTTTCGTATGCTGCTCCGTCCCATCTCCACGACTTCTCGAAGCGTCTGGGCGCGGCTACTTCCAGGTAGGTGCCGGAGACGGCCATGTTGGCCACTTCCGACGCGAACCGGAACCTGCCTCCCACGACAGCATCGATCTCGTAGGCGGGCTCGAGCCTGGTTGGCCAGTACCAGCGTTCGAGCAGTTCCGGAAGCGTTAGGTAGCGCCAGACTTCTTCGGCGGATGTCGGGAAATCGAAATCTAGCGTGAAGGCGGTGTCGTGCACGAGTCAGACTACGCTTTGGGGCCCCAAGCCTCGGGGGCCGACGCCTTGAATGAATGGAGCCCGCTGTCAGCGGGCTCCATGGGATCGATCCTCTACATCTACTCGGCTACTCAGCCACACTTCGAGTAACCGCACGACTCGCACTTCTGGCACCCTTCCTCGAAGCGCAGCGGCGCGCCGCAGTCGGGGCAGCCCTTGCCGCGGTTTAGGACGTTCTCGACGCCGGCGGTCTCGAGCGCCACGGCCAGCAGGTCGGCCTTCGAGGCCACCAGGCGGCCGT
>CAZVCT010000028.1:0-26156 GCA_964625655.1 uncultured bacterium
AGGTCGGCTTCTACGTGGTGGGCTACGGCTGCACCACCTGCATCGGCAACTCGGGGCCGCTGCCCCCCGCGGTCGTCAAGGCCATCGACGAGGGCGACCTCGTGGCCGCCTCGGTGCTGTCGGGCAACCGCAACTTCGAGGGACGCATCAACCCCGACGTCAAGGCGAACTACCTCGCCAGCCCGCCGCTGGTGGTGGCGTACGGCCTGGCCGGCACCGTCGACATCGACATCGTCAACGACCCGCTGGGCGAGGACAAGGACGGCAACCCCGTCTACCTGCGCGACCTCTGGCCCACCTACGAGGACGTCACCAGCCTCCTCGAGGCGGCCATGAACCCCGAGACGTTCCGGCGCATGTACGACGGCATCGAGCGCTCGAACGAGCAGTGGAACGCCATCCCCGTCAAGGGCGGCCAGCTCTTCGAGTGGGACGACGACTCCACCTACATCCAGGAGCCGCCGTTCTTCATCGACATGCCCGACAAGCCCGAGCCCATCCGCCCGATCGAGGGCGCGCGCGTGCTCGTGAAGGTCGGCGACTCGGTCACCACCGACCACATCTCGCCGGCGGGCGCCATCGCCGCCAACGCCCCGGCGGGCGAGTACCTGCAGGAGAAGGGCGTCGAGAAGAAGGACTTCAACTCGTACGGCTCGCGCCGCGGCAACGACCGCGTCATGACACGCGGCACCTTCGCCAACATCCGCCTCAAGAACCAGCTGGCGCCCGGCACCGAAGGCGGCTTCACCACCGACTTCACCACCGGCGAGGTCACCAGCATCTTCGACGCCAGCCGCAACTACATCGCCAAGAAGATCCCCACCATCGTCCTGTCGGGCAACGACTACGGCATGGGCTCCAGCCGCGACTGGGCTGCCAAGGGCACCTACCTGCTGGGCGTGCGGGCGGTCATCGCCGAGAGCTACGAGCGCATCCACCGCGCGAACCTCGTGGGCATGGGCGTGCTGCCGCTGCAGTTCAAGGAGGGCGAGGATCCGGCCACCCTCGGCCTGGACGGCACCGAGACCTTCACGATCCACGTCGACGACGACATCGAGCCGCGTCAGACCGTGAAGGTGACCGCCGAGCAGAGAAGCGGCAAGGTCATCGAGTTCGAGGTCGTCAGCCGCCTCGACACCGCCGTCGAGGTGGTCTACTACCGCAACGGCGGCATCCTGCACACCGTCCTGCGCAGCCTGTACCAGGAGGCGCCGGCCACGGCCTGAGCCTCGTTCCGGCAAGCGTTTCGCGGGCCCGCGGCACCCCTGAAGGCAGGGGCCGCGGGCCCGCCCCTTGGTCGCTTCGGCAGCGGAAATTCCCTCGTCGCCGCGCGAAGGGCGCCCGTATACTCCGAGGATGCGCGGTCTCCTCACCTTCCTCGTCATCCTGGCCGTCATCTTCTTCGCCGTCGGCGAGACGCGCGGCTGGTACCTGGGCTTCCCGACCCAGACGCCCATCCTCGTCTACAAGATGGATCACGTGGCCCAGACGACCCGCCGCACCGTCAGCCGCAACGACATGCCCGTGCGCTTCAGCGGCGAGGTGCGCCGCGGCAGCGTCACCCTGCAGGTGCGCTACCAGCGCCCCAGCAGCTTCCAGACGGGGCAGGGGGCGGGCGCCCCGCAGACGCTCTTCGAGGAGACGTGGCAGCAGGGGCAGCGCATCGCCTTCGACCGCCTCTTCGAGCGCGGCGGCGGCGACTACACCGTGACCGTCACTTATACGGACGCCACGGGCCTCTTCCGGCTCGAGATGCCCAACGGCGTCGACCTGTAGCCCCCGAGCCGTGCAGGCGCGGCGCCCTTCGCTCAGCCCTTCCTGCCCCGCATGGCCGCCAGCTGGTCCCACTGCTCGTTCGTGACGCTGTCGAGCAGGTTGAACTCGCCCGCGTTGCGCGCCGTCATGCCGCCGTCGATGTAGATCAGCTCGCCCGACACGAAGCCCGAGCGCTCCGACAGCAGGTAGGCGGCCAGGTCGGCCAGTTCCGTGTGCTCGCCGTACCGCCCCAGCGGCACGCGGCTCTTGAACAGCTCCTCGATCTCCGGCGTCGGCATCAGCCGGCTCCAGGCGCCCTCGGTGGGGAAGGGGCCCGGCGCAATGGCGTTCAGGCGGATGCCGTGCCGCCCCCACTCGCCCGCCAGCGAGCGCATCAGGTTCACGACGCCCGCCTTGGCCACCGCCGACGGCACCACGTAGCCCGAGCCCTTCTCGGCGTAGGTGGCGGCGATGGACAGGACCGTGCCGCGCTGGCCGTTCGCGATCCAGCGCTTGCCCAGCTCGAGGGTGGCGTAGACCGTGCCGTGCAGGACGATGCCCAGAACGGCGTCGAAGGCGCGGTGCGAGAGGCGCTCGGTGGGGGAGATGAAGTTGCCGGCGGCGTTGTTGACGAGCGCGTCGATGCGCCCGAAGGCGCCCTCGGCGGCGTCCAGCGCGCCCGTCACCGCCTCGGGGTCGCGGACGTCCAGCTGCAGCGGCAGCACCTCCCCGCCCGTCTCGCGCTCGAGCTCGCCCGCCACGCGCTCCAGCAGCTCGAGGCGGCGGCTGGCGATCACGACCTTCGCGCCCAGCTCGAGGAAGCGGCGGCTCATGCTGAGGCCCAGCCCGCTGCCGCCACCCGTGACGAAGACGACCTTCTCCTGCAACAGACCTTTTGTGAACATGCCACATGTTGGCACGCCGGCCCTCCCTGTGGGTTTTGTCGTTTGAGCCCGGCGGAAGCCCGGGCGATACTGTCGCCTACATGCCGAAACGATCTCCCCCGCGTCCCCGACGGCTTCCCACATCGCTGCTGCGCCTGCTCGTCCTGGCGTTGTCGCTGCTGACCATCCCGGGTTCCTCCTTCGCCCACGGCATGGAACCCATCAACCGCTCGGTGCGGGTGCTGCTGGACAGCACCGGCGCCATCGAGGTCGGCGCCACCGGCGCCCACCGCGGCGTGGTCGACGGTGGTCGCCGCTTCTCCACGCCCGCCGGTCTCGACTGGCCCGTCGCGGCCGAAGGCGGACGGCTCCTCGTCGACGGCGTGGCCATCGGGTCGCGCCTGACCCTCGAGGCCGAAGGCGCCGAGAGCTTCCTGCGCGTCAACGGCAACCGCTACCGCGGCGCCATACACCTGAGCGCCCTCGGCGACGAGGTAGAGGTCGTTAACGTGCTGGACGTGGAGGCGTACCTGCGGGGCGTGGTGCCCTCCGAGATGGCGGCCTCGTGGCCGCTCGAGGCGCTGAAGGCGCAGGCGGTGGCGGCGCGCAGCTACACCCTCACCTCTTTGGACCCCGAGGGCCGCTACGACCTCTGCGCCACCGTCGACTGCCAGGTCTACCGCGGCGTCGAGGTCGAGCACCCCCGCACCGACGCCGCCATCGCGGCCACCGCTGGCGTCGTCGTCACGTACGGCGGCGCCACGGCCCGCACGTACTATCACGCCGACTCGGGCGGCATGATCGCCTCGAGCCAGGAGGTATGGGGCGGAGCGCTGCCGTACCTGGTGGCGCGCGCCGACGCCCAGACGAGCACGCCGCACCGGGCCTGGGTCGTGACCCTCGACGCGGCCGACGTATCGAACAGCCTGGCCGCGGCCGGCTACGGCGTCGGCACCGCGCGCTCGCTGCGGGTGCTGCGCGTCAGCGAGTCGGGGCGCGTGGTGCAGCTCGAGGTCAGCGGCACGGCTGGCACGCGCGTCGTCGGCGGCAGCGCCCTGACCAACCTGGCGCGCGGCTGGGGCCTGAAGTCGACGCGCTTCACGGTCCAGGGCGGGCTGACCGTGCGCGGCGACGGCTGGGGCCACGGCGTGGGCATGAGCCAGTACGGCGCCCGCGCGCTGGCGCTGTCGGGCTACGACTACGGACGCATCCTCGCCTACTACTACCCTTCGACCGCGCTGACGCTCTTCGTGGCGGACAGCCGCTGACGGCCCGGGCTGCCCGCACGCCACTCATTGGCAGCCGCGCCCACCCTGGTACCCTCTAGGCCATGCGGAGGCTGATGCGGTGAACTACGCGGCGCTTCTCGGCCTCCTGGCGGCGGCTACCTTCACGCTGCCGCTATTGGCTCGGCTGGCCGAGATGCTCGGCCTGCACCGCAACGCCGGTGTTGCCGCGAGCCTCGTGGTGGCGACGCTGGCGGCCGCCGCCTGGTACGTGAAGGCCAGCCAGGTGAGGGCCCGCCCCGCCGAACGGCGTGCCGGCACCGACAGGCGAGGCGCCGCCGGCGGGAGTAGAGTGGATGGCGGGTCCTCCATAGGGCCCGTGGAGGAGGACGATGCGGGCATACAAGGGCATCGTTAGAAGCGGCAGGATCGAACTGGCGGAGGGCGTCAACCTTCCCGAAGGGGCGCACGTCACGGTCACGGTCGGCGAGGCGGAACTGATCCGCGCCAGCCTGGCCGCTGCCCTGAAGCGTCACACGTCGCGGCGCACCAACGCAGCCCCCGTCTACCGGGGCCGGCTGAACCGCACGACTTGAGCGCCCAGAAGCGCCTGACGCTGGTGCCGACCCCGGTGGGCAACCTGGGCGACGTCACGCAGCGCGCCCTCGAGGTGCTTGCCCAGGCCGACGTCGTGGCCGCCGAGGACACCCGCCACAGCCGCACGCTGCTCGACCGCTACGGCATCGGCACCAAGATGGAGCGCCTCGACGCCCACACCATCCCCGAGCGCGCCGCGCCGCTGCTCGAACGCTACGATCACGTCGCCTACATCACGGACGCCGGCACGCCGGGCATCAGCGACCCCGGCGCCGACCTCGTGCGCGTCGCGCTCGAGCTGGGCGTCAGCGTCGAGGTGCTGCCCGGCGCCACGGCCTTCGTGCCCGCCCTCGTCGAATCGGGCCTGCCGACGGCGCGCTTCACGTTCGAAGGCTTCATGCCCCGCAAGGGCGCCGAACGCCGCCGCCGGCTGCAACGCGTCGCCACCGCCCAGGCCACCTCGATCGTCTACGAGTCGCCCAACCGCCTGGTGGCCACGCTGGCGGACCTGGCGGAGGCGTGCGGCGCCGAGCGTGAGGCAAGCGTCAGCCGCGAGATCAGCAAGCTGCATCACGAGACGCGGCGCGGCAGCCTGGAAGAGCTGCGCGCGCACTACGCGGCCACGCCCCCAAGGGGCGAGGTCGTCGTCGTGGTCGGCCCCGCGCCCGAGGAGAAGGAAGAGGCGACGGGCCTGGCGCAGACGGCTGAACGACTGGCCGGAGCCGGGGTTCGCGGTAGGCTGTTGCGTGACGCGTTGAGCGCCCTGGGTGCCCCCAGGAACGAGGCGTACCGCCTGGCGCTCGACCACCCGGATCCGGAAGCGGGCGAGCCCGAGTAAAGGCGCGCTCCGTGGCGCGGCCATGTCTCATGGCGCTCCCCAGTCCTGGTGGCGCGCCGCCAGCCTCGTCACGAGGCCGGAGTGAGCCTTGAGAAACGACCCGGGAGCCCGATGAGCAGCCTGCGAACCGAGATCAGACCAGAACCCGAAACCCTGCCCGCCGACGAGAGCCTCGTCGGTCGGCGCCTGCTGGGCGTGCCCAGCGTGGGCCGCCTGGCCCTCTTCGCACGCTTCCAGGGGCCGGCCGTGCTGCTGACCACGGAAACGCGCCTGCCCCTCTACGACAGCACGCACGTCTTCGGAGCGCTGCGCAGCGTCGACCCGACCCTGTCCGACTGGCACGAGCGCCGCGACAAGGTCGTGCTCAGCCTCGGCCACGCGCTGCGCGCCTTCCCGCAGCGCCCCGAGCGCTACGCCCTCGAGCTGGCCAAGGGCCGCGGCTACCGCCGCGACGAACTGCTGGAGCGCCTCGTCGAGTACGGCTTCGAGCGCGACGAAGCGCCCGGCTTCGTGGTGCGCGGCGACACGGTCGTCGTCTACCCCAACGCCGCCCCCTCCGAAGGGCAGGAGCCGGAAGGAGCCGTGCGCCTCGAGTTCTTCGGCGACGAGCTCGACGCCCTCTCGGTCGGCGACGCCGAGGTGGAGCGCTACGTCCTGGCGCCCCGCACCCAGGAGAACCTGGAGCGCGACGAGTGGACTGCCCGCCTGCTCGAGAAGCTGCCGGGCACAGTCTTCCTCGACGCACCCGAGCTGTATCCGGGCGACCTGAGCGAGGAGCACGCCGCCTGGCTCTGGCAGCACCTGGCCAGCCGGGAAGCCGTGTCGTTCGGCCGCGACCCGCTCGAGCTGCAGGAGGGCGCGTCGCCCCTCGAGCCGCTCGGCTACTACCGCGGCAAGCTGTCCGCCTTCGCCGAGGACGCTCACATGTGGCTGCGCGACGGCTACACGGTGCAGCTGCTGCTGAAGTTCGAGCGCACGGGCCGTTACCTGCGCGACCGCGTGATCGAGGAGCTCGACTCGCACTGGCGCAACCGCGTCGAGCCGCACCCGGGCCAGGTGTCGCTGCTGCTGGCGAAGGACGTGCAGGGCGGCTACAAGGACGACGTCCGCAAGGAAGTGGTGCTGTCGGAGGAGGTCCTCTACGGCTACCAGGGAGACCGCAAGGGGCGCAAGCTTTCGGGCAAGCGCGTCCACGACGCCTCGCAGCTGACAGTCGGCGACTACCTGATCCACCCCGACCACGGCATCGGCCGCTTCATGGGCTTAGAGCCCCGCCAGGTGGTGGGCGTGACGCGCGACTACCTGCTGATGCGCTACGCGGGCGAGGGGAAGCTCTACCTGCCCGTCGAGCTGCTGCCGCTGCTGCGCCGTCACCCTGGCACCACCGACGACCCGCCGCGCCTCTCGACGCTGGGCACGAACGAGTGGTCGCGTGCCCGCGAGAAGGCGCGCGCGAGCGCCGAGAAGCTGGCGGCCGAACTCATCAAGACCTACGCCCAGCGCCAGGTCAGCGAGGGCACCGCCTTCCCGACCCAGCCCGAGTGGGACGAGCTGATCGAGAAGAACTGCCCGTTCACCCTCACGCCCGACCAGGCGGACGCCGTCACCGACGTGCTGGCCGACATGGAGCGCCCCGTCCCCATGGACCGCCTCGTGTCGGGCGACGTCGGCTTCGGCAAGACGGAGGTGGCCATCCGCGCCGCCCACCGCGCGCTGGGCAACGGCGCGCAGGTGGCGGTGCTCGTTCCCACCACCGTGCTGGCGCGCCAGCACTTCGAAACGTTCCGCGAGCGCTTCGCGGGCCTGCCCGTGCGCGTCGAGATGCTCTCGCGCTTCACCTCGGACGCGGGCGCGCGCGACGCCCTGAAGGGCCTGAAGGAAGGCACCGTCGACGTCGTGATCGGCACGCATCGGCTGCTGAACGAGTCGATCGAGTACAAGAACCTGGGGCTGCTCATCGTCGACGAGGAGCACCGCTTCGGGGTCGGCCAGAAGGAGCGCCTCAAGGGCCTGAAGGCGAACCTCGACGTGCTGTCGCTGTCGGCCACGCCCATCCCGCGCACGCTCTACATGAGCCTGGTGGGCCTGCGCGACGTGTCGCAGATCAGCACCCCGCCCGAGGGGCGCAAGCCGATCCAGACGGTGCTGCAGCCGTACGACCCGATGGTGGTGCGCGAGGCGATCCTCACCGAGCTCGAGCGCGGCGGCAAGGTGTTCTACATCCACGACCGCATCGGCTCCATAGGCCTGCGCGCCCGCACCCTGAACCAGCTCGTGCCCGAAGCGCGCATCGGCGTGGCGCACGGGCAGATGAACGAGACCGAGCTAGAAGAGATCATGCTGGGCTTCGAGGAGGGCGCCTACGACATCCTCCTCTCGACCACCATCGTCGAGTCGGGCCTCGACATCAGCGGCGCCAACACGCTCGTCATCGAGCGCGCCGACCGCCTGGGCCTGGCGCAGCTCTACCAGCTGCGCGGCCGCGTGGGCCGGCGCCAGACGGAGGCGTGGGCGTACATGCTCTACCCGGGCCGCCTGACCGAGCAGGCGCAACGGCGCCTGTACGCCATCGCCGAGCTGAACGACCTCGGCTCGGGCCACCTGCTCGCCGAGAAGGACATGGAGATCCGCGGGGTGGGCAACCTGCTGGGCCCCGAGCAGCACGGCAACATCAGCGCCGTGTCGCTCGAGGTCTACACCGAGATGCTGGCGGAAGAGATCGCGAAGCTGAAGGGCGAGCAGCGCGCCAAGGAGGTGCCGCAGGTGACGGTCGACCTCGACCTCGACGCGCGCCTGAGCCCCACCTACATCCAGGACGACGCCGTGCGCATCAACTACTACGGCCGGCTGGCCGAGACGAGCAGCCTGGCCGAGGTGAGCCAGGTGGCGCGCGAGATGCGCGAGGCCTTCGGGCCGTTCCCGCCCGAGGTCAAGGCGTTCGTCGACCTGGCGCGCCTGCGCCTGCTGGCCGGCGGCAAGGGCGTGGCGACCATCAAGGAGCACATGACCGACGTGCAGCTGAGCTTCGAGACGGCCTTCGAGACCATCGACTACGACGCGAAGCGCATGAAGGGCCTGGCGTTCTCGGTCGAGCCGACCACCTACCCGCCGGGCTTCAGCATCAAGAAGCGCGGCCTGAAGGCGGCCGACCTGCCGGGCGCGGTGATGGAGCTGCTCTACCTGGTGGGCTGAGGGCGCGTCTTCCAACCTAAAGGTGGGTCAGCTTAGTAGTGGATTCTTAAGTAACGTCTTTCGAGCGCCTGCCCAGGGCGGCCCCCGTGCCATTCACGGTGAGGCTCAATGGAGCCCTAGAGGCGCCAGAAAGGATCGGTGTGCCAGTTTTCGTAAAACCCCAAGAACCTTTCCAAGTCGACGTCGTCGAACTCGTTCAGCAGTCCTAACGTGCGCTCGGTCCAACCGCTATCAGGGTAGATGTACTGAAGTAGGTAATGAATGACTGCCACGAACGCGATGAACTTCTTGCTTCGGTCGGGCGTTCCTGGAGACGGCTGTAGCCCAGAAGGAAAGTCCGTTGAAATCCGAGGTAGCTGGACGAAATTGACACCGATGAGCCTTGCATGATGCGCGCAAAGATTCCTTAGGTAACTAAGCGCCCTCATCCACGACTCGACGTCGCGGACGCGGCCATGCAGCACATCAGCTACTGCTTTCCGGTCTTGATTCTCCGCAAGGTTCTCAAAGATTATCGACCAAGCTCCGAAAGATAGCTGTTCAGCAACCATCCAGCACGGAGGCAGTTCGGGGCTCGAGTAGTTTTCGTAGTAGTGATTGCAGAACGCGTTCCGGTTGTTGCTGTTGTCCTTGCAGGTTTCTTTGCTGATTCGCTCCAGGAGTTGCCCGTGTAATGTGTCGGGCGACTCGTTTTCGCGAATGGCTCTGTAACGCCCTTTGAACTTCGTATTGTCCAAATACCAGTGTGGGTCCCTGTACTTTAGGGACATATGATCGCAGAGCATAGAACGGAACGACACCTCGATCCGCTCTATCGCGTCTAGGACATGTATCCGGAGCCGTCTATCCAGATCATAGAGGCGAGCAACCTGAAGAAACGTCGCGCCCTCTTGGAACTGATGCGTGCGCACATGCACGGTCTTACCGTTCTCGTTGCTGACATGTCGCCCGGGCACTTCTAGAAGCAACGTATATCCACTCAGGCGGTAATAACCGACGTGCCGGAGAAGTCGATGTGCGTGCTCGTCGCTATGCACGCTAAGGCCGCGACTCTTTAGGGTGAGTAGAAGCTCTTCGATGGGCTTCGGCGACTTCGTGTACTGCTTCTTCTGCGTCACGAGAAAAAAATAGGCCCGAGGTGGTTCGCTCTCCGAAAGGAGGTCGCGTCTCGGGCGCTGTTGAGATAAGCATGCCACGGATGTGGTCTTTTGTAAAGCTCCTGTACCACAGCCGTAATCGAAAGGTCAGGCATCTGTAGCTCTCAAGGCGCCAAGCTGGGAATATTGCAGCTAGGCTCTGCCTTCATCCTTCCATAGCGTTAGTTGCAACGATAGACCGAACGACCAAGTACGAAGCGGCCCCCAGCAACTTCCTGGGGGCCGCTCTCGATGGATTTCGTTGTGCTTAGAAGTGGTAGTTGAAGCCGAGGCGGCCGACCACGCCGAACGCGAACGGGGTCAGCGAGATGGAGGGGCCGACTTCCATGAAGACGCCACCCTGCGGAAGGCCGGCGTCGACGAGGCTGAACTCGCCACCGATGACCGCGTTGACGGCGATGTCGACACCAGCGCCGACGCCGAGGCCGATGCCGCCACCGGCGTAGACGTCGATGGGCGCGGTGCCCATGTCGATAGGCAGGTCGTAGAGGGCGTCGAAGCCCAGGGCGAAGCCGCTACCGATGTAGTTGTAGCCGGCGTTGACGCGAAGCGACAGGTCGGGGGAGATGTCCTCGATGCCGAAGTGCAGGGTGGCACCCGGGTACCCGACGCTGAAGCCGGCCCAGTAACCACTCTGTGCGAACGCTGTACCGGCACCGAGGGTGGCGACGGCGATCAGGGCAACCAGAAACTTGCGCATTCAAACCCTCCAAATCGAAAACTGAGAAGACTCACTTTTTCTCCTCGCCTGCCCGGTTATATCACGGTCCCTACGGGCCGACAAGTCGGCGTTTTCACTGTAGGACGATGGGCATCGCATTTTTCGACAACCGTCACGCGTGCCATGGGCTCGGTTTAGCCTCGGTTAAGTTGATGGAATGTAAGTGAGATTCTGATTCGCGAGCGCCACGCGCGGCCTCATTCCGGGCCCGAGATGCCGAACCGCTCGGCGGCGCGGCGGCGCGGGTCGCGCTCGAGCGGCGTGGCGCGGTTGCAGGGCGGAAGCCGGCCGTCGTTCGCGGCGCGGTAGGCGGCCAGCAGGTCGGCTTCGTCGGCCTGCGGCACACGGCTGTACTGCCAGCGCCAGTAGCGCGCGTGCTGCGCCACGCAGCCCCCCTTGGCCAGGTGCTGCCGCAGGCGGTTGGGCACGTCGGTAGCCGATTGGCCGATGTAGATGAGGCGCTTCTCCTCGTCCGCCAGCTCGTACACGCCGGGCATGGCGTCGCGGCCGCGCGGGGCGGGCAGGCGATCGATCGAGCGCCAGCGGGCGGCGATGCTCAAGGCTCGTAGCCGAGCTCGCGCAGCGCCTCGCGGTCCTGCCGCCAGTCGTTGCGCACCACCACCTCGAGCTCGAGGTAGATGCGCTCCTGGATGAAGATCTCGAGCTGCTTGCGCGCCATCTTCCCGATCTCCTTGATCATGGCGCCCGCCTTGCCGATGACGATGCGCCGGTGGCCGCTCTTCTCCACCCAGATCTCGGCGGTGATCACGATGGGGTGCCCGTCTTCCGCGTCCTGCCATTCGACCACCTGCACCGCGACGCTGTAGGGCAGCTCTTCGCGCAGGTGGATCATGGCGGCCTCGCGGATGAGCTCGGACGCCCACTGCTCGCGCGACTGGTCGGAGCGGATGTCCTGGGGGAAGAAGAACGGCCCTTCCTCGAGGCGCTCCATCAGGTCATCGCGCAGCGCGTAGACGGCCTTCGGGTCGTTGAGGGCCGAGATGGCCAGCGCCCGCTCTACCGTGGGCGCCAAGTCCTTGTAGAGGCGCAGCGCCTCGTCGGGGTACTTGGCGGCGTCGACCTTGTTCCCGACCAGGATCACGGGGGTGTCGTGCAGGTTGCTCACGAGGCGCGCCACCTGCTTGTCCTCGTCGTTGGGCGGGCGGCGCAGGTCGACGACCCACAGCACGGCGTCGACGTCGATCAGGGCGTCGCGCACCTCGCGGTGCATGGCCTGGTCTAGGGCCGACTTGCCGCTGCGGTGGAAGCCGGGCGTGTCGACGAAGACGAGCTGGCGCCCCTCCTGCGTGTAGACGCCGCGCACGCCGCGCCGCGTGGTCTGGGGCTTGGGGGTGATGGGGGCTACCTTCACCCCGAGCATGGTGTTGAGCAGGGTCGACTTGCCGACGTTCGGCTTGCCGACGATGGCGACGAAGCCCGAGCGGGTCGGCTGCTCGCCGTCACCCTGCGCCACGCCGCCCGGGTCGTGCAGCTGGTCGGCGGCGCTCGTCACGTCGTTATCGGCCGCGAAGTCGGCCTCGGGCGGCGTCGTGCCGCTGTCCGGCGTGTCGCCGGGGGCCGGCAGCGCGCCGTCGTTGTCTCGATCTACTGTCACTTGGCCAGGGTCCTCTCGGAGTGAAGGAGCGCGCAGCGGCGCAGCATCGCAGCTTCGCCGCGGCGCCGTCCCCTATGTTAGCCGTTCGCCTTCGCGTTCGCCTGCGCGTTCACCGCTGCGGCGCGCCAGTACGAAGCTGGGGTAGGCGAGCAGGGCCAGGGCCGTGAAGCCTACGCCCAGCGCGATGGGGCCGAAGCCGGCGAACGCCCCGATCGCCGTCCCCAGCGCCGTGCCCAGAGCGAGCTGGGCGAAGCCGAGGAGGCCCGAGGCGATGCCGGCGCGGTCGCGGTGCGGGTCGAGCGCCATGGTGGTGCCGTTGCCCATGATGAACGCGAAGCAGGCGAAGAACGCCACCATGTTCAGCACGAACGTCACGAGCGTCGTTAGCCCCAGCACGGTCTGCACCAGGAGCAGGGCGCTGACGAGCAGGAAGGCCGGCGCCGCCACGCCCGCCACTTGCACGGGCTCGAAGCGCCTGAGCAGGCGGGCGTTGACGGGTTGAGCCACGAACGAGGTGGCCGCCACGAGCGCGAAGACGACCGCGAAGCCGCCCTCGTCGAGGCCGAACCAGCCGTTGTAGATGGCGGAGGCCGACAGGAGGTAGGCCATCAGGCCGGCGTAGGTGAACGTCATGAAGAGCATCGACCACGAGGAGCGTGGATCGCCGAACACCAGACGCGCGTTGCGCCAGATGCCTCCCAGGCGGAGCGCCTTGGGGTCGGGGCGGGCGAGGGTCTCGGGCAGGGCCAGCAGCACCAGCAGGATGAGCACGGCGGCCACCGCGAGCAGGAAGACGAAGATCAGCTCCCAGCTGCCCAGCCGCAGCATCAGCGCGCCGATGGCGGGGGCCAGCAGCGGGGCGGCCGAGAACACGATCATGGCGTAAGAGAGCATGCGGCCCAGCTCGGCGCCCTGGTAGAGGTCGCGCAGCACCGCCCGCGACAGGATCGGGCCCGCGGCGGCGCCCACGCCCTGCACGAAGCGCCCCGCCAGCAGGAGCGGCAGCGACGGCGCCACCAGGCACAGCAGCGAGCCGGCCAGGTATATGCCCAGACCGCCCAGCAGCACGGGGCGCCGCCCGAAGCGGTCGGCCAGCGAGCCGATGACCAGCTGCGGGAGCGCGTACCCGATCATGAAGACGCTGACGACCTGCTGGATGGTGGCTTCCGTGACGCCGAACGCGCGCGCCATGGTGGGGAAGGCGGGCAGCATGGCGTCGGTGGCCAGCGCCGAGACCGTCATGAGGGAACCGACCACCAGAAGAAGGGTGGCGGGCGAGACGGGAGGAGTCGGCGCAGCGCGCGACCTGCCAGGCGCAGCGTGGACGGCAGCCGGAAGCGCGGAGGTGGGGTCGGGAGGACGTTCGGTCGTTACGGTCGGACCGGGCGAGGCGTGTGCGCCGGACCCTAGCGGTCCGTTCGGCGGTTCACGTCTGCTCGCACTCATCCTTCGCCTTACCGCCTTCCGGCCCGACCCCAGAGCTCGGGGCCGGCCTCCCTACGACGAACCCGCCCGAGGGTACCGGGCGGGTTCTTGGCGTCCGTGACGCTTTCTTTGGTTGCGGGGACAGGATTTGAACCTGTGACCTTCGGGTTATGAGCCCGACGAGCTACCAGACTGCTCCACCCCGCGCCGTTTCGGACGCAAAAAGAAGTGTAACGCTTGCTCTTCGGTAGTGTCAAGGCTCGGCGATGCATCCGGTGGCGTCGGTCGGCGGCGCTCGAAGCCGTAACGCAGGGCGATAGGGGCCGCCCGGCACGGCTCTAGCCGCCGATCCCCAGCTCCACGATGAGGGGCGGCCGCGTGGCCTCGTCGGCCATCTCTAGCGCGCCCTGCAGCAGCCGCTGCGCCGCCTCGAGGCCGCGCCCGCCGCGGTGGTACAGGGTCGCCAGCGGCTCGCCCTCGGAGAGCGGGTCGCCCACCTTCGCGTGCAGCTCCACCCCCACGCCCATGTCGATCGCCTCGCCTTTGCGGCTGCGGCCCCCGCCCAGCAGCCCGGCGGCGCGGCCGACGGCCAGGGCGTCGAGGCGCGCCACGACGCCGCCGCGCGGCGCGCGCAACTGCCAGGTGTCGGGCGCGCGCTCCAGGCGCCCCAGGGCGCTCGGGTCGCCGCCCTGCGCCGCCACCCAGCGCTCGAGGCGCTCGTAGGCGCGGCCGCTGCCGATGGCGTCCTGCAGCTGGGCGTGCTCGTGCGGCAGTCCGGCGGCCGCCAGCACCTCGCTCGCCAGCGCCAGGCACAGCTCGAGCAGGTCGTCCGGCCCCTCGCCGCGCAGGCAGCGCACGGCCTCGTCGACCTCGATGGCGTTGCCCACCGTGCGCCCCAGCGGCTCGGACATGTCCGAGAGGATTGCGCGAACCTCGCGCCCAGCGTGGCTGCCGATGGCCGTCATGGCGCGCGCCAGTTCGCGCGCGTCGCTTCGGGTCTTCATGAACGCGCCCGAGCCCACCTTCACGTCGAGCACGATGGCGTGCGCGCCGCCGGCCAGCTTCTTGCTCATGATGCTGCTGGCGATGAGGGGCAGCGACTCGACGGTGCCCGTGGCGTCGCGCAGGGCGTACAGCAGGCCGTCGGCGGGCGCCAGCTCCTTCGACTGGCCGGTCACGACCACCCCTACCTCGCGCGCCTGCTTCAGGAACTCCTCGTCGCTCAGGCTGGACCTGAAGCCGGGGATGCTCTCGAGCTTGTCGACGGTGCCGCCCGTGTGGCCGAGGCCGCGCCCGCTCATCTTGGCCACGGTGCCGCCCATGGCGGCCAGCAGGGGCGCCAGCACGAGCGTCGTCTTGTCGCCCACGCCGCCGGTGGAGTGCTTGTCGACGGTGTTCGGGAGGCTCGAGAGGTCGAGCATGTCGCCCGAGCGCGCCATCGCCTGCGTCAGGGCGGCCGTCTCGGCGTCCGTCATCCCGCGCCAGCAGACGGCCATCAGCCACGCCGCCACCTGGTAATCGGGCACGCTGCCCGCCACGTAGGCGTCCAGGAAGCCGCCGAGCTCCGCCGCGGTGTGCTCCTGCCCACCGCGCTTGGCCAGGATCATGTCCACGGGCCGAATGGGGTCCATGGCCGCAATGCTACCGCGCGCCAGGCGGCCCTAGCTGCGCTCGGCCAGGGCGCGGCGCGCCTCGTCGGCCTCGTTCCATGGCAGCGCGACGGCGGCGCGCTCGAGCGTGCGCTCGTGCCCCTTGCCCGCCAGCAGCACCACGTCGCCCGGGCGGGCGGCGGCCACGGCCAGGCGGATCGCCTTCGCGCGGTCGGGCTCGAGCACGAAGTCGCGCCCCTGCACGCCGCCTGCGCCCACGGCGCCCTCCGCCATGCGGGTCAGGATGGCGTCGACGCTCTCGGAGCGGCTGTCCTCTTCCGTGAAGACCGCCAGGTCGGCGCCCTCCACGGCGGCCTTCCCCAAGGGCGCCCGCTTGCCCGGGTCGCGCTCGCCGGCCGAGCCGATGACGACGATCAGGCGGCTGCCCGGCAGCCGAACGGCGGCCAGCGCCTTGGCGAGCGCCGGGGCGGTGTGGGCGAAGTCGACGATGACGGTGGGCCCGGTCCCTACCTCGGTGCCAACCAGCTGCATGCGCCCCGGCACGCCGGGGAAGGTGGCGAGGCGCGCAGCCGCCTCCGTGGGCGTCATGCCCTCTGCCACGGCGGCGGCCAGGGCCGCAGCGGCGTTGTGGGCGTTGTAGCGGCCCACCATCGCCAGCTGGGCCTCCAGGCGCTCGCCGTGCACGTCCAGCTCGAGCCTCAGGCCGCCCGTGCCCTGGTCCACCGCCAGCAGGCGCACGTCAGCCTCGGGATGTTCGCCGTACGAGACGTGCTCCTTGGCCGCCGCCGCGAAGTAGCCGTACGCCTCGTCGTCACGGTTGACGACGCCCAGCGGCGCGCGCCGCAGCAGCGTCGCCTTGGCCTCGCGGTACGCCTCGAGCGTGCCGTGATGGTCGAGGTGCTCGGGCGACAGGTTCGTGAAGACCCCCAACTCGTAGCGAACGCTCTCCAGGCGGGCGAGCGCGAAGCCGTGCGAGCTCGACTCGAGCACCACGTGGCTGGCGCCGCCCGCCGCGTAGCGGGCCAGCAGCGCCTGCACCTCGGTGGCCTCGGGGGTGGTGAAGTGCCCCTCCTCGGGCGCCAGCTCGGTGGCTCCCAGGAAGAGTCCGGCGGTGCTCGACAGGGCGGCCTCGAAGCGGCCCAGCAGCAGCCAGTGCAGCAGGTAGCTGGTAGTAGTCTTGCCGTCCGTGCCCGTGATGCCCAGCACCCGCACGCGCTCGCTGGGGTGGCGGTGGAAGGCGGCCGCCAGGAAGGCGACTGCGCGCCGCGCGTCGCTCACCTGCACGTAGGGCGCCCCCAGGGCTCCGACCTCGGCCACCGGCCGGTCGCCCACCAGCGCCACGGCTCCGGCCGCCACGGCGGCGGCCAGGTGGTCGTGGCCGTCCACGCGCGCGCCGCGGCGCGCCACGAACAGCGCGCCCCGCTCGACCCGCCGGTGGTCCTGGGCTACGCCCGTGATCTGCAGCAGGTCGCGCGTCTGCGCGCCGAGCAGCGTGGAACCGACGAACAGCTCGGGGGCGCGCTCGGCTGCGCTCTCCAGCAGCGCGCCCAGTTGCATCGGTTCCGGGCGGTAGGCGTCCATTCCGCCCAGGCTCAGCCGACGACCGGCGCCGTCAGGCCGTGACGCTCGAGCAGGTCGAGCACGCGCTTCAGGTCGGCTTCCGAGTTGACGAAGTCGAGGTCGTCGCCGGGAACCACCACCACCGGCGAGAGGCTGTAGTCCTCTATCCAGCGCTCGTACAGCTCGCCTAAGCGCGCCAGGTAGCGGTCGTCGATGTCGGCCTCGTAGCTGCGGCCCCGCTGGGCGATGTGGCGCTTCAGCGTCGGCAGGCCGGCCCGCAGGTAGATGAGCAGGTCGGGGGGCCGCAGGGCCGCCGAGACGGCGTGGTAGAGCGTGCGGTACGAGCCGTGGTCGCGCTCGTCCATGATGCCGTCCTCGTGCAGCAGGCGCGCGAAGATGGCGGCGTCCTCGTAGACGGTGCGGTCCTGTATCACGCGCCGGCCCGGGTTCACCTCGCGTAGATGCTGCTTCAGGCGCGCGGCCAGGAAGAAGATCTGCGAGTGGAACGCGTAGCGTGGCATGTCGGCGTAGAAGTCCTCGAGGTAGGGGTTCTCGTCGACGGCCTCGTAGACGGGGGAGAGGTGGAAGCGGTCCGACAGCACGCGGGTCAGGCTCGACTTCCCCGCGCCGATGTTCCCGGCCACGGCCACGTAGATGCCGGAGTGAGTCGTGCCGCCCTGTTCGTTCATCGATTGGCGAGCATACCTCCTGAGCGGTGCCCGCCCCGCGGTTCGGGCGGGTCCGGCGACGCGGCACTCCGGAGGCGGCCGAACTGCCCGGTTCAACCGCACGTACGTGGCGTCCGGTCGCTGTTCTTGCCGTTAGCGACGACGTTTTCGGCATGCACTATGGATGTGCAGGCAGCACGATCAGCTGTGCTACAATCCTCCCAACTGATGGAAGACAACCCTCCGGAACGATCGCGACGCCTCGCGCGCGTCGCCCCCTTACTCACAATCCCACTGGTCATCGCCGGCTTAGCGCTGGCGCAGGCAGCCGAGCCCACGGGCGGCGGCGTCAGCGTCCTGCAGGTGATCATCTTCGTGGTGCTGCTGCTGCTCTCGGGCTTGATGTCGGCCTCCGAGACGGCGCTCACCGCCATCGGCTCGTGGAAGGCGCGCGAGCTGCGCGACTCGGGCTCCCCCTCGAGCTTCGCCTTCGGCGAACTCGAGCGCAACCCCACGCGCTTCATCACCGCGCTCCTCATCGGCAACAACATCGTCAACATCGGCTTCACCGCCCTCGTCACGCAGGCCACCCTGCAGGTGACGATCGCCAGCGGCGGCTCCGAGTCCATGGCGGTCGCCATCGCCACGGCCATCTCGACCCTCGCCATCCTGGTCTTCGGCGAGATCACTCCCAAGTCGATCGCGGTGCACCACCCGGTCGCCGTCGGACGCGTCGTGATCCGGCCCGTCTACCTGATGTCGGTGGTGCTCTACCCGCTGGGCATCGGGTTCACGTGGGTCACCGGCCAGGTGTTGCGCCTGTTCCGCCTGCAGCCATCCGGCTCCACCTTCATGTCGCCCACGGAGCTGCGGATGATGCTGCGATCGGCCGAGGAGTCGGGCGCCATCGAGGCGCACGAGCAGGAGATGATCCGCGGCGTCATCGACCTCGAGGAGACCGTCGTGCGCGAGGTCATGACCCCGCGCGTCGACGTGGTCGCCGTCCGCGAGGACGTGAACCTCGACGAGCTGCAGAAGCTGGTGACCGAGAACGGCTACAGCCGCCTGCCCGTCTACGGCGAGAGCATCGACGAGATCAAGGGCGTGGTGTACGCCCGCGACCTGCTGCCGTTCCTGGGCCTGTCCGAGGCCGTGGGCACCACCAAGGTGGCCGACATCATGACGCCGGCGCAGTACGTGCCCGAGACGCTCTCGATCCTGAGCCTGCTGCGCGACATGCGCATCCGCAAGAACCACATCGCGGTGGTGGTCGACGAGTTCGGCGGCACGTCGGGCCTCGTCACGCTCGAAGACATCATCGAGGAGATCACCGGCGAGATCTACGACGAGACCGACGACGACGAGGTCGACGACATCATCGACCTGGGCGACGGCAGCTTCCTCCTGCAGGGCACCACGCACATCGAGAGCGTCGCCGACGCCTTCGATATCGCCTTCGACGAGGACGGCGACTACGACACGGTGGCGGGGTTCATGATCGACGAGGTGGACCACATCCCGCAGCCCGGCGAGTCCGTCACCTTCCAGGGCATGCGCTTCACGGTCGAACAGGGCGACGAACGGCGCGTCCTGACGGTGATCGCCACGCGCGAACATACCGAACAGCAGGCCGAGGAGGCCGCGCCGGTCGAGAGCGCCGCGCAGGCGCCCGACGTTCAGACCACGTAACGGCGCGGAACGCGCGCCCCCACACCTGTAAGCAGCTCGTAGCTGACCGTTCCGAAGGTGGCGGCCAGCCGCTCGGCGTCGGGGCCGCCCTCTCCCCACAGCACGACCCGCTCGCCCGGCTCGGCGCCCCCCTCGGGGCCCAGGTCGATCATCAGCTGGTCCATGCACACGCGGCCCACCACGTCGCAGCGGCGCCCGCGGTGGCTCACCCAGCCGTGGCCCGTCAGCTGCCGGGGGTAGCCGTCGGCGTAACCGATACGCACCGTGGCTAGCGTCGTGTCTTGTGGCGCGCGCCACAGCGCCCCGTACGACACCGGCGTGCCCTTGGGAACGCGCTTCACGAAGGTGATGGGCGCCTCCAGGCGCATCGCGGGCCGCACGCGCGGCTCCTGCCGGGCGACCCAGGAACTGCCGTGGTGGCCGTACAGAACGATGCCGGCGCGCACCATGTCGAAGTGCGAGGCCGGGTGGGCCAAGGTGGCCGCCGAGTTGGCCGCGTGCCGCAGCGGCACCTGCACGCCCGCGCGCTCCAGAGCGTCCAGCGCGCTCCTGAACGCCTCCAGCTGCTGTTCGGTCGTGCTCGTGTCGGGGTCGTCGGAGGCCGCGAAGTGCGTCCACACGCCCTCCAGCTCCAGGCCCTTGGCGCGCTCCACGGCCTGCGCCAGCCCCAGCGTCTCGGAGGGGGGAAGGCCGAGCCTGCCCATGCCCGTGTCGACGTCGATCTGCAGCTTCAGGTGGCGCGGCAGGTCGGCGGCGGCGTAGCGCTCCAGGGCGGCGTGGTCGGTGAGGGCCAGGGACACGTCCGCGTCGGCCAGGCGAGTGATCAGCCCCGGCTCGCGTACCGGTCCCAGCAGCAGCACTCCAGCCGAGATGCCCGCCTCGCGCAGGCTCAGCGCCTCGTGGGGCGTGGACACCCCGAACCACTCCACCCCGGCCTGCTCCAGGTGGCGCGCCACCGGCACGAGGCCGTGGCCGTACGCGTCGGCCTTGACGGCGGCCAACACCTTCGTGCCGGGCGCCAGCCGTTCCCTCACGACGGCCAGGTTGTGCTCGATGGCGGCCAGGTCGACCACCGCGGCGGGGTCCTCGGTACGAGGCTCGACGTTCGCTGCCTGCAGCTGCGTGCCTTGCATGCACGAGTCTAACGCTGGGCGAAGCGCCCCGGCCTGCCCGGAACGCTCGTGGGCGGCACGGGGCGCTCCCGGCTAGGCCAGCCCGGGTTTCAGCGGTTCCAGGAGGTGCGGCGTTCGACGCTCTTGGCGAGCGACGATGCCATCAGTGTCAGGACGATGTAGAGGATCGCCACGGTGTTGAAGGGCGGGAAGACCTCGAAGTTGGCGGCCTGGAACTCGCGGGCGCGCTGGGTGATGTCGCGCACCGAGAGCACCGACAGCAGCGAGGTGTCCTTCAGCATCGCTATGAACTCGTTGCCCAGGGGCGGCACCACGATGCGCAGCGCCTGCGGCAGCACGATGAAGCGCGCCGTCTGCCAGGTGCTCAGGCCCAGGCTGCGCGCCGCCTCCGTCTGCCCCTTCCCGATCGCCTCGATACCGGCGCGGAAGATCTCGGCCATGTAGGCCGCGTAGCCCAGCGAGATGCCCACGATGCCGCGCGTCAGGCGTGACATGTCGATGAAGCCGCCGGTGGCGTCGCGGATGGCGCCCTGCAGGGGGAAGCCGACGTAGAGGATCACCACGAGCATCGGGATGCCGCGCAGCACGTCGACGTACAGCTCGGCCACGAGCCTCAGTGGGTGGCTGCCGCTCTGGAAGGCGGCGAACGTCAGCGAGAGGCCGAACAGCCCCAGCACCGCCAGCAGCATGGCCGGGCGCTGGAAGGTGGGGGAGAGGAACGACGTCTCGTAGGCCACCGGCGTCCCGGGGGGCACGTCTTCGCTCGGGATGAAGGCGGCGCTGACGACGCCGCTCTCGAGGCGTTCCAGGGCCGCGGCGCTGTCGGTCACGGCGCGCACCGAGAGCACGCCCAGCGAGCCCTCGAAGTCGCCCCTGCGGATGCGCTCGCTGACGCCGGAGGGGGTGCCCTGGATGATGGCGACGCGCCCGCCGCCCTCGCCCACGAGGCTGTACTCCAGCTGTGGCCGGGTGAAGAGGAAGGTGGCGCCCGCCAGCAGCACGAGGCTGCCCAGCAGGAAGTTGCGCACCGTGTTCTCGCCCAGCTTCAGCATCTGCAGGCCGGCCAGGACGAGGCCGAGGGCGGAAGCCACTACGTAGGCGACCACCGTGACGAGCGCCGTGACACCGATGCCGGGCAGCAGGAACTCGAGGGCGGCCTGATAGCGTTCGTTGGAAACGAATAGGTAGACGACGAACGGTAGCGCCGTCAGGAGGATCAGATAGCTGGGCCTTACGTTGCGCAGGGGCCCGCGGCGGCGGCGGGCCGGGTTGCGGGCGCTCACGCCATACGCCCATAGGAGAGCGCGCGAAGGCGTCCGGGAGGGGTGATACCCTCCCGGACGCTCTCGGCGCTGCTGTTCGCCTCCCTCTCGGGAGCTGGCTGGCAGACCATCAAGCGGATGCTTCTAGCAGCTCACTCGTCCTGCGGCTCGGAGAACCACTTCGCGACGAGCTGTTCGAGGGTGCCGTCCTCGCGGATCTGCTCGAGGCCGGCGTTGAGGGCGTCGACGAGCTCGTCGCCGGGCTGCACGGCGAAGCCGAGCTTCTCGCCCGACTCGACGTTGCGCACGGCGGCAACGATCTGGCCGGCGTACTGCTCGACGAAGGCGTCGGCGGAGGTGTCGTCGATCATGACGCCGTCGACGTCACCGTTGATCAGGGCCATGATGGCGGCGTTGAAGTCGTCGTAGATGCGCAGGCGGTCGCGGCCGACGAGCTCTTCGGCGAGGATGGCGTTGGTGGTGCCGTTCTGCGAGCCCAGCAGCAGGTCGCCGGTCTCGAAGTCCTCGAGGGTCAGGTCGCCGTCGGCGGTGCGCACGGCGATGGCCTGGTTGACCTCGTGGTAGGGGTCGGTGAACTCGACGACCTGGGCGCGCTCTTCGGTGATGGTGATGCCCGAGGCGATCATGTCGAACTCGCCGTTGGCCATCGCGGCGAAGATGCCGTCCCAGGCGGTGGTCTGGAACTCGGCGACGCAGTTGATGCGCTCGCAGATGGCGTTGACGACGTCGACGTCGAAGCCGACGATCTCGCCTTCCTGGTTGACGGTCTCGAACGGCGGGTAGGTGGTGTCGGAACCCACGATGATGGTGCGGCCACCAAGGTCCTGGGCAAGCGCGGCGCCGGATAGCACCACGAGGGCCAGGGCGAGCAGGGCGGGGACGATTCGCTTCATGCTTCTCTCCTCACTCGATCGGTTCAAGTTTCGCGTGCAGCCCGCACGGGATGTCGGACGCATCGAGCATAAGCGCGCCCAGGCGGCTGTGGCAACCGCAGGCGGGCCTTGTACGTACGCGTGCTGCGCGCGCGGTTGTGGCCCGAAGGGCGCGGAAACGGCGTGCGCGGGCGGTAGACTCGACCCGTGGACCGCCAGCTCGACCTGGACCAGGAGATAGCCTCCCGCGCCGTCGACCTGGGCGCGCAGGCGCCCAAGAAGCTGGCGGAGGTAGGCATCGGCACCTACCGCGAGCTGCTGGGCTACTACCCGAGGCGTTACGAGGACCGGCGCGCCCTGCCCGACTACGGGGCGCTGGTGGACGGCGAGACGGCCACCGTCACGGGGCAGGTCGTCAGCCGCATCGGCAACCGCAGCCGGCGCGGCATGCACGTCATGCGCGCCAGCCTCAGGGGCACAGGCGGCCGCAAGGTGACGGCCGTCTGGTTCAACCAGCCCTGGCTCGACAAGCAGATCTTCCCGGGCGTGAACCTGGTGCTGACGGGGAAGGTGAAGCGCAAGGGGGCCACGCCCGAGATCATGGTGCAGGGCTTCGAGGTCGACGACGAGGGCGAATCCCTGTCGTTCAACCGCATCGTGGGCATCTACCCCGCCACCCAGGGGCTGTCGCAGGCGTACCTGAGGCGCGCCGCCAAGCGGCTGCTGGAGGCGCTCGGGCCCGTGCCCGACCACCTGCAGCGCTCGCTGCTCGAGCGCTACGACCTCGTGTCGCTCGACAACGCCGTGCGCCAGGCGCACTTCCCGGAGTCCGAGGAAGAGCTGCTGGCCGCGCGCCGCAGGCTCAAGTTCGACGACTTCCTCTTCTTCGAGCTGGCCATCCTCCGCAGCCGCGACCCGAACCGCCTGGGGAGGTCGTTCCGCGTGCAGCGCGAGCACCTGGACGAGTTCGCCTCGAGCCTGCCGTTCACGCTCACCGACGGCCAGGCGAAGGCGTTGGATGAGATCCTGACCGAGATGCAGGCGCCCAAGCAGATGGCACGGCTGCTCCAGGGCGACGTCGGCTCCGGCAAGACGGCCGTGGCGGCGGCCGCCATCCACGTGGCTGTGCGCAACGGCGCGCAGGCGGCGCTGATGGCGCCCACCGAGATCCTCGCCCGCCAGCACTTCATCAACCTGCAGCGCTACCTCTTCCCGCTGGGTGTGAAGAGCGAGCTGCTGATCGGCTCCATGGGCGCCGCCGAACGGCGCGCCGCCCGCGCGCGCCTGGCCAGCGGCGAGGCCGACCTGGCCGTCGGGACGCACGCCCTAATCCAGGAGGGGGTCGAGTTCCGCGACCTCGGCCTGGCCGTCATCGACGAGGAGCACCGCTTCGGGGTCGCGCAGCGCCGCAGCCTGCTGAAGAGCAGCCCCGACGTGCTCGTCATGAGCGCCACGCCCATCCCGCGCTCGCTGGCCCTGACGACCTACGGCGACCTCGAGCTGACCGTCATCGAAGGCCTGCCGCCGGGCCGCCAGCCCGTGAAGACGATGCTCGTGAACGCCCCGAAGCGGCGCGACGTCTACCGCTTCGCCTGGCAGCAGATCAAGGAGGGGCGGCAGGTGTACGTCGTCACCCCCCTCATCGAGGAGAGCGAGGCGCTCGACGAGGTGCTGGCCGCCACCCGCCTCGCCGACGACCTGCGGCAGATCATGCCCGCCGCGGCGCGCATCGGGATGCTGCATGGCCGCATGCCCGCCGACGATAAGGACGCCGTGATGGAGGCGTTCCGCCATCACCAGCTCGACCTGCTGGTGTCCACCACCGTCATCGAGGTGGGCGTCGACGTGCCCAACGCCACCGTGATGGTCATCGAGAACGCCGAGCGCTTCGGGCTGGCGCAGCTGCACCAGTTGCGCGGCCGCGTAGGGCGCGGCGCGCACGAGAGCCACTGCGTGCTGGTGGCCGGCGACGCCAGCCGCAAGACGCGCGAGCGCCTGAACATCGTCGTGAAGCACTCCGACGGCTTCACGATCGCCGAGATGGACCTGCGGCTGCGGGGCCCGGGCGACCTGCGGGGCACGCGCCAGTCGGGGCTGCCCGAGCTGACCATCGGCGACGTGGTGGACGACGTGGAGATAATCGAGCAGGCGCGCGACCTGGCCGTGAAGATGCTGGACGCCGACCCCGAGCTCTCGGCCCCCTGGGCCGAGCGCCTGCGCACGGAACTGCGGCGCCGCAGCCGCGAGGTGATGGTGAGGGAGGTCATCTGAATGAGGTTCGTGCTGATCTTCGCCTTTCTCGCGGCCGTGGTCGGCGTGGCGCTGGGGCTGTGGCTGCGCAAGGCGCTCGGCCGGCGGCGCTTCACGCTGCTGACGGTGCTGGCGCTGGTTCCGGTCCTGGGGCACGCCGTCTACCTGGGCGTCATCACGTGGAGGTCGGGCGTACTGCCCACGTCGCTGCTGCCGTTCGCCCTGGCGGTGCTCCTGCTGCTGATGGCCGGCGCGGCGCTCGCGCGCCGCTGGACACGCACGGCGCCCCTTCTGGCTGCCTTCCTGCCAGCCATGGCGTTGCTCGTCTACGCCGTCATCGCCAGCCTCTTCCTCAGCTTCAGCCTCGACTCGACGGGCATCGTGCCCAACGCCGTGATGGGCGTGGTGCTGGCGCTCGTCACGCTGGCGCTGGTGCTGATGCTGCTCGTCTTCGTGCCCGTTCCTGGGAAGCTGGGGGACGAGTTGCGCCCGCCGTGGCGCCGCCCGTAGACTCGCCCCGTGCCGCGCCTCCCGCTCCTTCTTCTGGCCCTCTCGCTGCTGCTCGCAGCGTGCGCTCCGCGCACCGAGATCCGCACCACCCACGAGATCGGCTCCGTCGAACCGATGCAGTTCGAGCTCGTCGCGGGCCGCACTAGCATCGAGCGCTTCGATCCGCCGGGCGCCGGCGGGCGGCTCGAGATGACCGTCGGGGCGCAGGTGCGCAACCCGAACCCGTTCGGCGTGTGGCTCGACGACGTCACCTACGCCGTGGCCCTGGAAGGCAAGACGGTGGCGCGCGGGGCCGTGGCGCCGGGCGCTTACCTGGAGGAGGGCGCCACCGTGCCCGTGTCCTTCGACGTAGCCGCGTCGCTGGCGGGCGACCCGGAGCTGCTCGGCGCCGCCGTGCGCGCCTTCACCGACCGGCCCATGCGCTTCCGCATCGACGGCAGCGTGCGCTTCCGCACCGCCACGCACTCGTACGAGACGCGCAACCGCACGCTGGTCGAGGGCGGCACGCTGGCGCGCCAGACCGTCCAGCCGCCCATCCTGCGCCTCGACGAGGAGGCCAGCCGCGCCTTCATGCTGCAGCCCGGCGTGCCGGTGGTGCAGGTGGTGCTGCAGGCGGCGAACCCCGGCGACATCGGCTACTTCCTGCTGGGCAAGGACCTGGCGCTCTCGCTCGGGGGCTGGCCGGTGGCGTCCGAGGACATGCGGCCGGTGCCCATCGCCGCCAACCAGGCGTCGCGCATAGACATCCTGTTCTACCCGGACGTCGGCTCGTTGGCCGAGGAGGCCGAACTGGCGCTGAACGCCGCGCTGGACGGCAACGTCACGCTGCTGCGCGTCGAAGGCGAGCTTTTCATGGACGTCCTGGGGGTCGATTCGTTCCCCATGCCCGGCGGCTGGTCCGTGACGGGCTTCGTGCATGGCCGATGATCGGCCTGTGACGGGGACGGCGCCCGAACCCGTGACCAGCGACCTGGTCCTGGTCCGCCACGCCCCCACGCGCCTCGAGGAGGGGGTCCGTTCGGCCGAGTGGGAGCTGGCCGCCGGAGCGCGCGAACTGACGGTGCAGCTGGCCGAGCGCCTGGCGGCGCTCGAGCTGCATGCACCCGGCACCGAAGAGCCCGGCGGGATCGACGTGGTCGTCACCAGCCACGAGCCCAAGGCCGTGGGCACG
>CAZVCT010000028.1:26256-27391 GCA_964625655.1 uncultured bacterium
GCCCGGCGGGATCGACGTGGTCGTCACCAGCCACGAGCCCAAGGCCGTGGGCACGGGCCGCGTCCTGGCGAGCGCGCTTCGCGTGCCGTCCGCGACCGCGCCCGACCTCGAGGAGCACCACCGGGGCAACCGCCGCATCATGGAGCAGGCCGAGTGGCAGCGCACTCTGAAGCGCTTCTTCGCCGCGCCGGGCGTCCAGCTGTTCGGCACCGAGACCGGCGACGAGGCGCGCCGGCGCTTCGAGAAAGGCGTGCGCGCGGCCATGGCGGCGCGGCCCGGGAAGCGCCTTGCCATCGTCAGCCACGCCACCGTGATGACGCTGCTGCTGGCCGGTCCCAACGGGCTCGACCCCTACGAGCTATGGCGTTCCGTGCAGATGCCCGAGGCGTTCGTGGTGCGCTCGGAAGACATGCGCCTGATCGAGCGCATCGCGCTGCCTACCGCCTAGCGAGGCCCACCATGAAGCTGCTGCGCTCGTCGAGGCGCCGGCGGTCGAAGCCGCCGTGCAGCTGAACGCGGCCCAGCCCCGCGGCGCGCAGCGCCCGCTCGAGCTCGAAGCGGTGGTAGTAGCGCTGCGTCAGGCTGGCGGTGCGGCGGCGCACGACGCCGCCCTCGTCCACCTCGTCCAGGTAGTAGTGGCTGGTCAGCAGCTGAGCCGCCTCGTCGTGGTACTGCACGAGGAACAGTTGGGCGCCCGGCGGCAGCGCGCCCCACTCCTCGCGCCGCATGACGCCCATGGGCCCGAAGCGCGGCACGTACAGGTCGAAGGCGAAGAGGCCGCCCGGCTCCAGGTGCTCCGTCACCGTGCGCAGGGTGCGGTCCTGGTCGTCGAGCGTGTAGGCGTGCATCAGGGTGTTGAACGGCGCGATCACGAGCGGGAAGCGCCGGCCCAGCCTCACGTCGCGCATGTCGCCTTCCACGAGCTCGACGCTCGGGTGTCCGGCCAGCTTGTCGGCCGCCCGCGCCAGCATCGCCGCGGAGGCGTCCACCGCCACCACCTCGGAGCCCGCCGCGGCCAGCGCCTCCGTCAGGCGGCCGCTGCCCGCGCCCAGCTCGAGCACCGGGCCGCCCTGATCAAAGGCCAGGCGCGTGTAGAAGGGCACGTCGTCGCGGTAGGCGGCGTACTGCAGGTCGT
>CAZVCT010000029.1:0-26619 GCA_964625655.1 uncultured bacterium
GCGGGCATGTTCCTTCCAATGTTCTCCATTATCGGGCAGCTTAGCGGCTAGGGTTACGTTGTAGGCAGGTAGTTCAACCTGTGAGTTGGGTAGTTCGATCTGTTAGTGAACTGTGAATAGGATGCGCGTGGATCTGTGAGTTGGCGGTGCTCTATCGCAACGTGGAGTGCAAGAGCAATGCCAAGTTAGGCCAAGGTCAGATTGCCCGACGTCCATCAGCTGGGCTCCGCTAGGAGCCCAGCTTGCTTCTGGGCGGATGACAAGGGCATGGATAGGAGGCGGGCCTTGTGTTGGGCGTTAGGCTGCATGCGGTTTCGTTACCCTACGTGCCGGTAGGAACAAGTTGGCAACCGGCTCGTTTCCCCGCCTTGTGAACAGCCCTGGAGCTGATTCGGGCCGGCGGTGACTACGGGCGCCCGATTCGCAAGCCTTGACCCGCGTCAGCACAAGCTCGTAGGGTGGGGTTAGTAACCGTGTCGCACAATCCAATAGCCGGGGGCTGGCACGTACGTGGCCACCCGCAGTAAGGGGTCCGCATGCGACCACCCGTAGTGAGAGCGCCCCGCCCGCACCCCGCCCGCCTGCTCTGGATGGGCGCCACCCTGTCCCTATTGCTGGTGCTCCTGCTGGTCGCCTGTGGCGGTCCGGGCGGCTCGCACCTGCCGGAGGTGGAGGTCACCCCGGCTCGTGGTCCTGTCGGAGGCGGCGTGAGCGTGAAGCTCTCGGGCGGCGGCCTCACGTTCCCTGATGGCGCTGACGCGGGGCGCTGGATCGTGCTCGTGTGCGGCGCGCCCTTGCAGGGCTTGAAGGCGGCAGGTGGTTCCCTCACGGGCGTTACCGGCGCGGGCGGCGAGCTGGGCGTCGGCGACGTGATCGTCTTCACTCCCGATAATCAGACCGTTGTCCTCGAGGACGCCTTCGAGTGCCACGAAGCTTCTCCTTCCGTGGAAGAGTTCGGTGTAGCTGATGCTCGCCCGGCCGGCAACCCCACCCGCTTCGAGTGGCGCGTGGTTGGTGTCGACGGTGAGGCGCTCGGCTGTACCCTCGACCCGGATGACGGGAGCGAGCCTTACGAGATCGCCGACTGCCTCGCCACCACCAGCCAAGAGCACACCTACCAGGCGGGCGGATCCGTTACGGCGCGGCTCACGGTGACCGGCAGCGACGGGCAGGCCAGCCGCGAGCTCACCTTCGTGGTGGGTCAGGTTCCGCCGGTGGCCAATCCTGACGAGGTCACCGTTGGGGTGGCCGAGTTGCCGCTGCGTATCGCGGCAGCCGACCTACTGGCCAACGACGAGGGTGAGGGCCTCAGCGTCGACTTCATCGCCGGCAACCCGTACTTCGACTGGGACGCAGCAGCAGGCATCCTGACGTACGACCCCGGCGCCAGGTTCGAGCGCCTGGCGAACGGCGAGAGCGATGCGGACTGGTTCGCTTACACCCTGACCGACGCGCACGGCGCCATGGCGGCCGCGCGCGTGACGCTCAACATCATCGGCGCCGACAGGGTGCTGAGAGTGAGCATCGACGGGGGTGAACCGGAGGAGCTTCTTGCGGGCAATACCTTGCCCCTCAGCGCCAGCGTCGACCGAATCGGCGATGTCGACCAGGTGGTGCTGTGGTCCTCGAGCGACAGTCGCGTCGCGACGGTCGACGAAGCTTCCGGCGAGGTTACCGGACGCGCGACCGGAAGCGTGACCGTTACGGCCACCAGTCGCCTCGACCGCCGCGTGAGCGGTAGCGTGACGCTCAGGGTAACGAGGGGGCTCGAGCTCACCATCGACATGGCGCGCGCTCACACAGACTTCTTCGAGTTGCCCCTGTACGGCAGCGGCACGGTCACCATCGACTGGGGTGACGGGACGGTGGAGACGCTGACCGACCCGAACGGTCCCACTCACAACTACGGTAAGAAGGTCTACACGATCCGCGTCATGGGTGCCCTCAGCGGCAACCCACGATTCGGTAAAGGCACATCGATGGCCCATGAGAACGAAGCTTTTACTAGTGTCGACTACTGGGGTGAGTTGGGCCTCACCAGCCTCAGCGGAGCGTTCAATGCCTCCTGGAACCTTGTGAGCGTGCCCCCATACATCCCCGCCGGGGTCACCGATGTCAGCTACATGTTCATGGACGCCACTGTGTCCCAACCGTACGAGTCGATCTTGAGCCAGTGGGATACCAGCAACGTGGTGGATATGCGCGGAATGTTCAGCTATGCCACAAGTTTCGATGGGGCCATCAGCGGTTGGAACACCAGCAGTGTTACCCACATGGACGGCATGTTCGACCGCGCCTCGTCCTTCAGGCAGGATCTGTCCGGATGGTGCGTTGAGAACATTGCCAGCGAACCGCCTGGCTTCAGTGCGGCCACGCACGACTGGTCGCATGAGTTCCATCCGCGTTGGGGGGAAGCCTGCGGCCTGTGAGAAGCTTCCGATGGAGCAGAGTTTGAAGCTCGAACTCATCGTTTCCCAAGGCCGCGTCGCTGACAGGACGCCGAACGCGATCGAGGGTGCGTTCCTCACCGCTCGAGCGCTGGAACGCTCGTTCGGGTTATCGGGCCAAGCCATCGGCAGGTCGATGCCCGTAGTAGATGACGATTGGCGGGTCAGCCTCCCGCAGGCTCGGGAAACACTCGATGGCTTGCAGCAGAGGATCGCGTCGAGCATCCAGCGGGGCAACGTGCCGATGATGGTGGCGAACACCTGCTCGGCTAGCTTGGCCTCCCTGCCGGTCGCCGCGCAGGCGTACCCAGACATGGTCGTGCTTTGGATCGACGCCCACGGCGATTTCAACACGCCGGAGACGACCGACTCTGGGTACCTCGGCGGCATGGTGCTGGCGGCAGCATGCGGGCTCTGGGAGAGCGGGCATGGCGCCGGGGTCAGAGCAGATCGGGTGGTCGTCGTGGGCGCGCGCGACATCGACGAAGCAGAGCGAGGGCTCCTTGAAAGCGCCGGTGTTCGCGTCGTCCCGCCCGACGCTGCGACGCCGGAGACGATATTGGGCGCGGTCGCGGACTCACCCGTTTGGATCCACCTCGATTGGGATGCGCTCGAACCCGGCTTCGTGCCCGCCGCCTACAGCGTTCCGGGTGGGCTGCTACCTAGTCAGGTGCGAGCGATGTTCGAGGCGCTTCCACGTGATCAGATCGTTGGGATCGAGCTCGCGGAGTTCGAAGCTCCGGCCGATGACGACGACGCCACGCAGGCCGTTGCGGTCATCCTAGATACCGTGGCGCCACTTCTTCGGTCGCCGCCCAGGCCCTGACTCCCGGTCACGGCGGCAGCGCGCCTGAGGCAATCCGACCGCGGGTCGCATGCAGGCTCAGCGTCAACCGAGAGTCTCTGGTTTCACCGAGCGTCAGCGGGCAAGTCCTGGCTACCCTCTGCGTCGTCATGACGCGCAACGACCTTGGAACCGGACTTCCCACCCCTCAACTCGAGTTCCGGCAGGAACATGCCAGCCACCAGCGCCAAGGCGGCCAAGGCAGCGCCGAACAGGAAGACCTGGCCGAGCGCGGTCGCCAGCGTTTCCCTGAGTCCATCCACCAGCTGCTGGAACGCCGCGGGTTCCGCGACCTTCTCCACTTCCGTGCGCGCGAGTTCGAGCTGATCGGGACTGGTGAGAAGGTTCGGGGACGCTATCTCCTCGACGACCTCCGGTGACAGGCCGCTGAGGCCTGCCGGCAGGTCGTTGCGCACGTAGCCCGCCAGGCTCGCCGCGACCATCGCGCCGAACAGGGCCACGCCGAGAGTGCCGCCCATCTGCCTGAAGAACATGTTGGCGCTCGTCACCGCACCGAGCTGGGTTACCGGGAACGCGTTCTGCACGGCCAGCACGAACAGCGAGTTCGTGGGGCCTATCCCTACGCCGAGCAGGACGGAGAAGAGGATCGTCCAGATCATCGAGGTGCTCACGTCGAGGGTGGCTACCAGCACGAAGCCGACGACCATCACCGCCAAGCCCGCCACGATCAGGCGCTTGTAGCGGCCGGTCCGGGTGACCTGCAGGCCGGCGAGCGTGCTGCTGGCCACCATGCCCAGCATCAGCGGCGCCAGTGCGAAGCCCGACGCCGCCGCCGAGGCGCCCTGCACACCCTGGATGTAGAGGGGGAGGTAGATGATCGCGCCGAACATGCCCGCCCCCGTGAGGAACCCGCCGATGGTGGCAGAGCTGAACGTGCGGTCCTTGAACATGCGCAGGTCGAGGACCGGGTCCGTGGCCTTCTGCTGACGCCACAGGAAGCCCGCCAGCATCACCACGGACAGGCCGAAGAGGAGCAGCATGGGCGCCGAGGTCCACGGCAGGTCTACTCCGCCGAACGTCAGCGCCAGCAGCAGGGGAACCACGCCTAGCGTCAGTAGGGCGGTGCCCAGCAGGTCTATGCGGCCACGAACGCGAGTCGTCGGGGCGGGGAAGAAGCGGGTGATCACGAAGAAGGCCGCGAACGCGATAGGGACGTTCACGAAGAACACCCAGCGCCACCCGATGCTGTCGGTTATGAGCCCGCCCACCAGCGGCCCGACCACGCTCGAGATGCCGAACACGGCGCCCGTGAAGCCGTTGTACTTGCCGCGCTCCCGGGGCGAGAAGATATCGCCGATGGCCGTGAACGCCATGCTCGTCAGCGCTCCGCCGCCAAGGCCCTGCAACGCGCGCACGACGATGAGCTGCGGCATGCTCTGCGCGAACCCGCCCAGCGCAGACGAGACGCTGAAGAGCAGGATCCCGAAGAGCAGTATCTTCTTACGGCCGTGAAAATCCGACAGCTTGCCGTAGATCGGCAGCGACACCGTCTGCGTGAGCGAGTAGGCCGTGAACGCCCACGCGTACAGCTGGAAGCCTTGCAGCTCGGCGATGATCCGCGGCAGCGCCGTGCCCACCACCGTCAGGTTGAGCGACGTGAGGAACAGGACCGTCAGGATCCCAGCGAACGCCAGGTGCTTCTCGCGCCGGCCTAGCGTCTCATAGGCTGCGGTCGTGGGTGGGGGATCAAGAGTCACTCGTGAAAGAGTAAGCCGAGAACGGGCGGGGGAGGGTCATCAACGGTCCGCGACCCAGGCGCAACTGTACCTTCGCCGCGGGCGAACCGAGGATGCTGAGACCAGAACGTGATGCGGCAGCGTCGGCGAACGGTTGCCTATCGGACGTCGACCTGGACGAGTCCTTCCAGGTTCGCGAAGCCCGCACCATCCCTGGTGACTACTACGAAGTCATGGGCCAAAGCAGTAGCAGCGATCATGCGATCGAGCACATGCGCGCGGGCGCTGCTGCCGCGCTCCACCGCATGGCGCAGCAGATCGTCATGGGCACGCACGCAGCGATCATCGAACGCAACACCACTCCCGAACGCTGAACGAAGGGCGTTGAACCGCGCGAGCCGCGCCTTGAACTCTACAAGGCTGGTCGTGATGTGCAATCCCCTGATCAGTTCAGACCAACTGAGTGAACTGACCACCAAACGCTCGTAGCCGGAAAGGTCCGGCGCAGTCTCGCCCTCGGCCTCGCGAGCGATAAGGACGTTCGTATCCAACAGTGCGATCACGACGTCTTCGGCCAGGGATCGCCACCGTCGAAGTCGGCTGCCGATTCCTTTAGCTCCGCCGCCCAGTCCTGCGCCAAGGGCGTAGCCCGCAGCAAAGCCCGGAACTGCTCTGGGGTCACCGTAGCCACCGGCTCCGGCGGCACCAGCCTAGCGACTTCACGGTTGTGGCGCGTAACGATGTACGTCTCACCACGCTCGACCTCATCCAGCGCTTGTGTAGGGTTCTGCCGCAACGTGGCTACCGGAATCGTCTTCATGTCTAGATAGTAGCAGAAGTAGACTAATGGCGGGCCGTGGCGACTGACCCATCGGAACCGAGCTGACCGCCACCGCACGGTCATGGTGCGAACACCTTTAGAGTGGCAACTTGAGATGCGAAGGTAGGTTCACGAGAGGAGGGTGGCCCAACTGAAGCGGTGGATCAGGTGGCTGACCGAGCGCAAGCCCGTTCGAGTCGTGCAGCACTACAGTCAGCGCAACGGGCCGCTGATGGCCGCTGGGCTCTCGTTCAACTCGATCTTCGCGACGTTCGCGGCGCTGTGGCTGGGCTTCTCGGTCGGAGGCCTCCTCCTCGAAGCGCAGCCTTCGTTACGAGATGCGGTCTTCCAGTTCCTCAACCGCTCCATCCCCGGCCTGATCGACATGGGGGACGGCGGCGCGATACCCCAGGACGCCCTCCTCGAGGTCCGGGCGCTGGGCTGGTCGGGTGCGGTGGCGGCCGTGGGGCTGCTCGTGACCACGTTGGGATGGCTTGGGGCGAGCCGCGTCGCCATACGCTCGATCTTCAGGCTGAACAGGCCGGAGGCGAGCGTCTTCGTTCAGAAGCTCCAGGACGTGGGCCTGGCCATCGGGTACGGGCTGGCAGTGCTCGTCTCGGCGGGCCTGACCGTCATCGGCACGCAGGCCCTCGGTCTCTTCCGCCCCTACCTCGGCTCGTCGGCAGCCGAGATCGGAGCCCGCATCGTCGGCCTCGTCGTGATCTTCCTGTTCGACGCGGCGGTGCTCGCCAGCCTCTACCGCGTTCTGGCGGGCGTCCGGATACCGTTCCGGCAGCTGGTAGGCGGGGTGTTGATCGGCGCCGCCGGCCTCGCCGTACTCAAGATCCTCGGCAGCCGACTCCTGGTCGGGGTCGGTCGCAACCCGCTCATGGCGTCGTTCGCGGTGGTCATCGGACTGATGTTCTGGTTCAACCTCATCTCGCAGGTGGTGCTCATCGCAGCGTCCTGGATCGCCGAGGAGGTCCGGCCGGCCGTCGTCGACGGCGACACGACGGATCCGTTCGACGGGGGAGACGGTTAGGGCCGCCGAGGCCGCCCGTAGTGGCCAAGCATCCGGTTTCGCTCGAGCCCAACGCGCAGCGGACCGCTTACTACCGCGCCTCCCCGAACTCCGCCTGGTAGTACTCCTTGAAGCGTTCGTGGTTCTCTGGCGTCGGTTGGCCGTCCTCGCCCATGCGAAGCGCCAGGTGCTCGAGGCAGTAGTGCCACCCGCCCAGCACGTCCAGCGCGGTCGGCAGCGTCTCGACGTCGTGCGTGAACGTCAGCTCGCTGCCGTGTTCGTCGTCGGCGGCCCGCGCCTCCATGCGGATCGTCTGGTCGCCCAGCATCCCGGCGTAGGGCGCTTCGCTCGGGCCTTCGATGCGGTACTCGAACAGATGCGGCGGTTCGTACGCCGTCAGCGTCCCCGGCGGTGCGGGTTCGATCGATCCGTCTTCGCCTTCGAAGGTCTCCGTCACGCGGTTGCCCACCACGCCGTCGGTCCGCAGCTTCGTGGGGTACCAGCTGTCGAGCCCTTCGGGCGAGCTGATCGCTTCCCACAGCAGCTCCAGCGGCCGCTGGTAAGTCCGCACGAACCGAACCCGGTAGCCGCCTTGCGTGCGCTCCAGGCTGCCTGCTCCGCGTGGTCGACGTGTTTGATCCATGGCCGATTATAGGAGGGCGCCGGCCGCACCCGAGCACCTGCACCGCCTGGCGCGGGTTGCCGTGGTGCCCAGGACTCGCGATCATCGTGACATGGACATCAACCTGACTTCGCCGTCGACGATTCCAGTCGCCTTAGCACCAGGGATGCGATCAGCGCCCCAGGCAGAAGTGGAAGAACGCTGAGCCACATCGCGGCCTGCATGCCGATGGCTTCCTGGACCGCGCCGACCCCGAGGTAAAGCAGACCCGCCGTGCCCCAGGTCAGGCCCATCATCATGCCCGAGGCCGTCGATACGGCGCGCGGAGCGGCGTCCTGAGCCGCTACCACCATGATGGGAAGGCCGCCGTTGATCAGCATGCCGGCGAGGACCACGGCCATGAAATAGACGAACGAGCCCGGCTGGACCGAAAGCAGCACCGCGAGCGGGACGGTCGCGAGCAGCATGGTGCCGGTCACCAACGCTTGGCGGCTGAACCTGGACTCGACAAGGCCGGCGACGATCCCGCCGACCGCCCCCGAAGCAGTGAAGGCGGTGATGGTCCAGAAGACCACGGGATCGGTCGCCGAGAGGCCCTTGGCGGCAACGAGCCAGAGCGGCGCGCCGTTGACGATCGCGATCCAGGCTATCGAGCGCAGCACGCCGGCGAGGCAGAGCTGACCCACGGGACCCCTGAAGAGCTCGACGTCGAACAGCTTCGTGTGGTTTCCATCCGTACTGCGCGGTTGGGGCGGCAGGAGCAGGTAGATGAGGGCGCCGAGGATCACCCCGGGAATCATCAGGAGTGGAGAGTAGTCGAGCCAGCCGTTGATTATCAAGAGGCCGATCACGAGCGGCCCGAACGCCATCCCCATGGTGCCGCCAGCGCTGAAGATCCCGAGGGCCAGACCGCCTTTCGCCTTGGCTGCCTGGCGCGCCAGCGCCGTGCCGGCAGGATGGAAGGCCGCCGAACCGAGTCCGCCTACCAGAAGCAGCGGGACGAGAAGGAGCGGTGAGGGCATCACCGGCATGAGGCTGAGGAAGGTCGAGGTGGTCATGACTCCGGCTGCCGCAACGAGGCGACGGCCCAGCCGATCGGCGACGGCGCCGAACAGCGGCTGCAGCACCGACGAGCTGAACGAGAGGCAGGCTACGAACAGTGCGAGGGTGAGCTCGCTGACGCCGAAGCGTAGTTGCAGCGTCGGCAGCAGGGCGGCCAGCGTGCCGCTGAACAGGTCGTTGAAGAAGTGGGCGGCGAAAAGAAGCGAAGTGAGCGCGGTGCCGCCGATCATGAACCGGGACTTGGCGACGCTGCTAACCAACGTGGCTCGCCGCGTAGCTCATGCCGATCCCGACCGCCATGACGGAGAAGAGGAACGCGGCCGTCCGTGCCACGATGCCGCTCGTGACGTGAGAGTTGGGTGGAACCCATTTCGAGTCGATCATGTCTCCTCCTGGCCGACCGCGATTCTCGCCCTAGGATGCCACGCGCTCCCCGGCGGTCACCGGGAAGGGCAGCTGGTTCTCCCGCGTCGGGATCGGGCAGGTCGCGTAGGGCGTGTGGGCGCAGGGCGGATGGTAGGCGCGGTTGAAGTCGAGCGTCACGCGGCCGCCTGACGGCGCGTCCGTGGTCAGGAAGCGGCCGCCCGAGTAGGTGACGGGTCCGCCTCGCGGCCGGTCGAGGTCTTCGTTGGAGGCGTCGCGGAAGTTGATGAACAGGCGGCCGCCGCCCGCGTCGGTCGCCAGCAGCGTGTACGCGGCGTCGGCGTGCCTGAAGCGCACTCGGGCCGCCACCTTCTGCATGCTCACCTGGCCGATCACGTTGCTGACAGGCACCGTCTCGCCGGGCTCGGGGGCGATGAGCTCGGCGTCGATCACCCACTCCGGTGCCGGCTCGAACCACGCGACGTCGGTCGCGGCGTCTTTCGTGTCGAACGCAACCGGGTCGTAGACGCGTGCGCCCCACAGATCGCCGCGCCTCACGACATTCACGCGCACTGGGGTCTCGCCTTCGACCATGAACGCCAGGTCGTCCTCGACGGTCAACGCCTCGGTGAGGGGCGCGCCGTCGACGCTCAAGGTGGCGTCGGAGGCGGGCGTGATCGTCAGTCGGTCGCCCGTCACGACCAGCGTGGCCGCCTGTGCCGGGAAGCGTGAGGCGAGGCGCACGACCGCGCTCGAGCCGCTTCCCACGTCGTTCGCGCCCTCCTCGAGCCAGTCGAGGGAGGTGATCGACCACCAGCCGTACGGGTCCGCGAGGCTGGCGAGGCGCTTCTCGCGCCAGGCGAGCAGGTCGTTCACGAAGGCTTCGGGCGGAGGCGTGCGGGTGGCGGTGGTCAGCGTGTCGCTCATGATCGTTCGATTCTAGGCCGCCCCTCGGCGGCTCCACGTAGGCGTGAAGGCTTTCCCTTCGCTACTGGTCGGGGTACGCGAAGAGCTACTCCTCGTCGAACACCGGTCCGGATGAAGACGGGTGAAGAGCCCGCCACCAAGCGTTCTACAAGTGCGCGAGGCAGCCTCGCGCGGGCTACTGCGCACATTCCGCTACGAGAGCGAGATCCGAAACCAAGGGACCGGTCGCTAGGGAGCGGAACCGGTAGGGGAGAAGTGGCGATCGGGCGTAGCGAGCTCACGCCAAGGCAGCACCTCGACGCCCGTGCGCGATTGCCGCTGCTCGCCGCCGTGAACCAGGAACTTCTCCCAATCCTCCGAACTGAACTCGTTCAGGTTGCCAAGGAACGACGCCTGCATGGTCTGGCCCGCCTTGCACTCCACTAGGAGACCGCGCGGGTGCCCGGGTACGAGCAGATCGATCTCGGCGCCGCGCGTCTCACGATAGTGCATCAGGTCGCTCGGCTCACCGCGGTTCAGGAACCACTTATGCAGTTCCATCGCAACGAAAGTTTCGAAGATCGCGCCGCGCAGGGGATGAGTGGCCAGCTGGTCCGGGTTCCTGATCCCCAGAAGCGAGCAGGCGAGGCCCGTGTCGATGAAGTGCAGCTTCGGCCGCTTGATGATCTGCTTGTTGACGTTCCGGTGCCAGGCCGGAAGGCGCGTTACGAGGTAACTGGCCTCCAGGACGCCCAGCCAGGCCTTCGCCGTGTTGTGGCTGATCCCGGCGTCGGAACCCAGCTGGCTCAGGTTCACCTCCTGCGCAGTGCGGCCCGCGCATAGACGCACGAACCGCGTGAACGCGTCCAGGTCTGCCACCTGCGTTATCTGCCGGACGTCTCGCTGCACGTAAGTCGTCACGTAGTCCTGCAGCCACCGGCCGACCGGGATCTCGGCCGCAGCTGGACGGGGGAAGCCGCCTTCGAACATCGTCCGGTCGAGCGAGTCGCTGAAGCCGGGCCCGTTCCGTCGCTCCTGCAGGGATAGCGGAAGCAGCACGAACATGGCCGTCCGCCCCGCAAGCGACTGGCTTACGATGTCGATGAGGGCCAGGTTCTGGGAACCGGTGACGATGAAGCGGCCCGGCCGGTCGTCTTCATCGATGAGGTCCTGTATGTAGCTGAAGAGTTCGGGAACCTGCTGTGCCTCGTCTAGGATCGCGCCGCCCGAGTACTGCGCAAGGAAACCGCGAGGGTCCTCCTGGACGAACGCTCGGGTATCGAGCGGTTCGAGGCTCACATAGCGATGGTTAGGGAACACGGCGCGGCATAGCGTCGTCTTGCCGGATTGCCTCGGTCCGGTGACGGTTACTACCGGGTACGCTTCTGCGGCTTCCAACACCTTCGGTTCGAGAGTGCGGGGCCAGTACGTACGCATCGTGCATGGATTGTAAATCTGATTGCCAATTTATGCAACCACGTCTCGGATGTACATACCGTCTGCCGCCTGTGGCCTCGCGTAGGGGCGGGGGCTGACGCTCGACCGGCGGGAGAGAGGCGCTGCCGAGTCGGTGGCTTGATAGTGTGCCGATCCTGTCCCAGACGATGACGAGCAACCGGGCTACCCTGGGTCCGAAGGAGCGATATGCGCGATTCTGAAGCGACCACGCGAGAAGCTTACGTTTACAAGAGAATCCCTCCGCAGCCGATAAGCGGCCACCGAAGCGGGCCGGACTCATGATGTTGCGGAAGTTGATGCCCCTGCTGGTCGGGGTAGCGCTGGTCGCGGCCGCATGCGGGCCCGCGGGCGCGGGCGGAGGCGGGGGAGACCGACCGGGTGGATCACTCAGGGGCACATTGATCGTCGAAGGAAGCGGCAAGGTGCACACGCTGGAACTCGGTGAAAGCCCCACCTGGACCGAACGTATCGATTACAGAGACGAAGCAGGCGACGCACTGTCTGCCGTCGACGAGAGGTCGAACCGGTTCCACACGGCGCGATTCACGAGCGCTGACACTTTCTACGTCGAGTCATTCGACCTGGCAAGTTTCGAAACGCTCGGCGAGAGTTTCGAATGGCCGGAGACGAGCAACCGGGAAGAGATGAGGGGACTCGCCTTCTCACCGGACGGCCGCTACGCAGCAGCCGTGATGACATTCGTGGGATCGCCCCTCCTCAGCGTCGTGGACGTCTCCACGAACCCTCCCGTAGAACTGCTAAGCGAGTTCGCGGGCTCGATAGGCGATGATCTCGTCTGGCTCGACGACTCACACGTCGCTTTCGTCCTCGACGTTTCGGACCAGGACGTCGAGCCGGTCGCGGAGATGGACGGCGCGATCGTGTCACTCAACGTTCCCGAAACGGTGAGAACAGGACAACTGGATCTGAACGTTCACGTCGGCTTCTCGGGCGAATCGTGGACCAGGCCGGAGAACGTCAGGGGTCTAGCCCTCTCTCCTGATGGACACCAGCTGGCCTTCAGCTTCAGCGACGGCTCATCGCCTGCTGTGATGCTCAAGGACCTTACGGAGTCTGGATTCCAGTTCCATCAGTTGACCGCCGGACCGATTTCACACGTGGGCCCCGCATTCTCACCAGACGGCACCATGGTCGCGTTCGTCGAAGGCGTCCAGGGATACGAAGCGAGCGTCTTCGCAGTTCCCAACCACCGCGATCAGCCCATAGTCATCGAGAACGCCGGACCGGTGCGCGAGCGTCATCTGGTGTCCCGTGGCTTGGCGTACCGCGTGCTCGCCTGGCTACCCTGAGATCCCTGGACGCTCAGAGCGCTCCGAAGCGCTCCAACCCCTCCAACACCCCGGCCGCGTACCGCCCCCGCGCGCGGTAGACGTCCGCCTCCGCCAGCACCGGCTCCAGCTCGGGGTCGTAGTTCGCCACCACCACGGCTCTGGCGCCGCACGTCAGCATGTCGGCGTCGTTGCCGGTGTCGCCCGCCACCACGACGCGCTCCAGGGGCATGCCCAGCGCGGCGGCCGCGAAGCGCACCGCCTCGCCCTTCGAGGCTTGCGCGGGGATCACGTCCAGGAACCTTCCGGCCGAGTGGATCAGCTTCGCCGTCACGCCGGCCTCCGCGAGGGCTGCCTGGGCGGCGGCCACCGACTCGCTGGCTGCGTTGAAGCTGACCTTGAACGGCCCCTGGCCGGCCGCGCCCTGGGCTTCCAGGCCCGTCACGTCCTCGAGCGCGCTCACCACGGCGTCGCGGTCCCATCCCACCCCCACGTGCTCACGGTAGAGCTCCCCGAGGCCGCCTGGCCCCATCATCTCGGTGCCCACGCTGGCGATCACGATGTCCGGCTCGTTCAGGCCGTAGCGGTCCATGGCCTCGCGTACCAGCGTCGGCGAGCGCCCCGAGGCGACCCCAAAGCCGACGGTGGGGCGCCTCTCGGCCAGGCGCCGCATGAGCTTCTCGAGCTCGGCGTCGTCGCCCGTCAGGGTGCCGTCGATGTCGCTGACCAGCAGCCAGCCCGTCGTCCAGCTGGGCGATCCGCTTCTAGGCATCGTGCTCAGCGTAGAGCAGCTCCTGGTAGGTGGCGCAGTGCGACGACCAGGTGTAGTGCTCGCGCGCGCCCAGCACGCCGTTCTGCGAGCTGCGCTCCCACAGCTCCTCGTCGACCAGCAGGGTCTTCAGCGCCTGGCGTATCTCCGCCTGGTCGTTGGAGTCGACGAGGATGCCGTTCTGGCAGTTCTTCACGATTTCGTTGGGGCCGCCGAAGTTCGTGGACACGATGGGCAGCCCGCTGGCCGCCGCTTCTATCAGGGTGATGCCGAAGTTCTCGACCAGCGCGGGGTTGATGAACACGCCGCGCCGCCGCGCGGCCAGGCGGTACAGCTCCGGGATGTCCGTCTCGGGGTCGTGCTTCTTGGGCAGCGCCAGCCGGCCGTACAGGTCGTAGCGGTCCATCAGCAGCAGCAGCTCGGTCAATACCTCGCGCTCGTTGTCGTCCATCGACTCGATGTCCTTGCGCACCCCGGCGAAGATCGCCAGGTTCGCCAGCGACTGCAGCTCCGGGTCGCTACCGTACGCCTCGATGAGGCTGGCGATGTTCTTGCGGCGGTCGGGGCGGCTGATGGCCAGGATGATCGGCTTCTCGGGATGGGTCACGAAGCGCGCGATCTCGCGGCGCATCCGGTGCGCCGCCTGCAACTGAGCCTCGTCGCGGACGAAGTTCGGGTCGTCGTTGTAGTAGTAGGGGTAGAAGCGCTCGAGGTCGATGCCGGGCGGCACCACGCGGTAGCGCGCCTCGTGGTGCGCCTCGTACAGCTCGTAGCCCGTCTCGATCTCGTAGTGAGTCGAGGCGATCACCAGGTCCGCCTTGCGCAGGGCCTCCTCCTCGATCTCTATGCGGGTATCGATGGCGTACTGTTCGCGCATCTCGTCGCGGTCGATGCCCGCCTTCGCCAGCGCCTCGACCTTGTTCCGGCCCAGCGAGTGCCCTGTGAACAGGAAGGGGACCTCGAAGTGGGCCGCCAGGCGCTGCGCCACGTAGGCGCCGTCCGCGTAGTGGCCGTGCACCACGTCGGGCGGCCGGCCACCCTCCTCGTAGTAGCGGATGGCGCGCTGAAGGTAGTCGTCGAGGTGGGGGTACAGGAGCTCCTTGCGGACGTACCCCTGCGGGCCGCATTCCAGCCGCACGATCTGCGAGTTGGGCCCGATCTCCTCGAAGGGTTGCGCGTAGTCTTTCGAGTAGTCGGGGTCGTCGATCAGGCGGGTCAGAAGGTCCACGCGCTCGACGTTCGAGCACTGGCCCAGTTCGTCGGCCAGCTCTACCACGTACTTCGTCTGTCCGCCCGTGTCGGCGTTCCGTCCCAGTTCGAGGTTGTGCGAACGGATCAGGCCGTGGATGCTTACGAGGGCGATGAGTCTAGGCGATCGCGCCATTCGGGCCTCCGGGCATAAGTATGCGCAAGCTGCGGTGCCCGAACCGCCGACCACTCACAACCGACCCCTGTCGCACGCCCGCCGTCCCCCTACTTGCGCACCCGTGTTCGGGTCAGAATCAGGCTCAGGAGGCTGACGATGGCCAAGATGCCGAAGGCAGGAACGTCCCGCAAGCCCCCCGAGCCTTCCTCCGACCACGAGGCGATCGAGGAGTGGATGGCAGGCCAGATGCCCGCCCTGCGCCCGATCGTCGAGCGGCTGGACGCCCTGATCCGCGAGAAGCACCCGGACGTCCACTACGCCCTCAAGTGGAAGAAGGCGTACTACGGCCTACCTGACGTGGGCTGGATGCTCGAGCTGGTGGCCTACGACGTCTCGGTCAACATCGTGTTCTTCGGTGGCGCCGAGTTCGACGACCCGCCGCCGCTCGGCTCGGGCGACCGCGGGCGCTACGTCAAGCTGAAGAGCGTCGAGGAAGCCGACACGCCCGAGATGGCAGCGTGGATCGAGCAGGCCGGGAAGGCGCCCGGCTGGCGCTGACGGGCAGTGCGGCTGGGCAGGTGCGGTCGGGGCCGGAAGGAAGCCGTCAGACCAGGAACGGTAGCGCCAGCGTCACGACGACCAGTAACAGGATGCCCCCCATCAGCAGCTTGCCGCCTCGGGTGGCCAGGTTCGTCGTCTGACCCACGCCCATGTGTGGCGGCTTGGGGACGAACACCCGCGGGTCGTTCGGGTTGCTGTAGAAGATGCCGCCCCACACCCAGTGATCCGGGTTCAGGCTGGGCTCGTCGGCGCCGGTCACCGCCTTGCGCTCGCGCGTGATGGCCGGCAAGTGCAGGCCGATGATCAGCAGCACGGGCACCGAGCCCAGCAGGCTCATCACGATGAACAGCGGGCCGGGCTCGCGGTCGAACCACGCCATGACGCTGATCCAGGCGAACAGGGCGGCCAGCGACATGTTCGCGTAGCCGATGCACAGGTCGTAGGCGCGTCGCTCGGCGGGCACCAGGTCGCGGCCGCGCGACACGAACCAGCGCGTCGCGAAGAGGCCGAGGGCCATGACGCCTCCGATCATCAGCGGTCCGAAGACCGACCAGACGCTCTTCCGGCTGAAAGCGTCCGCTTCGCCGGCGGCGTTCCAGTGGGTCGGTACCGTTTCAGGGAGGTGGGGGTAGATGGTCGCGCCCCAGATCGCCGTGCTGACCAGGATCAAGGCAGCCAGGGCGTTCATGATCGTGCCCGCCCTGGTCATGGGCGCTCCAGGGCGAAGGCTGGGCTCGGAGGGACGGAGTAGCCGGAGAGTTCTCGCACGCTCCGATGGTACCAAGGCGGATAATCGGACCCATGACTCAGGCAGTTGATCTGACCAACGCGCTCGCACGGCTCGAAGAGCTGGGCGAGGAAGCAGTTCGTGCACGGAACATCAAGCGCGGCCTCGGCGCCGTGCCGCAGTTCGGCGTGCAGCTGGGGAAGATCCGCAAGCTCGCGAAGGAGATCCGGGCGAACCACGAGCTGGCGCTGGAACTGTGGGCGACGGGGAACGTCGATGCGCGCCTCCTCGCCATCCTGCTGCTCGTGCCGAAGCGGCTCTCGGGCGCCGAGCTCGACGCGATGGTCCGGGCACCGGGCTTCGTGCAGGTCTTCGACTGGCTCGACTCGTACGTGGTCAGGAAGCACCCGGACAAGGAGCAGCTGCGCCAGAAGTGGCTGCAGGACCCCGACCCGTGGGCCGCGCGGGCCGGCTGGAGCCTTACGGCGGAGCGGGTAGGGAAGGACCCGGAAGGGCTCGACCTCGAGGCACTGCTCGACCGCATCGAGGCGGAGATGGCGGACGCGCCGGAAGAAGCCCAGTGGACCATGAACAACTGCCTGGCCGGCATAGGCATCCACCATGCGGCGCAGCGCCAGCGGGCGCTGGCGATCGGCGAGGCGCTCGGCGTCTACCGCGACTACCCGACGCCCCGCGGCTGCACGTCGCCGTTCGCGCCGCTCTGGATCACGGAGATGGTTAGTAGGAGCGGCTGAGCCAACTCGCGCCCGGCGGGCGCCTCCGCTATCCTTGGCGGTACCGAAGTTCGCTCCCGGAGGAAGCCATGCCCACGCTGCCCGACGTCCCAGACCTGATCACCGGCGACCTTCTCGAGCTGCGCGCCCCGGCGCTCGAGCACGTGGACGAAGCCTTCGCGGCCCTGAACGAGTCGCTGGCCGAGCTGCAGGAGTACATGCCGTGGGCCAAGAGCGACAACGACCGCTCCGACACCGAGCTGAGCATCAGGCGCGCGGTGGCTGCCTTCGTGTTGCGCGAGGACCTGCGCTATCACATGTTCGACCGCCGGAGCGGCCGCTTCGTCGGTTCCACCGGCCTGCACAGGATCAAGTGGTCGGTGCCGCGTTTCGAGATCGGCTACTGGGTGCGCACGAGCGCCACCGGCAAAGGCTTCGCGAAGGACGCGGTGCGGGCGCTGACGCGCACGGCCTTCGAGCAGCTGGGCGCGAAGCGCGTGGAGATCCGCTGCGACGACCGCAACGCGGCCAGCGCGGCGGTGGCGCAAGCGTGCGGCTACCGCTTCGACGGGCTGCTGGAGAACTTCACGGTCGGCACCGACGGCACGGCGCGCGACGAGCGCGTGTACTCGCTCATCGACCTGAGCTCCCTGCGTTAGGCCTGCGCGACCGGACCGCGGCCCGAGCTCGTACCTCCACGCGGTGTCCGAGAGAGGTAGACGGCTTTCAGTCGAACAGCGAGCCCTGCACCACGGCGCCGGGCACACGGAACTCCTCGGTGTTCAGCGCCGGCACGCGCCGCGGTATCCCCGCCCGCTCGCGCGCCTGGTGGAACAGCGCGCGCACCTGCTCGGCGTAGATCCCGGCGCCCCGCATCCGGCGGCCGAAGCTGGCGTCGTTCAGCGATCCCTCGTGCACGTCGCGCGTGCGGTTCAGCACCCGCTGCGCGCGCAGCGGCGCGTGGTGCTCGAGCCAGTCCTCGAACAGCGGCCCCACCTGACCGGGCAGGCGCAGCATCGTGTAGCCGGCGTGGCTGGCCCCGACGTCGGCGGCCGCCTGGACGATGCGGGCCACCTCGGTGTCGGTGAGGCCGGGAACGATGGGGGCGACGTTCACCCCGACGGGCACGCCGGCGCTGGCCAGCTTCTCCATCGCCGCCAGGCGGTTGGCGATGGTGGAGGTGCGCGGCTCCAGCTTCGCGCGCAGCTCCTCGTCGAGCGTAGTGACGGAGAGCGTGACCCGCACCCCGCCCCACGCGGCCATCTCCTTCAGCACGTCGAGGTCGCGCGTCACGAGGGCGTTCTTCGTGATGACGCCCACCGGGTTGCGGAACCGCGCCAGCACCTCGAGGCACGCGCGGGTGATGCCCAGACGCCGCTCGACGGGCTGGTACGGGTCCGTGACGCCCGACAGCATCAGCATCCTGGGCTGCCAGGCCGGCTTGCGCAGCTCGGCCTCGAGAAGGGCGGCCGCGTGGCGCTTCACGAGGATGACGCTCTCGAAGTCGAGCCCCGCCGACAGCCCGTAGAACTCGTGCGTGGGCCGCGCGTAGCAGTACGAGCAGCCGTGCTCGCAGCCGCGGTACGGGTTGAGGCTGGCGCTGAAGCCGACGTCCGGGCTGCTGTTCGTGGTGACCACGCTGCGCGAGGTGTCGTCGAGGAAGCGGGTGCGCACCCGCCGGTCTGCCTCTTCCAGCTCGCTCTCGTCGAGCTCCACCACCAGCTCGGAGAAGCGGTTCGCCGGGTTGGAAGCCGCGCCGCGGCCGCGCCGGACCGGTGGAAGATCGCCGCTTTCGGCCATGCCCGAGTGTAGGACGCGGGCGCCGGCGCGTGGCACGGTGCCTTACCGGCCCCGCCCTAGCCGGGGTACTGGAACGCTTCCTCCAGGGGCACGCCGAACACGCGCGCGATCTTGAAGGCCACCTCCAGCGAGGGCGAGTAGCGGCCCTGCTCGATTGCGATGATGGTCTGCCGGGTGACGCCGACGCGCTCGGCGAGCTCCGCCTGCGTCATCTCGCCGTGGCGGAAGCGCAGCGCCCGGATGTCGTTCGTGACCTTGGTGGGCTTCGTCGTCACGCGAGGCCGAGCCCACGCCGGTAGGCCACGAGCCGCGACAGTGAGTTCGTCAGCGACGAGGCCACGAAGCCGCCGTAGATGGCGTTGGCGACCCAGAAATGGTCGACCTCGAGCATGGCCAGTATCAGGGCCGCGCCGGCGCCCGTTGCGAGCGGGAACAGCCCGACCCAGTCGCCGAAGCGGCTCACCTGGCGGTCGCGTTGGTCCTCCTGGGTGTCGCGGTGGCCGGCGACGATGCCGTAGAGGATGTGCAGCACGATGGAGGCGACTATGGAGATGACGGTGGCGCGGATCATGGGTCCCTGGAACGCCACCTCGGCCAGCGGGACGACCTGCGCGCGCTCTGCGATGGCGACCAGGTACCAGACGGAAGCTCCCATCGTCACCGCCAGCTCGATCCAGGTGGAGCGCTCCTTGTAGCCCATCGCGTCGCGGATGTAAGAGAAGTTTGACATGGGCTTCAATGTAAAGCACAGCGAACACCATGTCAACTTTCTTTAACAGCCTCAATGCCGCGAGGCGGAACGGTGGAGCGGCACGCGCACCGCCCCCGCGCGTGGCACGGCGCAGAATGCGGCATGACAGCTACCCCGGTTCGTTCCAGCACCGTCACGTGGCAGGTCCTGAGCGTGGTCGCCTACCTGGGGATGGTGGCGATGAACGGCCTCGCCAACTACCTGCCCCTCTTCGGTCGCGATACGGGCGAGGTGTCCGACCGGTACCCGAGCCTCTTCACGCCGGCGGGCTACACCTTCTCGATCTGGGGGCTGATCTACCTGCTGCTGGCGGCGTTCGTGGTCTACCAGGCGTTGCCCAGGACGCGGGGCGACGAGCGTGTGGCGCGCGCCCGGCCGCTGTTCGTGCTCAGCTCCATCCTGAACGTAGCGTGGCTCGTGACTTGGCACGGGCTGGCCATCCCGCTCTCGGAAGTGGTGATGCTCGCCCTGCTGGGAACGCTCATCGCGCTGTACCTGCGGGTCGACCTGTGGCGTGCGCCAGCGCCGCCGTATCAACGCTGGGTGCTCGACCTGCCGTTCGCCCTCTACCTGGGCTGGATCTCGGTCGCCACGATCGCCAACACCTCGATCTTCCTGCTCGACCTGGGCTTCGACGGCGGCGACGCCGCGGTGACCATCACGGCGGTGATGGTCGTCGTGGCGGCCGTCCTGGGGTTGCTGGCGCTGCTCACGCGACGCGACTGGGCCTACGCCCTCGTGATCGCGTGGGGCCTCGGCGGGGTCGCCTCCGCCCGGGCCGGCGAGGTGCCGACGGTCAGCTACGTGGCGCTCGTATGCGTGATAGTCCTCGGGCTACTGGCGGCGCTCGCCATGGCAGGCGCCTACCGCTCGCCCGGCGGGCCCAATGGTCGCGAGGTGCTGGCCCGCCAGATGCGCGGGCCGGTAGGGTAGCCGCACATGACCGAACCCGCTTCCGAACCCAGACCGTCAGCCGACCCTGCCCAGATCGTGGAGAACCTCAGAGCCCGCCGCACGGTGGGCCAGGCGCGCCTGGCCGGCAGCACCGTGCCCGACCATGGCGTCGTGCGCGAGGCGCTCGAGTCGGCGCGCTGGGCGCCCAACCACAAGCACACCGAGCCGTGGCGCTTCTACCTGCTGGACGACGCGCGCATCCGGGCCCTGTCCGAGCTGAACGCCGAGATGCTCGAGCGCGACGGCGCTACGCCCGAGAAGGTCGCCATCAAGCGCGAGCAGTGGGCGGCCGTGCCGGGCATCGTGATCATGACCGTGAAGCCAGCACCGGACGCCGACGCCGTGATGCGACGCGAGGACTACGCCGCCGTCGCCTGCGCCGCCCAGAACTTCATGCTCCACCTGTGGGCCGAAGGGGTGGCGACCAAGTGGTCGACCTCGGCCGTGTGGCGCCACGAAGGGTTCTGGGCGCTGCTCGGTCATGAAGCCGAGCCACAGGCCAGCGACGACGACCTGGTGTCGACCGCCGCGCCCGGCGCCGCCGGCGAAGAGGTGGTGGGCATCTTCTTCTACGGAACGGCCGCCAACGTGCCGGCCGGGAAGCGGCGCTTGCCGCTCGAGGCGGCGCTCACGGACTTCCGGAGCTGAGGACCGCGCCCGCTTCCGGGCCGGCGGCCTCCCTAAGAGGCGGCTCCCTACCGGGGGGCACCCTCGTCAGCGCTTGCGCAGCTTCCACACCTGCTCGCTCGGGTAGCGGTACGCCCACGCGCGCGGGATGTCGAACGTCGAGCCGCCTTCGGCCGACGCGGGTCGTGGCTCGCGGTAGTCCTCGACCGCGAAGCCCACCTCGCGGAACAGGTCGAACCACCTGGAGAGCGGCAGGTTGAAGGCGATGCCGCCCGGGTCGATCTCGACCTCGGTCCAGTCCACCACGTGCATGTCGAAGTACGGCCTTACCAGGTTCGCTACGACCATCCCTCCGTCCTCGGGGTTGCAGATGGTCTGGATCGGATGGTTGCCGAGGAACACGAGGCGCCCCCCGGGCTTCAATAGCCGGTGCGCTTCCGGCAGCCACGCGTATGGGTCGCACCAGATGGCTGCGCCGTACTCGCTGATGGCGAAGTCGTACGCGCCGCTTTCGAACGGCGTGCGCTCGGCGTCGCCGTGGACGAGCTCCAGTTCCAGGCCGTGCTCCTGCGCCAGGCGCCTTGCGGTGGCCAGTTGCTGCTCGGAGTTGTCTATCGCCGATACCTTGGCGCCGCGCCGCGCCATCCACGCCGACACGTAGGCCGTGCCGCACCCCAGCTCGACGGCCCGCATGCCGGCCATCGACTCGGGCAGCAGGTGAAGCTCCGACTCGGGCACGCCCCAGTTGCCCCAGGTCGGCTCGGCCCGAGCCCAGGCGCGCTCTCCGGCTGCAACCCATTCGTGGGCGCGCTCGTCCCAGAAGCGGCGGTTCTCCTTGACGTGCTCGGGAAGGTCGGCAGCGTCGCTCATGCGGAAACTCTATTCCGAACGGGACCGGCTTAGGATGTGGCCGTGGAAGAAACGAACACGCTCTGCCCCGAGTGCGGGAGCGAGCATACCTACGAACTCGATGGGCTGACCGTCTGCGCCATGTGTGCCCACGAGTGGAACCCCGGCGAGGAGCCGGCCGAAGCACGTGACGCGAAGCAGGACGTCGTGCGCGACGCGGTGGGCAACGTGCTCAGCGACGGCGACGCCGTGATCGTGATGCAGGACCTGAAGGTGAAGGGCAGCGCGTCGGGCATCAAGTCGGGCACGAAGGTGCGCGACATCCGGCTCGTCGAGCCGGTGGACGGGCACGATATCGACTGCCGCATCGACGGCTTCGGGCGCATGCGGCTCAAGTCGAGCGTGGTGAAGAAGGCCTGAGGCCAGCCGCCTAAGGCTCGTAGGCTGCCAACTGGCGCGTGCCGTGCCACAACGGCAGCGCGGCCGCGACCACCGTCAGCAGCGCCAGCGCGCCGATCACGGCCAGGCCCTCGCCGCTCGTCCAGTAGGCGGCCAGGCCCGGCCGCTGCAGGGCGCTCCAGGCGGGGCGCGCCAGCAGCACGGTCGTCAGGGTCGAGTACAGCAGCGCCAGCGCCATGAACGTGAGCGCGCCCGGCGTCATGGCCAGCTCGTTGGGGTTCGTGTACTGGAAGCGCGGCTGCGCTGCGCCCAGGCCGACGGCCAGACCCGTCAGACCCACGGCGCTGAAGCCGGCGGCCAGCGGCGCGCCGAACGCCAGCGTCGGGCTGAGGTCCAGCACCCTGCCCGCCGCGAAGCCAAGGCCGAGCGCCAGCGCCAGCATCAAGGGCAGCGTGAACAGGAACTTAGCCAGCACGAGGCTGCGTTTACGCACCGGCTGCACCTGCACGAGCCAGTAGGTGCCGGCCTCGTACGACACGCTCGGGTAGGCCATGCGCAGCGCCACGCCCGCCACGATGAAGCTGACGAAGGCGATGTTCAGCACTCCCATCACGTCGCGGAACTGCTGCGTCGGCACGGGGATGGCCGACAGGCTGACGAAGTAGACGCCCGCCAGTGCCGCCAGCACGATCACCTGGCTCCACTGCTGCACGTCGCGGAAGAAGACGCGGACGTCCTTGACCAGGATGGCGCCCACTTCCCCGAGCCGGCGCGTAAGGAAGCGCTCCCACGCCGGCGTGGGACCCGCCGCCCGGGTGCGCGCCGCCGGGGCGGTGTCGAGGCTGCGCACCCACCCGCGCGCGAACGCCAGGTGGGCCAGGAAACCGGTGAGGGCCAGGCCCAGGCCGCCGGCCGCGAGCACCGCCACGAGGCTGGTGTGGATCCGCCCATCGAGCGCCGCCCAGCTGGCGTTGGTCGCCCAGGCCGGCGGTAGCCAGCCGATCTCTAAGCGCGCGAAGGCCGTCAGGAAGCTCTCGAACGCGGCGCTGTCCTGCGGGTCGACGCTCAGCAGCTGCTCGGGACGCAGGGCGCGCAGGCCTAGAAGCGCGGCCGCGGCGGCGCTGATGCTGACGGCGGTGGCCACCTCGCGCACGCGCCCGGCGGGGGAGAGGCGCACGAGCACCAGGGCCAGCAGCGCCCCGAGCGTCACGGGCAGCGAGTAGAGCGCAGCCGCAGCCAGCACGCTGACCGGGTAGTAGAGCGGGTGCGCGTCCAGCGCCGTGCCGACGCCTGCCAGCACCGGCAGGGTGAACAGCAGAGGCAAGCCGGCAGCGTTGACGAACAGCTCCAACACCTTCATCCCGAAGATGCGGAAGGGGTCCGTCGGGTGCGCCAGGAGCAGCTCCAGGTCTTCCGAGCCGTAGAGCGTGCCGATGCTGGCGACCAGCACCGAGAACAGCACGGCCGCCATAAGCATCAGGAACAGCCCCTCGAGGCTGCGCTGCGTGACGGCGGGCGCGATCGTGTCGATCAGGGGGTAGGCGTAGATCCACTTCACGCCCGCGTGCACCAGGCGGTAGCCGCCGTAGGTGACGGCCGCCAGCAGCAGCAGCGAGCCAACGAGCCACAAGGGGCGTGCAGTGAGCGAGCGCAGCGCTCCCCGAAGGCGCAGGCCCGCGAGCGTCATGCGGGCTCCTGGGCCCGCTCGGGTTCCGTTTCCGCTACCTGGTTCTCGCCCTCGGTCAGGTGCAGGAAGAGGTCCTCGAGGGTGGCGGTGTCGGCCTGGTGGGTCTGGGCCCGCAGCTCGCTCATGGTGCCCAGCGCTATCAGGCGCCCGTGGTCGATCACGGCGATGCGGTCGGCCACCTCCTCGGCCACCGCCAGGGTGTGGGTGGTCATGATCACGGTGCGACCGGCTGCCGCCAGCTCGCGGAACAGCTTCTTCACGTCGCGGTGCCCCTGCACGTCCAGGCCCACCATGGGCTCGTCGGTGATGAACAGCTGCGGGTCGCCCAGCAGCGCACTGCAGAACGCGAGGCGCTGGCGCATGCCGTGGCTGTAGCTCTCGGTGAGGGCGTCGGCATGCTCGGCCAAGCGGAAGCGCTCGAGCAGCTCTTCGATGCGCCGCTCGGCCGCGCCCTGGCGGCGCACGCCTGCGATGTACCTGAGCAGCTCGCGGGCTGTCACCTTCGGGTAGAACCAGGCGCGGTCGGGCACGAAGCCCGTGGCTGCCTTCGCTTCCAGCGGCTGACGGCGCGTGTCGTGTCCGGCTATGCGGATCGAGCCGCTGCTGGGGCTGGCGAGGCCGGTGACACAGCGGATGGTGGTGGTCTTGCCGGCGCCGTTAGGGCCCAGCAGCGCCAAGACCTCGCCGGGACTCGTGGCCAGGTCCAGCGAATCGACGGCCACGGTGCGGCCGTAGCGCTTGGTCAGGTTCTCGATAGTGAGCAATGCGTCTCCGGACGTTCCTTCGCTGTTGGCCAGCTTAGCCGTAGGGCCAAGGAACCGCAGTCGGGAAACCACGCTTCGGCCTTGACGGCTACGCGTGCGTTCCCTACAGTCTGCCCAGGTTCCAGGCGAACGGTGGCAGTACACTCGCCCGAGCGCTAGAGGAGTTGACGATGCCCCAGAAAGTGGTCCCTTTCCTGATGTTCGAAGAGGGCGCCCGTGAGGCGGCGGAGTTCTACGTCTCCATCTTCCCGGACGGTCGGCTGCTGGACGGCCATGGGCCCGGCGTGTCGTTCGAGCTGGGCGGCGTGCGCTTCGACGCCTTCGATGGCGGGTCGCACTTCAGCTTCAGCGACGGAACGTCGTTCATGGTCCGCTGCGAGACTCAAGCCGAGATCGACCACTACTGGGAACGGCTGCTGGAAGGTGGCGGGCGGGAGTCGCAATGTGGCTGGCTGAAGGACCGCTTCGGGTTGTCGTGGCAGATCATCCCGGACGCCCTGCCCAGGCTTCTGGGAGACCCGGACCCGGAGCGCGCCCAACGCGCCATGCAGGCCATGCTGAAGATGCAGAAGCTCGACGTCGCGGCTCTGGAAGCCGCGGCCGACGGGCGCGGCGCCTAGCAGCGACCGGCAGGCCCGCGTCGTCCGGCGAAGCTGGGGTCCGTCAGCTGCGACGCTCGTTGCCGCGCTTGAAGTTCCCAGTGACCCGCTGCAGCAGGTGCTGCACCTCGGCGTCCGAGGCGCCCGCCAACTGCTCCGCCAGGCGCCGCCCGCGCTCGCCCCGGAGCACCGTCACGCAGCGTCCTTCCCAGAAGACGCGCACCACCCCGGCCTTGTGCAGCCGGTACTCGAACCGTTCGCCACCCATGTCGTTCCGTCGAACCTCCGCGTTACACGATACTGCACGCGTCAGGAGGCGTACGACTGCGCCATGGACGACTTCGAGCCCGACGAGCGCCGCCGCCCGCTAGGGTGACGGCATGGCGCACACGACCATCTACACGATCGGCCACTCGACGCGCACGTTCGACGAGCTGGTGGCGCTGCTGAAGGCGCACGGGGTGAAGAAGCTCGCCGACATCCGCACCATCCCGAAGTCGCGCCGGAATCCGCACTTCGCGGGCGAAGCACTAGGGCAGGCGTTGCCGACGGAGGGGATCGAGTACCGCTGGCTCAAGGAGCTGGGCGGGCTGCGAAAGCCGCGCAAGGACTCGCCCAACGCCGCTTGGCGCAACCTGTCGTTCCGCGGCTACGCCGACTACATGCAGACCGAGGAGTTCGCCGCCGCCGTCGAGGAGCTCATCGAGATGGCCAGCGGCAACGACGTCGTCATCATGTGTTCCGAGGCCGTGCCGTGGCGCTGCCACCGCTCGCTCGTCGGCGACGCGCTGCTCGTGCGCGGCGTGGAAGTGCTCGACATCATGACCGAGAAGAAGGCGCCAGCCCACAAGCTGACGCCTTTCGCGCGTGTCGACGGCACGCAGATCACTTACCCGCCGGAGAGCTAGGTCAGGCTCACCGCGCCGCGCCCGTGCTCGGGGCAACGAACACCACGGTCGTCAGGGGCGGTACGGTCACGCGGCCGTTGGCCGTGGCCACGAACGCGCCCCGGACCGTACCCGCGTCGACGCCGCCGGCCTGCACCTCGTGCACCAGCCACGGGATGCCCGCTGCCTCGGGCACCGTCACGGCCACCCGGCTCGGCGTGGCGTTGAACACCACGAGCAGCCGGTCGGTGCCCGGGTCCAGGTCGTCCAGCTCGGGCAGGTCGTCGCGCAGCTGCATGACGATCACGCCGGGCAGCTGCTCGGGGCCCGTGTTGTGGAAGCTGAGGCGCGCCATCACGTCCTCGGGGGTGCGCAGGCGGAAGAGGGGCTCGTCGCGGCGGATCGTCAGCCACTCCTGGAACACGGCGCTGGCGAACGCCACGTCCTCGGGCGAGGGCTGCAGCAGGGGATCCGTGAGGCGCGGACGGATCAGCTGCCACATGTCACGGTTGTCATCGCCCAGCGGCACCCCGCGGCCCATTCCCGTGCTCTGGCCGCTCCAGTCGATGGCGTTGAACCAGTCGCCCGAGTCGTAGCTGTTGCGGTCGAAGCTCTT
>CAZVCT010000030.1:0-25322 GCA_964625655.1 uncultured bacterium
ATGCCGAAGTTGACGGTCTTCGCCACGCGGCGCTGGTCGGAGTTGACCTCCTCGATGGGCACCTCGAAGATCTGCGACGCCACGTAGGAGTGGATGTCGAGGCCCTCGTGGAAGGCGCGGGCCAGCTCGGGGTCGCGGCTGAAGTGCGCCAGCATGCGCAGCTCCACCTGCGAGTAGTCGGCGGTGATGAGGCTCTTGCCGGTCCCGGCCCGGAACGCCCGGCGGATCTCGCGGCCGGCGTCCGTGCGGATGGGGATGTTCTGGATGTTCGGGTCCGAACTCGACAGGCGGCCCGTGGCGGCGCCCGTCTGGTGGAACGAGGCGTGCAGGCGGCCCGTGCTGCCCGCCAGGTACGACGGCAGCGGCTGCACGTACGTGCCCAGCAGCTTGTTCAGCTCGCGGTACTCGAGCAGCAGCTGCGGCAGCGGGTGGTCGCTCTCGGACGCCAGGCGCTCGAGCACCTCGGCGTCGGTCGAGCGGCCCGTCTTGGTCTTCTTGATGACGGGCAGCCCCAGCCTGTCGAACAGCACCTCGCCCAGCTGCTTGGGCGAGTCGGGGTTGAACTCGGTGCCGGCCGCCTTGAAGAGGTTCTCGCGCAGCTCGCCCAGGCGCACGGTGAGGGCCTGGGAGTACTCGCCCAGCATGCCGGCGTCCAGCTCGACGCCCTCGCGCTCCATGGCGGCCAGCACGCGCACGAGCGGCATCTCGACGTCGTTGAACAGGTGCTGCATCGCCTCGGGCTCCTGTTCGAGGCGCTCGCTCAGCTTCTCGTACAGGCGCCAGGTGACGTCGGCGTCCTCGGCCGCGTACTTCGCCACCTTGGGCAGCGGCACGTCGAGCATCGTCACCTGGTTCTTCCCTTTGCCGATCAGCTCGGTGATGGGGGTGGTCTTCAGGCCCAGCATGTCGCGCGCCAGGTCGTCCATGTTGTTCGTGCGGCGTTCGGGGTGCAACAGCGCGGCGGCCACCATCGTGTCGAAGAGCGGCCCCGCCAGCTCGATGCCGGCGCCGTGCAGGACGTTGATGTCGTACTTGAGGTTCTGCCCCACCTTGAGGGTGGACGCGTCCTCGAGGATCGGCTTCAGCTTCGCGGCCACCAGCTCGGGGTCGAGGTAGGCGAGCTGGCGCCCGTCCTCGTCCGGTTCACCGGCATCGAGGCCGCGCACCGGCACGTAGTAGCCGACGCCCGCCTCCCACGAGAACGAGTAGCCGACCACTTCGGCGTCGACCGCGAGCAGGCTGGTGGTCTCGGTGTCGAGGGCGTAGGAGGAGCGCTCCGCGAGCGCCTCGAGGAACTCGTCGAGCCTCTCGGGGGTATCCACGACGCGCGTCTCGCCGTTCGGTTCGCTGGCCTCGGTGGGTTCGGCGGGCTTCTCGGCCGCGCCTTCCAGTTGGGCGAACTGCTCCGCGAAGCTGCGGAAGCCGAGCTCTTCGAAGAGCCCTCGCAACCGTTCCAGGTCGGGCTTCGCCCGCAGGCAGTCGTTCAGTTCGAACGACATTGGTACGTCGCGGTCGAGCGTCACGAGGCGGCGCGTCAGGTCCATCTGCTTGGCGTGCTCGAGGATGTTCAGGCGCATCTTGGGCGTCAGCGAGTCGGCGTTGGCGACCACCTCGTCGGCGGTGCCGTACTGGTCGATGAGCTTCACGGCCGTCTTGACGCCCACCCCGGCGGCGCCGGGGATGTTGTCCGTCGAGTCGCCCACCAGCGTCTGGATCTCGACCGCCTGCTCGGGGCCGTAGCCCTTCTCGAGGCGCAGCAGCTCGTCGTCGAGCAGGTCGCCCTTGCTGGGGTCCCACAGCTTCACCTTGGGCGTCAGGATCTGGTGGAGGTCCTTGTCCTTGCTGGCGATGCGCAGCTCGACGGGCTGGTCTTGGATGCGCTCGGCGATGGTGGCGATGACGTCGTCGGCCTCGTACCCTTCGACCTCGAAGACCGGGATGCCCAGGGCGTCGATGACCTGCCGGATGCGCTCGAACTGCACCTGCATGTCTTCCGGGCTTCTGTCGCGGTTGGCCTTGTACTCGGGGTACCAGCCCTTGCGCAGGGTGGTGAAGTCGCTGACGTCGAACGCCACGGCCAGGTAGTCGGGCTGTTCGACCCTCAGGGTGTTCAGGAGCATCTGGGTGAAGACGTAGACGGCCTTCACCGGCTCACCGCCGGGGCTGGTGAGGTCCCGGAAGGGGGCGTAGTAGGCGCGGAAGAGCTGCGCATGTCCGTCGATCAGGTAGAACTTCTTCAAGGGAACCTCGCTGCCGCCGGCCGGGCGGCGACCGAACCGGCGACCGAACTAGCAACCGAACTGCCGGCCGCCCTGCTGTCACCGTCCGCGTAACGACAGGCGATTCTAGCATCGGCCCACGGCCCGCCCCGTAGGCCCGAAGCGGGCCGAGCGGCAGGTCCGGCACGCGTCAAGCGCAGGGTCGCTGCGCCGCGCTGGGCCTCAGCTGGCGTCGTCCAGCAGGCGCTCCACGATCACCACGTCGCGCCACACGCCGTCCAGCTGGGCGTGGCGCTCGTACACCCCGACCCGGCGGAAGCCGCAGGCCTCCAGCAGCGCCAGGGAGGCCGTGTTCTCGGGGAACACCCGCGACACGAGCTTCCAGAAGCCCACCTCCCGGCACGCCTCCTGGAAGGCTTCCATCAGGCGGCGCCCCACCCCCTGGCCGCGCGCGGCCGGCGCCACGTAGATCGAGAACTCGGCGATGCCCGCGTAGCAGTCGCGCGGCCTATAGCCCGAGGCCGACGCCCAGCCGACGACGGCTCCGTCGACTTCGGCCACCCAGACGGGGTAGCGCGGGGAGCCGAGCCAGGCGGCGACCTCCGCGGCGCTCCGTTCCCTCGTCTCGAACGTCGCGACGCGCTCACGGATCCCCTGGTTGTAGATGGCTGCGATGGCGGGGGCGTCGCCCTCGCGGGCGGGGCGCAAGCTCGGCGGCGCGCTCTCCATCGCCCGGGTGCTACCGCTCCTGGACCAGGGCGGGGTCGGCGCAGTCTGCGCCGAGCGCTACCTTCTGACGCGACTTGCGGTCGTACATGCGGGCGTCGGCCACGCGCATCAGCTCCAGCAGGTCGACGCCGTCCTCGGGGTAGGTGGCGGCGCCGATGTCTATCCCCAGGTGGTGGCCGTGCAGCTCGATCAGCGAGACGGCGCCCATGAGGCGCTCGACCGCGCTCTTCACGTCCTCGGGGCCGGCGCCTGGCAGCAGGGCCACGAACTCGTCGCCGCCCCAGCGGCCGGCCACGTCCTCCAGGCGGCTGGCGCTCGTCAGGGCGCGCGCCACGCGCACGAGCGCGTCGTCGCCGACGGCGTGCCCGAACGTGTCGTTCACCGTCTTGAAGCCCGTCAGGTCCATGGAGAGGAGCGTGAACGCCTCGCCCGTGCGGGCGCTGCGCGCCAGCTGCTGCACGAGCTGCACGCGGAATCCTTCGCGGTTGACGAGGCCCGTGAGGGGGTCGGTGCGGCTGGCGCGCGTGATGTCGTCGCGGTGCTGCGCGGCCGCGAGCAGCGCCGCCACGGCCGGGCCGAACTGCGCCAGCGTGCGCAGGCTGTCGTGCCCGAAGGCGTCGGGGCGCGTGAAGTTGTCGAGGTTGAGGACGGCCAGCACCTCGCCGCGGAAGATGACCGGGAGACAGGCAGTGCTCTTGAGGACGGTCATCGCTTGTGGCGTCACCGGCTGATCGCCCGTGTTGGCGCGGCTGCTGAACTCCGCCAGGTCGAGCGACTCGTCGGTAAGCACCCGCGGCCGGCCGCCGAACCACTCGTCGTCGGTTCCGCCGTACCAGAGCCGCATGTCGTCGTCCGTGTAGCGCACCTCCTCGACCTCGTCCTCGCCGAAGCCGTTGATGGCGACGTAGCGGAACTCCTCGGCGCCCGCCGGCACGACGATTAGGCTGCCGGCTTCGGCGCCGGGCACGTGGCGGATGGCGGCGTCCAGCACGTGCTGGTAGAGGTCGTTGGTGGCGCTGTCGAGGGCTTTCGCATGCAGCTCCAGCAGGTGGTCCTGCAGCTCGTTGCCCTTGATGATGGCCAGCATCACCGCCAGGTGGCGGCCGATGCCTGCCAGAAGCTCGATGTCGGCGGCGCTGACGTGCGCTTCGTCGCGGAAGTGAAGGCTCAGCGCGGCGCGCGGCGTGTGGTGCTGATCGATGGGCAGGGCCAGGACCACCGGGCCGACCGTCCCGCGGTTGCGAACGACGGCGCGGGGGTCGTTGGCGTAGTCGCGCGTGAAGCGCGGCTGGCCGGACATGCAGGCGTCCCACACGAGGCCCTGTCCGTAGGGGACGTTGTCGACGGCGGACCAGGGCAGCCCTACGGCGGCCACGCCGACCATGGCGCCGCCCACGTCGCGCAGCAGGGTGGCGGCGGACGCCGCCGAGTCGCGCGCGAGGATGTCGACGGCCACGCTGGCTGCCGCTTCGAAGGAGGTAGCCTCCGACAGCGCGGCGCTCAGGTCCATGGCGAGGCCCGCCTGGCGGCTGCGCGAGGCCTGCGTGAGCCCGTGACTGACGGCACTCGTGAACGCCTCCAGGGCGCGCTGCTCCTCGGCTGACAGGGGCGGGTCGCGCTCGATGTTCAGGACGGCCACCATGTGGTCGCGTTCGAACAGGGGCAGGGCGAACTCGACCGGGTAGCGGTTCGCGCCCAGGCTGCGGTAGTTGGGCTCGGTGCGGGTGTCGCTGACGTAGACGGAGTGACCCGTGCGGTTGACGCGGGCAAGCACGCCGTCAGGCGGCACGACGGCGCCCACCGGGATCGTGGGGTCGTTGCTCGCGGCGATGCGCATGCCCCCGTCGGGATCCACGACCGCCACGGAGACGTGGCCCTCTCCCTGCTGGTGCAGGACCTGCGGAAGGGTGCGCAGCACCTGGCCACGGTCGTGCGGCAGTTCGGCCAACGCGGCCAGCAGCTTGTCTCTGTCTATTCCCTTGGTCATCTCGCCCCCGCTCGGCGCGCGCTCCATCGCGGTCGCCCGCACCCAACGTTTTCACATTGTGTAACGCGTGCCCTGACGGCTGCCTTACATCGTGGACGCAGTAGCGGCCGCGGTGTCTGCGAACGGCGGCGCCGGCAACGTCCGGAAGTTCCACTCTCCACCCCGCCGCGGCGGCCAGATGACGGCCGTGGCGCGCCCGGCGATCGCCATGGCGTCGACGGGTCCGAACACCCGCGAGTCCTCGCTGCCGGCGTACCCCCGGTTGTCGCCCATCACGAAGTAGCTGTCCGCGGGCACTTCGAAATCGAGCACGGCGGCCGTGACGCCTTCGGCGCCGGCCGGCACCACGAGGTTGTCGACCACCTCGCCGTAGAAGAGCCGCACGCGCGGGTCGTCGACGGCGGTCCAGACGTCCATCTCCCCCGCCCGCGGGAGTATGGGCTGGTACACGCCGTCGCGAACGCGGTCGAAGCGCACGCTCAGTGCCGTCGCCCGGCCGTCCTCGACCAGCACCCGCGGGAACTCCTGCGGTTCGATCTCGAAGGGCGCACGCTCCTCGATGAAGCCCTGGTCTAGGGGCGCGCCGTTCACGTACACCTGGCCGGCCTCGATGCGCACGCGGTCGCCGGGCACGCCGATGACGCGTTTGATGAAGAACTTCCGCTGGTCGAACACGAGCGAGGTCAGCGAGTTCTCGGGCTCGCGCAGCACCACCACGGCGCCCCGTTCGTACTCCCCCAGGACGCCCGCGCGCCTGAGCCACGTGTCGAACTTGGGGATGAAGACGCGGTCGCCGGTCAGCAGCGCCTGCAGGACGTCGCCGTTACCCGAGCCGCCGTCCAGGTTCGGCTCCATCGACGTGCCGACGACGCCTACGGTGGTGAAGAGGAACGTGACGACCAGGTAGGCGATGACGAGCGCTTCGGCGTAGCCCTTCACCTCGCGCCAGAGCTTCTGCTGCCACGTCAGGGCCGGCGCGGCGGCTGCGTTTCGCGCCTCAGTCACGCCCGCCATCGGGTATCTCTTCGAACGCTGCCGGCGCCGCCAGCCCCCGGAAGTTCCACTCGCCGTCGCGGCGCGGCGGCCAGATGACGGCGGTGGCGCGGCCGGCGATGGCGATGGAGTCCACGGGACCGAAGTAGCGCGAGTCCTCGCTGCCGCCGCGCGAGCGGTTGTCGCCCATCACGAAGTACGAGTCTTCGGGCACCACGAAGTCGAGCACCACGGGCGTGCCTTCGGGCGTGCCGGGTTGCACCTCGACGTTGCTTACGACGTTGCCGTAGAAGAGCTGGACGCGCGGATCGGTCACGCGTTGCGGGAGCAGCTGCCCTCCGGCCATCGGCAGGTCGGGCACGGCCACGCCGTTGGGGGCGACGTTGAAGCCCATCACCATCGCCTCGACCTCGCCGTCTGCCACCAGCACCTTCGGGAAGTCGACCGGCGCGACGCGGAACTCCGCCTCGTCGGTGATGAAGCCCTGATCGAGCGGCACGCCGTTCACGTAGACCTGGCCGCCCTCGATGCGCACCCGGTCGCCCGGAACGCCGATGACGCGCTTGATGAAGAAGTTGCGCTTACCGAACAGGAGCGCGTTGGGGGCGTTGGCGGGCTCGCGCAGCACCACGACCGCGCCACGTTCGTACTCGCCGAGCACGCCAGCGCGCCGCAGCCAGGTGTCGTACTTCGGGATGAAGACGCGGTCGCCCGTCAGCAGCGCCTGCAGCACGTTGCCGCGCCCGTCGCCCCCGTTCAGGTTCGGCTCCATCGAGGTGCCCACCACACCGACGGTCGTGAAGACGAACGTCACCACGAGGTAGGCGATCAGGAGCGCTTCGGCGTAGCCGCGCACCTCGCGCCACAGTTTCTGCTTCCAGGTCAGCGGTGTGGCCGGAGCGGCGTCTTCGGCGCGCTTCTCGGCCCGCGCCGCGGCGCTCCACGATGTGTCGGTTCGAGGCATAGACGCGCTAGCGTACCGCGAACGACCGGATGGAGGCGCGGCCGAACGACGCGCGGCCGCAGCCGGTTCCAGCGACACGTCACGGGGCACGCTTCCTTCAGCTACTCTGTGCGAGAGACGCCAACAATTTGACCGACGAAGAGGCGCTCCGGCCGCGCCAAGCGGACCTGAGAAGGGAACACGATGCGACGACTGTACTGCCTTCTGCTGCTTTTCATCCTCCCCGCCGCCCTAGCGCAGGGGCGCCTCAACGTCCCCAACTACTACCTGTCCCAGCTGCCCGTGCTGGTGGACGGCGAACCGCTGCGCGGCGAACTGACCACCGACGACGGCCAGAACTTCAAAGACGGCTCTTACCTCGACCTCTACGTCATGCACGGCCAGGAGGGCGAGGTCGTCGAGTTGACGCTCTCGAGCCTCGAGTTCGACACGTTCCTGACCATCTACTCGCCTGACGGCTCGCTCCTCGACTGGGTCGACGACGGCTACTACTCGGCCGACTCCGAGATCACCCTCACGCTGCCCGCGACGGGCCGCTACCTGCTGGTGGTCACCGGCTACTCGAGCCTGGACCTGGGCCGCTACACCCTCGAACGCGCCACGCGCGGCGCCCCAGGCACCACGGAGGCGACGGCGTTCGACGTCCCTGGCACCTTCGAAGGGTCGATCGAAGAGACCGTCATCGTTCCCTACATGGAGCTGCCGGGCGTCGCGCTCGTCTTCGAGCTCACCGAGCCGAGCGCCCTCGCCTTCGACCTCTCCTCCGACGCGTTCGACACCTACCTGATGATCACGGACGAGGCCGGTAACCTCATCGTCGAGAACGACGACAGGAACTACAGCGAGGCCACCAACTACGACACCAGCTCGGCGGCGTTCGCCGAGTTCGAACCGGGCGTCTACTACGTCTACGTCACCAGCTGGTTCGGGGCGCCCAACGGGCCGTTCACGCTCGAGGCGAAACGCTTCGTCAGAGCCGACTGAGGGATAGCCTGGCTCGGGGCCGGTAGCGGCTACCATGTAGGGCGCTGATGTCCACCGACCCCGAAGCCAGGACCCTGTTCGAATCGCCGAGTTCCGAGCCATTGGCGGCTCGCATGCGGCCCCGCACCTTGGACGAGTACATCGGCCAGGACCACATCGTGGGTCCTGGCCGTCTGCTTCGGCGCGCCATCGAGGCCGACCAGCTCTCGTCGCTGATCTTCTACGGCCCGCCGGGCACGGGCAAGACGACGCTGGCACGGGTCATCGCCAACTCGACCCGCGCGCGCTTCGCTTCCATCAACGCCGTGCTGGGCGGCGTGAAGGACATCCGCGAGGCCGTGGCGGCTGCCCAAGCCGCCCGGCGCGGCGGCGTGCGCACCATCCTCTTCGTCGACGAGGTGCACCGCTTCAACAAGGCGCAGCAGGACGCGCTGCTGCCATGGGTCGAGAACGGCACGGTCATCCTGATCGGCGCCACCACCGAGAACCCCTTCTTCGAGGTCAACAAAGCGCTCGTCAGCCGCAGCCGCGTCTTCCAGCTGCAGCCCCTGACCGAGGACCACCTGCGCGCCGTGGCGGCGCAGGCGCTGGCCGACCGCGAGCGCGGCTACGGCAGCAGGCGCGTCGAGCTTCTGCCCGAAGCGCTCGACCACCTCGTGAACGTCGCGAACGGCGACGCGCGGGCCCTGCTGAACGCCCTCGAGCTGGCGGTCGAGACCACCCCCGAGAACCAAGGCGGCGCGGTGGTGATAAGCCGCGAGGTGGCCGAGGAGTCGATCCAGCGGCGCGCGGTGCTTTACGACAAGGAAGGCGACGCCCACTTCGACACCATCAGCGCCTTCATCAAGAGCGTGCGCGGTTCCGACCCCGACGCGTCGCTCTACTGGCTCGCGAAGATGGTCTACGCGGGCGAGGATCCACGCTTCATCTTCCGGCGCCTGCTGATACTGGCCAGCGAGGACATCGGCATGGCCGACCCGCAGGCGCTGCCGCACACGGCGGCCGCGGCGCAGGCGTTCGACTACGTGGGCCTGCCCGAGGGGCGCTACCACCTGGCGCAGGCAACCATCTACCTGGCGACGGCGCCCAAGAGCAACAGCACCATGGGCTTCTTCGACGCCCTGGCGGCCGTGCAGCGGGAGCGCGAGGCCGACGTGCCGGCGCACCTGCGCGACTCGAGCCGGGACGCCGAGAGCTTCGGCCACGGCGCCGGCTACGCCTACCCGCACGCCTACCGCGACCACTGGGTGGCGCAGCAGTACCTGCCCGAGGCGCTGCAGGGGAAGCTGTTCTACGACCCTGCCAACGTCGGCTTCGAGGCGCGGATCCGCACGGACGTGGCCCGCAAGCGCGAGGCGCAGCTGGCCGCGATGCTCGAGACGGGCGCCGACCAGCCCGCCGAGATCCTGACGGTGTCACCGAAGGACGCGGCGCGCGACCGGTGGCTCGAGCGCACGGTGTCGCGCAGCGGCGAGCGGCTCGCGCAGGTGCGCGACGCCATCTTCGACATCGCGCGGCCGCTGCCGCACCACCTGTTGCTCGACCTGAACGCCGGCACGGGCCTGCTGACGTGGGAGGCGCTGCGGCGCACGCCCGAGGGGCAGGTATGGGCGCTCGAGGCCGACGCTGCCACCGCCCGCACGCTCGAGCAGCAGGCGGCCGCCCTGGACGAGCTGCAAAGGCCCGTGATCGAACGCTTTGCGGCGCGCGATCTGGGACAGGTGGCGTTCGGCGACGTCCGCTTCGACCGGGTGGTGGGCCGCAACGTGCTGGCCGCGGCCGGCGGAGCCGAGGCGCTCTTCCCCGCCCTCCTGGACCTGCTGGCGGAAGGTGGGATGGTCGTGCTGGCCGAGCCGCACACGCGGCGCGCGCAGCGGCTGCACCGCCTCGTGGACCTGAGCGCCGAGCCCGAGCTGGCGGCCAGGTTGCAGGCGGCCGAGGAGGCCATCTACGCCAGCGACGACGGTCGCCTGGGACCGACACCCGAGGAGGTGCGCGACGCCGCGCTGGCGGCTGGTTTCGCTGAGGCGCGCCTCAGCCTCTCGACCGTCACGACGCCGCAGCGCCTCGCGCGCCGCACGGTGGAGGGGTGGTTCGCCGGCGGCGGGGGGCGCCCCTCGTACGCGGAGCTTCTCGGCGCGGCGCTCGACGCGGAAGAGCTCGAGCGCGTGCGGGTGCTCTTCCTGCAGCAGCTGGCGGACGCCGAGGTGCAGTGGACGGCCGTCTCGTACCTGCTCGCCCTTACCACGAACTGACCGCGTAGGCTCGGCCGATCTAGGCTCGAGCCCACTCACTCTGGGCAGGTGCCCAGAACCACCGTTCCGGCGCCGGCGGCTGCAACCTGGCGCCGGTTCCCGTTGTTATGATGCGCGCACCTTCTAAGGAGACGACGCTATGGTGCGAACGGTAACGCCGTTCGGGCTGGGGGCCCGTACAGTTTCCGCCTCCCCTGAACCCTCGGATAGATTCTCGGGGCAACTCTCGGAGGTCCGCCGGACCGACGTAACGCCGCTACCCAACAACGCGCGGGGCTGGTGACGTGGAACCAGGCCCGACGCGCGCGCTGACCTACCGCTACGCCTTCCTGGTCGGCCTGCTCGAGCTGGCCATCGCCGTGCCGATGCCCGTGCTGGTGCTGCACATGACCGGCCGCGGCCTGGACCTGGCAGTCATCGGCCTCGCCTTCACGATCCGCGCCGTGCTGGTGGTGCTGCTCGAACTGCCCACGGGCGGCCTGGCGGACGCGCTCGGCCGCAGGCCCGTGGCGCTCGCTTCGCAGCTGTTCACGGCCGCCTCGTTCCTGGCGCTGCTGTTCGTCACCGGACCTTTCATCGCCCTCGCCTACGCCGTGCTGCAGGGCATCGGCGCCGCGCTCCATTCGGGCGCGCTCGACGCCTGGTACGTCGACGAGCTGAAGCGCCAGGAGCCCGACGTCGAGCTGCAGCCTCACCTGGCGGCCGTCAACGTCTTCCAGGCCTCCGGCATGCTGGTCGGCACGGCGCTCGGCGGGCTGCTCCCCAGCCTCACCGCGCGCTTCGACCTGCCCTATCCGCTCTCCGCCTTCGGCATCGCGCTCTTCGCCGGGGTGGTGCTGCGGCTGGTGGTGTGGCTCCTGACGTTCTTCCTGATGCGCGAGCCCGTCAAGCCGCAGGGCGGCGAACTCGTCGGCGTTGGCGCCGTGCCGGGCATCCTCAAGGACGCCTTCGGCCTCAGCCGCTCGATACCCCAGGTGCGGTGGCTGCTCGTGGCGGCCGGCGCGTCGGGCCTCGCGATGGTCAGCATCGAGACGTTCTGGCAGCCGATCGCGGCGTTCACCTTCGGTGACGACGCCGGCGCCAGCCTCCCCTTCGGCATCCTCGGCACCCTCTCCGGTGTGGCGCTGCTGGGCGGCAGCCTGGCCGTGATGCGGTGGGGCAAGCGCTTCCCGGGAGGCCCGGCGGCGCTGGCCGGCGCCAGCACGCTGCTGCGCGGCGGCGCCATGCTCCTGTTCGCGCTCATGAGCGGCTCGGTGGGGCTGGCCGTCACGTTCGCCCTCGCCTACTTCGCGCTGGCCACCAGCAACGTGCCGCACTACAGCCTGATGCACGACGCCATCCCCTCGGCGCGGCGCTCGTCGATGATGAGCGTCCACTCGCTCGTCTTCTTCGGCGGCATCGCGCTCGCCTCCGGCCCCCTGGGCTGGCTGGCCACCCAGAGCGGCCCGCGCCTCGCGCTGGCGATCGCGGCCGGCCTGACCATCCTGGCCAGCCTGGCGTACGTGGCCGTCTGGCGCGTGCTGCCGGCCAAGGCTCGGGGGCGCCCCGAAGTGGTGGCCGGCGCAGGTGTGAGCGGCGGCGTGAGTGGCGGCGTGAGTGGCGGCGTGGCCACCACCGTTCCCGCCGAGGAGGCGTGACGCACGCGCTCCAAGCCGGTTAGCCTGAAGACATGGACCCAACCGGTCAGGAAGATCGCCTGCAACTCGCCTACCGCGCTTCAGCGCTGAAGGACGAGCCACGCGCCGGCTGGGTGCAGCACGGCATCCGCGACCCCGAGTCGGTGGCTGGGCACGCGTGGGGCACCGCCTACCTCTGCCTGCTGTTCGCCGACGCCGCGGGCGTGGACCCGCGCGAGGCCGTGGCCATCGCGGTGGTTCACGACCTGGCGGAGGCCACCACGGGCGACTTCGCGGCGCGCCTCGATCCGAACGACCGGCAGGTCAGCGAAGCGGCCAAGGCCGAGCAGGAGCGACGCGCCATCGAAGAGCTGCTGCCGGATGGCGTGGCGCATGTGCGCGCCCTGTGGGAGGCGTACGAGAACCGCGCCAGCCCCGAAGCGCTGTTCGTGCGCGACATGAACCTCATCGACATGTGCCTGCAGGGCGTGCGCTACGAACGCGAGCGGCGCTACGACCCGAGCGTGCGGGTTCCTTCGCAGGGCGGCCACCGGCATCTGGACGAGTTCTTCGCCGGCGCCGAGGCGCGCCTGAACGGCGCGCTCGCCAAGCGGCTGTTCGCGGTGGTGAACGCCTGGTACGTGGCTGCGCGGGGGGCGGGCACGATGGGGGTGGAACCATGACTGCAGCCACAAGTGCGGCTACGGGCGCAGCCGTCGAAGCGGCGGGCCTGACCAAGCATTACGGCCGGCACGTGGCGCTGGCGGGTGTGGACCTACGGGTCGAGCGGGGCGAGGTGTTCGGCCTCATAGGCCCGAACGGCGCCGGCAAGAGCACCACCATGCGCTTGCTGCTCGACCTCGTGCGCCCCACCTCGGGCTCGTTGCGCGTGCTGGGCTTGGAGCCGCAGGCAGGCGGCGTGGAACTGCGGCGCCGCGTCTCGTACCTGCCCGGCGAGCTGCGCATCGCCAGCCGCGTCACGGGTCGCGAGCTGCTGCGCTTCTACGCGCGCCTCACTCCGGACGTCCAGCTGAGCCGCATCGACGAGCTGGCCGAGCGCCTGGGAGCAGACCTCGACCGGCGCGTGGGCAGCCTCTCGAAGGGGAACAAGCAGAAGCTGGGGCTGATCCAGGCGTTCATGCGCGAAGCCGACCTGCTGATCCTGGACGAGCCGACGAGCGGCCTGGACCCGCTGCTGCAGCAGGAGTTCATCCGCCTGGTGCGCGAGGCGCGCGACGCGGGACGTACCGTGCTGCTCTCGTCGCACGTGATGTCGGAGGTACAGCAAGTGGCGGGCCGGGCCGGCATCCTGAGCGGAGGTCGGCTCGTGCGGGTCGAGGCTGTGGCTGCGCTGCGGGCGACCGCCCCGCGCCGCGTGCGCCTCAGCCTGCCGGCCGTGGAGGTCGAGCGGGCGTTGCCTGCCCTCGAAGCGCTGGAAGGGCTCAAGGACGTGGCCGTGCTGGAGGAAGAGAGGCCCGACACGCGGCAGATAGTCGGCCGCTACGTCGGCGCGCCCGGGCCGCTGCTGGCGCTGCTAGCGGGGCTTCCGGCCGACGACGTGGTGCTTGCCGAGCCCGACCTGGAGGAGGCCGTCATCGCGTTCTACCAGCGTGGGGGCCGGGAAGCAGGTGGCGCATGATGCTGCTGCGGCGCTTCGTGCACGAGAACCGGCGAGGGCTGGTCGGCTGGAGCCTGGGCCTCGTGGCCGTCTGTCTCGTCTACCTGCCGCTCTACCCGTCCATGGCCGGACCCGAGCTGACCTCGATCATGGAGCAGATCCCCGACGCGCTGCTCGTCGCCATGGGCATGGACGGTCCGCTTGACGGCATCGGCTACACGCACGCCTCGATCTACGGCCTGATCGGGACACTGCTGCTGCTGATCGCGGTTCTGGGCTGGGGCGCGCGGGCCGTGGCCGGCGACGAGGAGTCGGGCGCGCTCGAGGTGACCCTCTCGTACCCCGTCACGCGCCGACAGGTCGTGCTGGAACGCGCCGCAGGGCTGGCGCTGCTGGCAGGCGTGGTGGCTGCGGCGCTGACGGTGACGATCGTGGCGCTGTCGGGGCCGGCGGAGCTGGGGATAGCACCAGGCAACGCGGTCGCGGCGGGCGTGGCGTTCTGGGCATTAGGAGGTGCGATCGGCATGGTTGCGCTGGCGGCGGGCGCGCTCTCAGGGCGGCGCAGCGTGGCGCTGGGCGTGGGAGCTGGCTTCGCGGTGGCCGCCTACCTGGCGTCCACGGTCGGTTCACAGTTGCCCGACCTGGGGTGGCTGACCGACGTCTCGCCGCTGGAGTGGGCGTTCGGCGCGGATCCATTGCGAAACGGCTTCGACCTGGCCGGATTGGCGTTGCTGCTGGCGCTGGCGGTGGTGGCTCTTTGCGTGGGCGTGTGGGGCTTCTCGCGGCGGGACGTGGCGGTCGGCTGACGCGCCCACGGTCGTTCACGGCGGAGAGGCACGGGTTCCAGCACCAGGCACGCATGGAGCGAGACCCGGAACCCGCGGGTCGCGTAGAATAGGCGCGCTCCGATGTTACGCGCGCCGGTCTCGCCGCCGCCGCGTGCCGGCGCATCGTGCCCCCGCGGCTCGCCTACCTGCGTACCGACGGGGAAGTACGGAAGGAGTGCCATGAGACTCAAGCAGTTCGTCGTAAGCCTTCTCGCGGTCGCGCTTCTCAGCGTGGGCCTGGCTCAGAACCTCGTCGTGTACACCAGCGTGGACGAAGAGAACGCGCACGCGATCCTCGACGCCTTCACGGCCGACACGGGCATCAACGTGCAGATGGTCTTCCTCTCTTCGGGCCCGGCACTGTCGCGCATCGAGGCCGAACGCAACCGCCCGCAGGCCGACGTCTGGTTCGGCGCCCCCAGCGAGAACCACATCCTCGCCAAGGAGCGCGGCCTGACGCAGGCGTACGTCTCCCAGAACGCCGAAGTGTTGGCCGAGAACTTCAAGGATGCCGAAGGCTTCTGGCACGCCATCTACACCAACCCGCTGGCAGTCGGGGTGCGCACCGACATCCTCGAGAGCCGCGGCGCGGAAGTGCCCACCAGCTGGGCGGACCTGCTCGACCCGAGCTACCGCGGCGTCATCCAGATGCCGTCGCCGCAGGCGTCCGGCACCGCCTACAACGTGATCCTCACCCTGCGCGAGATCATGGGTGAAGAGGCCGCCTTCGAGTACATGCGGCAGCTGAACTCCAACGTGCAGACCTACACCCAGTCGGGCACGGCGCCCTCGGGCTCCCTCGGCGTGGGCGAGACGGCCGTGGCCATCCAGTTCAGCCCGGGCTTCCTGCGACTGATCGACGAAGGCTTCCCTGTCCAGATCGTCTTCCCCAGCGAGGGCGTCGGCTACGAAGTGGCCGCCATGTCGATCCTCCAGGGCGCCACGAACCTCGAAGAGGCGCGTCAGCTGGTCGACTGGATGACCTCCGAAGCCGGTCAGCAGGCGCTGTCCGCCCAGAAGACCTACTTCATGCCGATCCGCTCTGACGTCAGCGCGGGCGAAGGCGTGCCGTCGCTCGACGAGATCAACCTGGTCGAGTTCGACCCGCAGTTCGCATCCGACAACCGCCAGCGCCTCGTCGACCTCTGGGTCGAGGAGGTCCTCGGACAGTAAGCGCCCCGCGGGGTCCGGTCCTGCCGCCGATGCACGGGACCGGACCCCTCAGCGCTTCCCCGTCAGGCCCACCAGATGCTGCGCAAACCGCTCAAGGAACTGCGCGTCATAGCGCGCGATCCACTGCTGCTTCTGCTGATCGTCGCCATCATGGCGGCGCTCGTCGTTTTCGTGCTCATCCCCGTCGTGCGGGTGCTGCTGGTCAGCTTCCAGACCCCTGACGGCTTCGGGCTCGACAACTACGAGTTGCTGACCGAGAGACGCCTATATCGCAACGCCCTGCGCAACAGCCTCCTGGTCGGCGGCGTCGTGGGCATCCTGGGCGTGACCCTGGGCTACGTGGCCGCCTTCGTGCTGACCCGCACCGACGTGCCGCTCAAGCGCGTACTGAGCACCCTGATGCTCCTGCCCATCGTCTCGCCGCCCTTCTCGGGCGCTATCTCCATCCTCTTCCTGTTCGGGTTCAACGGGCTGGTGACCAGGCAGCTGCTGGGCCTGCAGGACTTCAGTATCTACGGCTTCGGTGGGGTGGTCCTCTCGCAGGTGTTCACGTTCACCCCCATCGCATATCTGAACCTTCGCGGCGTGCTGGCAGGCATCAACCCGACCCTCGAGGACGCCGCCCTGAACATGGGCGCGAGCCGCTGGCAGGTGTTCTGGCGGGTCGTGTTCCCCCTCTCGATCCCCGGCATCGCCAGCGCCTTCCTGGTCGTGCTCATCGAATCGATGGCCGACTTCGGCAACCCGCTGGTGCTGGGCGGCGCGGCGTTCCCCATGCTGGCCCCGCAGGCGTATCTCGAGATAACCGGCTCGTTCAACCTCGCGCGCGGCGCCATGCTGGCCGGCGTGCTGCTCATCCCGTCGATGACGGCGTTCGCCATCCAGCGCTACTACATCAGCAAGCGGCAGTACGTGACCGTCACCGGCAAGCCGACCGCCTCCACCAGCAAGGCGGTGTCGCCCGCCGCCAAGTGGAGCATGTACGGCGTGGTGGTGGCGTTCGGCATCCTCGTGATCGCCTTCTACGCCGTCATCCTTCTCGGGGCGACGACGCGTGTCTGGGGCTTCGACTACACTCTCACCCTGCGGCACTTCCAGTACGTCTTCAGCGTCGGCTGGGACACCATCAAGGACACGCTCGTGGTGGCCATCATCTCCACACCCATCAGCGGCGTGCTGGGGATGCTCATCGCGTTCCTGGTGGTGCGTCGCCGCTTCCCCGGACGCGCGGCCATGGAGTTCACCTCCATCCTCAACTTCGCGGTGCCCGGCACCGTGGCCGGCATCGGCTATATCCTGGCGTTCAACGGCCCACCCCTGATCCTCACCGGAACCCTGGCGATCCTGGTGCTGAACTTCGTGTTCCGCTACGTGCCCAACGGCATCCAGTCGGGGATAGCGGTCCTGAACCAGATCGACCCCTCCATCGAGGAGGCCGCGCAGAACCTGGGCGCCAGCGCCATCACGACCTTCCGCAAGATCACCTTGCCGCTCATCGCGCCGGCGTTCTTCTCGGGCCTCGTGTTCGCGTTCGTGCGCGCCATGACCGCGATCAGCGCAGCCATCTTCCTCGTGTCCGCCAACTGGAACCTGATGACGGTGCAGATCCTCAACGAGGTCGGCTCGGGCCGCCTCGGGGTGGCCGCCGCCTACAGCATGGTGCTGCTGGTGATAGTCCTCGTGGCGTTCGCCATCATCAACAGGCTCGTGGGGCGCGCCGCGCAGGACGCCTCGACCCTACGCTTCTGAGACTCGACCCGACGTTGGAGTGACCATGCCCGCTGACCTACGCTTACTGGAGCTACGCAAGGAGTTCGAGTCGCACGATGGAACCGCCACGGTGGTGGCCGTCGACGACGTGAGCCTCGAGGTCGAGAAGGGCTCGCTGGTGACCCTCCTCGGCCCCTCCGGCTGTGGCAAGACCACGCTCCTGCGCATGATCGCCGGCTTCGAGGAGCCCACCCGCGGCCAGATCTGGTTCGGTGACCGGCGCGTCGACCAACTGGCGCCGAACGTCCGCGACACCGCCATGGTGTTCCAGTCGTACGCGATCTTCCCCCACCTCAACGTGCGCGAGAACGTGGCCTTCGGACTGCGAATGAAGAGGTTGTCGCGCGCCAAGGTCGAGGAGCGCGTGAACCAGGTGCTGGAGCTGGTGGGTCTAGAGAAACTGGCGCAGCGCCAGCCGAGCCAGCTGTCGGGAGGTCAGCAGCAGCGCGTGGCGCTGGCGCGCAGCATCGTGATGGAGCCGCGCCTGCTCCTGTTCGACGAACCGCTCTCCAACCTCGACGCCAAGCTGCGCGAGCAGATGCGCCTCGAGATCCGCGACCTGCAGCAGCGCCTGGGAATCACCAGCGTCTACGTCACGCACGACCAGATCGAAGCCATGGCCATGTCCGACCTGGTGGTGGTCATGAACGCCGGCCGGGTGGAGCAGGTAGGCGCGCCCGTGGACATCTACGCGCGCCCGGTCAACCGCTTCGTAGCGGACTTCATCGGCGACGCGAACTTCCTGGAGGCGGAAGTGCTCGACGCAGGGCACGTGCGCTTGGGCTCCGCCCAGGTGCCCTTGACGGAGAGGACCGCCGCTGCCCCAGGCGGCAGCGTCACGGTCGTGGCGCGACCCGAGAGTCTGAGCCTCACGCGCGCGGGGGCAGAAGCGTCTGCGCCGGAGCGGTCACTGGCGGGTCGTGTCGAGCGAACCACCTTCCTGGGTAGTCACGCTCAGTACCGCGTCGATGTTCCCGGCGTGGGCGAGATCCAGGTGGACGAGCAGGACCCGGTGCAGGCGGGACTGATAGAGGTGGGCGACGAAGTCGTCGTCACCGTCAAGGGAACCCTGCACGCCCTGCCGGCAGCGTAAGCCGATGTAATAGAATCGACGTTCCCAGGGGGTGAGATTCGACCGATGTCAGATGAGTTGCCGTTCTACCAGGCTGCGCAGCTGAAGAACCTGCTTCATGACGTGCGCGCGCTTGCCGCCCAGAAACGACTCGAAGCCGTTTACGACGTGGAGCTCTTCAGCTTCCAGCGCAACGTCGAGGCCGTGTTGGCGGCGCCTACGCGCGAGACGGGCGAAGCCGCCCTCCGCGAGGGACGCGCGCTTCACCAGAAGCTCAAGAGCGCGCCCGACAAGTCGGGTGGCGGACTGCTGGTGCGCTGAGCGCACTTGCAGCCCTGCCGTCCCGCTCGGTTCGGTACTCTGGTCAGATGGATATCGTCATCCTCCCGACCGCCGCTCATGCCGAGCGGCTCACCGCCCGCCTCTTAGCCGACCGCGTGATGGCCAAGCCCGACCTCGTGCTGGGCTGCGCCACCGGCCGCACGATGGAAGGCATCTACGACGAGCTGGTGCGGGTCGCCCAGAAGGAGCAGATCAGCTTCTCCGAGGTACGCACGTTCAACCTCGACGAGTACGTCGGCATCGAACCGACCGACGAACGCTCGTACCGCTACTACATGCACCGCTTCCTCTTCTCGCGCCTGGACTTCGAGCGCGGGAACACGCACGTGCCCAACGGCATGGCCGACGACCTGAACGCCGAGGCGGACGCCTACGAGGCGCGCATCGCCGAAGCCGGCGGCATCGACCTGCAGTTGCTGGGGTTGGGCAGCAACGGCCATATCGGTTTCAACGAGCCGCTGTCGGGCTTCCAGTCGCGCACGCGCGTGCAGCCGCTGGCGCCGCACACCCGCGAGCAGAACGCGGCGATGTTCGGCGGCGACCCGGAGGACGTTCCGACCACGGCCCTCACCATGGGCGTGGGCACCATCCTGGACGCGCGCGAGGCGCTGCTGGTGGTGACGGGCGAGCACAAGGCCGACATCCTCGCCAAGACCGTCGAGGGGCCCATTACTGGCATCATCACGGGCAGCGCACTGCAGCTGCACCGGCGCTGCCACGTGATCGCCGACGAGGCGGCTGCCAGCAAGCTGTCCCTGTCGGGTTTCTACCGCGACGCCGTGCGGCACCAGCCCGAGTGGAGGCCCTACCTCGAGGCGCTCGACTGAGCCGCGCTTCGTAGTTGGCGGTCATGTTGGCTCTCGGCGCAGTGGAGCGTAGAGGTCGTCGAGGTCCACCAGCCTGATGTTGGGCGACTTCAGGGCTAGAGCACGGAACTCCTCGGTGAAACCAGCCGCGCTCACGTAGAGGTGGCCAGCGGACCGAGCAGGATCCAGCGCGTCCTTGGCCCAGCCTTGGCCGGAGGCGCCCAGGTCTTCCAGGTTCCTGACCAGGCCGCCATGGAGCGCGCTGGAGACGGGGCTGGAAGACCATTCGACCTCGCCCGTGAGGACCCGTCCATCTTCGAGGCGCGCCACGAGGTCGACTTCGATGGGGCGGCGGTTGCGGTCCGCGCCTTCCCACCGGGCCCACTGCAGGGCCGCTGCCAGCCCCATTTCCCTGTGAAGTCGGGCGTAGGCTTCCTCCACCAGGCGCTCGAAGACCTTCCCCATGTACTGATCGAGGTGCGGAGCAACGGCGCTGTCCCAGACTGCGCGCACGTCGCCGACCTCGAGGCGGCTGCGGTTCGGGTAGACGAAGCGGTACCAGAACCTGAGGGCGTTCTCTGCGATGCGGTGTCGGTGCGCCTCACGGGCGCCAGCGTCGAAGTTGCGCTCGGCGTACACGAACTCCAGGTCCTGCAACACCGCCAGTGCTCGCCTGACGGTGTGGGGCCGGTCCTGCAGGCCGGTGGCGCCCGCCACGTCCGAGACCGTGGTACGGCCGTTGGCGACCGCCGTCAGGACCGCCTGGTAGTCGGACCTGTCGCGTATCCCCTGCTCCTGCTCGAGCACCCGTTCTACTTGGACGTGTATCTCTCCGTTCGGAGACAGGAAGGCCTGGCAGAGTCGCGTCACCGCGTCGTCCGTCGGCCGGATGGTGGCCAGATAGCGGGGTGTTCCACCCAGGATGCCGTACAACGTGGCCAGTTCGCGGTACGGGCGGCCGGGGAGCATCCTTGCAGCGTTCAGGTAATCGAAGGGCTTGAGCCTTGCGGTCCAGCTCCAACGACCGTAGAGCGGCCCGGCACCGCTCGCCAGGGACTCCATCGTCGATACCTCGGACCCGCACGCGACGATCACCAAGTGGCGGTCGCGAACTTCGCGGTCCCAGACGGCCATGAGCTGAGACGCGACGTCTTCCTCCTTGCCGAGCAGGTTCTGGAACTCATCGAGGACCACGATGAAGCGCTCTTCTGTGGCGAGGTCGGAGAAGAGCCGGAAGACATGACGCCAGCTCGGGTAGAGGGCCGGGTCGGCGTCGTCAGGGTGTTCGAGGAACGGCTTCAGCTCGTGCAAGAGCTCTTTGCGGTTCAGCTCAGGCGTAGTGTCACCTGCCAGAAAGTAGAAGACCCGTTCGTTCCGCCAAGCGTGGTCGAGCAGGTACGTCTTCCCCACGCGGCGGCGGCCGTAGAGCAGCGCTAGGGCGGGCTCCCCGCGGTCTGCGAGTTCCTGCAACTGCGCAAGTTCGCGCTCTCGGTTCACGAACCGAGGCAGTGAGCGCGCGGAAGGCGGAAACCGATCAGGCTCGTTTGAGACCATAGTCGTATTAGAGCATAGTCTAATAGGCCTATGGTGTAACTAAGTTCTATGTCCGCTGCCGTTGCGTCATCATCCTCCACGGCTATCATCGTCCGGGCGGGATTGTGGCACCTCGAGACTGCCCCGACTGGAGCGCGACGAGAGATGTCCCGGACCAGCTTGCTCGCCACCATCTTCGACTCCGGAACCCACCCGCTCGGGGCGCAGCTGGGGGCGTGGGCGAAGGCCTCGCGCCGCTTCCGTGGCTTCCTGGAAGCGCACGCCTCGAAGGTGCGCAAGAAGCTCCGCACGACGACGGAGCCTGAGGCGCTCGAAGACCTGCGCCTGGAGCTCGAGACGGCCTACCTGCTGCTGCGCGAGCGGTCGTTGAGCTTGTCGTTCGAGCCTCTCAAGGGCGGCGGCCCCGACTTCGCCGTCACCTTCACCACCAGCATCCCGTTCCTGGTGGAGGTGACGCGGCTACAGGCGGCGCCCTGGGGCACCGGCCGCGAGCCCACGCCCGAACTACGTGCGGCGCGAGGCACGCTATCCCAGGCCCGCTTCGACGACATGCTGTGCCGCAAGCTGGGTCAGCTGCAGCCGGGTTACGCCAACGTGCTCATCGCCGGGGTGCTCGGCACGCCGCCGGACGAGTCCGCTCTAGCAGCCGCCATGTCGCGTCTCCGCCAGCGCGCGGAGGCGAACGACGCGAAGCTCGTCCTGGCCCACGGGTGCCGCGGCCGCGCCGATTTCCTAAGCCGCTACGGTCGCCTCAGCGCCCTGCTGGTGCGCGGCAGCTCGGGGGAAGTCGATGCTCCCTTCTGTCTCTGGAGCAATCCGAGCGCGCAGCGCCCTCTCCCGGGCAAGGTGCGCACGGCCCTCGTGCGCGCCCACTCGGGCTAGGGCGCCTTGGGCGGAGGTCAACGCGCGGGCGTCAGCGCCCGCAGGTACGTCCAGCGCGTCAGCAGGAAGAACGCGAACTGCACGGCTGCGAAGAGCCCGACTACGATCAGGCTGTACTCGAGCACGTCGACCATCAGCAGCGAGCCCAGCGCTCCGAGCGCAACGAGGGCGTGCAGGGCGCCCAGCGCGAACGGCAGCAGGAAGAGCGCGGCGATCTGCGCCGTCACGGTGCGCGAGGTCTCGCCCGGGGTTATCCCCAGGCGCCGCAGGCGGTCGAACAGGCGCCGGTCTCCCTCGAGCTCGGTGAACAGCTTGAAGTAGATCAGGCTGCCCGCGCCGATGAAGAAGAGCAGCGACACGAAGACGCCGGCGAACATCGACAGCCCGAACGACTCCTGCACGACGCGGCCGACCACGAAGCGCCCGCCGATCTCTACCGGGTCGTCACGCGTCGCCTCGAAGAGTTCCGCCTGGAAGCGGTTGGAGGTGCGCCCCGGCGCCCAGTCGTAGAGCCAGAGGGTGGCGGGAGCGTACTGACGCCCGGTGGTCGGCAGCTCGGCGAGCGCCTCGTCGGGCACCGTGAACCAGTTCCAGCGCACGCCGCCAGGCACGGACATCTCTGGCTCGACGGGGGTGGCACGGATCCCGTCGGAGGCGCCAAGGAGGGCCGAGCCGTCCTGGTACGCCAGCGTAGTGGTCGCGCCGCTCGCGGCCGGATCGAAGCCGACGCGCGCTGCAAGCTCCGTGTAGTCGCGCTCCCCTACCAGCACCAGCCAGTCCGTCCGGTCGGGGTCGTCCACGCGGCGGAAGCCGAGCTCGTGAATCGTGATGGCCTCACGCAGACTCGGCTCGACACCGTGGCGCGCGAAGATGTCGTCGATCGTGGCGGCGCGGGCGGTACCCCCATCGGGCGTCGGGCGATCGAGGAAAGTGAGTTGCTGCGGGAACGTTGCCTCGGTGACCTCGGCCAGCTGCCGGCTCATCACGTAGAAGGCGCCCGCCGCCGACAGCACGACCGCGCTCAGGGTGGCGATGGTGGCGAACAGGCGCGCGTTGTCGCGAACGCGGAAGTGCAGTTGCGACACGACGAGCAGACCGGTTCCCCGCAGGTAGCCCTTGGAGCGGCTAAGCATCTGAAGCAGCTTCACCGAGCCGTGCGTGAACAGCAGGTTGGTGCCGATGACGACCGCCACCACGACCGGCACGAACGCGACGACCACGCCCTCACCTTCCACTATCGACGCCACGACGTAGCCGGCCAGCACCAGGGCGGCTCCGAGCAAGGCGAGCCAGCCGGACGCACGCGGCGGGGTGCGCGGCTTGCGGGCCGCACGCATCGACTCGATGACGCTCTGGTTGCCGATGCGGAAGGCGCTCACGAGGGTGACCAGCTGGAACAGCAGGAAGAAGCTGACGGCCGTCAGCAGTACAGCGCTGGGCACGAACAGCGCACGGATGGGCTCGTCCAGGTTCAGGACGCGGCTGATGCCCATGAGGAACAGGCGCGAGAGCAGCAGACCTAGGGCGATGCCCACCCCGATGGCGGCGAGCGACAGGAAGGTGTTCTCGAGCCAGATGAGGCGCCGCAGTTGCCCGCGGGTGGTTCCCATCAGCGTCAGGAGCCCGAACTCGCGGTTGCGGGCGCGCAGGAAGGCGCCGCTGGAGTAGAGCACGAAGAAGAAGGCGAACACCGCCACGAGCACGAGGCAGACGGTGAGTACGACACGCGTGGACTCGCCGCCGTAGATGTAGCCGCTGGCGACGTCGGGGTGCAGGATGAACTGGGCGTAGACGAAGAAGAGCAGTACCGAGAAGACGCTGCTGAGGAAGAACGCCGCGTAGCGCAGGGCGCTGCCGCGGATGTTGCTAAGCGCGAGCTGCCTGAACGTCATCGGCGGCACCCCCCATAACGCTGAGGGAGTCGAGCACCTGCTGGAAGAAGGTCTGGCGGTTCGCGCCGCGCGTCATCTCGCTGAAGCGCTTGCCGTCCTTGATGAAGACGATGCGCTTGCAGAAGCTGGCGGCGAACGGGTCGTGCGTCACCATCACCACCGTGACGCCGTCGTCGTTGAGGCCCTGCAGGGTGGTCATGACGTCGAGGGCGCTCTTGGAGTCGAGGTTGCCCGTCAGTTCGTCGGCGAGCACCACGGCGGGTTCCGGGATGATGGCGCGGGCGATGGCGACGCGCTGCTGCTGCCCGCCCGAGATCTCGTAGGGGCGCCTATCCAGCAGCTCGCCGATGCCGAGGCGCTCGGTGACCTGCTGCAGGCGCCGGTTCATCTCGGGCACCTTCACCTTGTCGAGCACGAGCGGCAGCAGGATGTTCTCGCGCACCGTGAGGGTGTCGAGCAGGTTGAACTCCTGGAACACGAAGCCGAGCTTGCGGCGGCGGAAGAGCGCCAGCTCGGCGGGGCGCATGTTGGCGGGGTCGAGGCCGGCCACGCGGACGCTGCCGGCGGTGGGCGTGTCGATGGTGGCCAGCAGGTTCAGGAGCGTGCTCTTGCCGCTGCCCGAGGGGCCCATGACGCCCAGGAACTCGCCTGGCGCGACGCGCAGGTCGAAGGTGTCGAGCGCGGTGTGGCTGGCGCCGCCGGCGGCGCCGTAGACCTTGGTGAGGCCGGCCGCTTCGAGGACGGCGCCCTTGTCGGTGGTGGAGGTGTGGATCACTCGTGTCATCTGGTCGTCTCCCTTTGCTTGGGAGAGAGTACCGGGGGCTCCCTTTAGCCCACCATCGCGCAACCTTACGGCGAGGAACGTACCTTACGGCTTTGTCACCTTCTGTATGGCGCGCGTTCTCCTGCGATTCCGGAACCAGGTCCGTTCCGTCGTAGGGCAAGTCGTTCCGAGCCCAGGCCTAACCGAACAGGTGCAGCCCCCGAGGTCGCACGGTCACGGTGAACGTCGACCCCTCCCCCACCGCCGTCTCCACCGTCAGCTCGTGCCCCAGTCGCCGACTTATCTCGGACGCCAGGTAGAGGCCCATGCCGGTCGACGCCTGCGTGAGCCGCCCGTTGGCGCCCGTGAAGAAGCGCTCGAAGATGCGCGGCACGTCCTCGGGCGGGATGCCCAGCCCGTCGTCCGCCACGCTCACGCTGGCCGCGCCGCCGGGAAGCGCGCGCACCGCCACCGTCACCCGGTTGCCGCGCGGGCTGTACTTGATGGCGTTGGTCAGTAGCTGGCGCAGCACCACGGCCAGCCACTTCGGGTCGGTCTCGACCGTCACGGGGTCCTCCGGAGCGCTCACGCTCGGGTAAACGCCGTGGCGGATCCAGCTGGCTTTCAGGCCGTTCACGCTCGCCCTGGCCAGCGCGCCCAGGTCGACCTGGGTCGGCTTGAGGTCGAACTCGAAGCGTTCGAGGCGCGCGCTCGTCAGCATTAGCTCGAGCCCATGCGACAGGTGGTCGACCTCCTCGGCCACGCTGCGCCATGCCTCGTCGTCATGCTGGTCCGCCGTCAGTTCCAGTACAGCCAGCGGTGTCTTCATCTGGTGGACCCACAGGTCGACGAAGGTGCGGTGCTGCTCGGCGCGGC